>JBJMIW010000076.1:0-17314 GCA_045806665.1 Actinoallomurus sp.
CGGTCCAGGTCACGCATTGGCTCCCGCCGTAGACACGGGCGCCGTGCCGCAGGATGGCGGGAACGGTGAGGGGGAAGTCCTGCATCGTGCTGGCGAACATCGCGGCCCTTCCGAGGACATACCGACCGGTCGGTAGCAGGGTAGGAGTGCCACCGTTACCCCGTCAACGATCTCCCGTCAGCGAAGGTTCGCCGGATCGACGGGCGCAGAAACGGGGCACTCTCTCGCGGCACCGTCGCGCGGCCCAGGTCCAGGACGCGTCGCCGCGGTCCTGCGCTCCCTGGAGAGCACGGGCAGATGACCGCAGAGACATCCGATGAATCTTCGTAGTGAGGCGTCCGGAGGATGGGATTCTCCTGGCGGAGCAGCGGAAATCATCACCTTTTGGTGAGCTTCACGTGGCGCTGTGCTGATCGCCGAGAGTCTTGACCCATCCGATGTCTTGGTGTTTTGGTGTGTCCCAGCCCCTGACCTCTCGAGTCCCGCCGGCGCGAACGGCGCACCCGGTGCGCGTCCCCGCCGTGGCTCTCGGCAGACCCTCCTAGGAGGACCATTGAGACGCCTGCCCACCGCGATAGCGGCGGCGGCCGCCCTGATCGGGCCGCTCGCCGTCGCACCGGCCGCCATGGCCGGACGGGCACCGACCCCGTCGCCAGAGCAGCGTGCCGCGGCACTCGTCGCCCAGATGACGCTCGACGAGAAGATCTCCCAGACGCACACCACCAGCAAGGGCGCCGGTGGGATCTCGCGGCTGGTGCCCGGTATTTCCCGGCTCGGCATCCCCGACTTCCTGATCAGCAACGGCGCGGCCGGCGTCGGCACCGGCGCGGTGGGGACGCAGCCCGATGCCACGGCGCTGCCCGCGCCCGTCGCCCTCGCCGCCGGATTCGACCCGGAACTGGCCCGCCAGTACGGCATCGTCGAGGGCCGGGAGACGCAGAACGTCGGTCACAGCCTGCTGGAGGCGCCCGACGTCAACATGGTGCGCGTCTACCAGAACGGCCGGGCGTTCGAGAACTACGGCGAGGACCCCTACCTCGCGTCCCGGCTCGCCGTGGCGAACATCCGCGCCATCCAGAGCCAGGGCGTGCTGGCCGAGGTGAAGCACTACACCGCCAATGACCAGGAGACCAACCGCAAGACCATCAACGAGCAGGTCGACGACCGTACCCTCCACGAGATCCACCTGCCGGCGTTCGAGGCGGCGGTGAAGGAGGGGCACGTCGCCTCGGTGATGTGCGCCTACCCAGCGGTCAACGGCTCATTCATGTGCGAGAACAAGCACCTGCTGACGGACGTGCTGCGCGGCCAGTGGGGCTTCCGCGGCTTCGTGCAGTCCGACGCCAGCGCCACGCACACCGCGGTGGGCTCGGCCGACGCCGGGCAGGACCTGGAGCTGCGGGACCACGGCCCGTACGACGAGGAGCTCAAGCAGGCCGTCCTCGACGGCAAGGTGAGCATGCAGCAGCTGGACACGATGATCGTGCGCCGCCTCGCCATCGAGATCCGCGCCGGGCTGTTCGACCACCCGAGGACGGTCACGCCGATCGACGCGGCGGCCGGGGGAGCGGTGGCGCGGTCCGTCGCCGAGCAGACCGCCGTGCTGCTGAAGAACACCGGCTCGAGCCTGCCGCTGAAGGCGAACGGCCTGCACTCGATCGCCGTGGTCGGGCCGTACGCGCAGGTGGCGCACCCGGGCGGTGGCGGCAGCTCGCACGTCAAGCCGCTGTACACCGTCAGCCCGGTCGACGGCATCCAGAAGCGGGTCGGCGCGGGCGTCACCGTCCAGAGTTCGGACGGTTCCGACGCGGCCGCGGCGGCGAAGCTCGCCGGGTCCTCGGACGTCGCGGTCGTCATCGTGGGTGACGTCGAGAAGGAGGGGACCGGCCGGGCGAGCCTGTCGCTGTCCCCCGACCAGGATCAGCTGGTCCGCTCGGTCGTCGCGGCGAACCCGCACACGATCGTCGTCCTCAACAGCGGCGCGCCCGTCCTGATGCCCTGGATCGACAGCATCCCCGCCGTCCTGGAGACCTGGTATCCGGGCGAGGAGGACGGCAACGCGCTGGCGGCGCTGCTGTTCGGTGACGTGAACCCGTCGGGCAAGCTGCCCGTCACCTTCCCGCGCAGCGAGGCACAGACGCCGACGAGCACGCCGGACCGGTACCCGGGTGTGAACGGCGCGGTGACCTACTCGGAGAAGCTCGAGGTCGGCTACCGCTGGTACGACGCGCAGGGCCAGCAGCCGCTGTTCCCCTTCGGGTACGGCCTGTCGTACACGAACTTCGCGTTCGGTCACCTGAGGGTCTCGCCGTCGGCGGACCGGCACGGGCAGGTGACCGTCGGCGTGGACGTCCGCAACACCGGATCCCGTACGGGCGCCGAGGCGGCCCAGGTCTACGTCACGGCCCCGGCCTCGGCCGGCGAGCCGCCGAAGCAGCTCAAGGGCTTCGCCAAGGTGACGCTGCGTCCGGGACAGACGAAGCACGTGACGTTCCGGCTGGACGCCCGGGCGTTCTCCGTCTGGGACACCGCGTCGCAGCGGTGGACGACCGTCGGCGGCCGCCACATCATCGCGGTCGGCGACTCCTCGCGGAACCTGCCTCTGTCGGCGGCGGTCAGCATCCGCTGACCCGAAGGTCCGGCCGGTGAGGGCCGGCCGGACCTCGGGGCCGAAGGCCCGGCGAGGATTCGCCGGGCCTGCTCGGCGCTCAGCGGTGCTGCAGCGCGTCGAGCGCGACCGCCTGCGCGATGACCAGGCGGCGGTCCAGACGCGGGTCCTTGATGTCGACGACGTACCGGTCGCGCAGGGCGAACTTCTTGTCGACCGCGAACGTCTCCTGCCCGTTCGCGCCGAAGTCGAAGTGGTACGGCCAGGCGAACGGCAGGTTCTCCACGTAGGGGACGAAGTTCCAGACGCGGCGCAGAATCGCGACGAACTTGCTGCGCTCCGAGCCGGTCGTCACACCGAGGCCCGGCTGCTCCAGGTGCCAGGTCGAGGCGAGGAGCGAGGCCTTGAAATCCTTCGGAAGTTGCCGATCGGCTGCCCGCTCGGGTCGGTGACGTCGTACGTCGCGGCGAGGTCGATCCGCTTGCGGGCCTTGAACCCGAAGAGCGGCTGCTCCTTGCGGTCGTCGCTGTAGAAGGTCACCTGCTCCTTGAACGCCATCCGCTTCTGCTGGGCGAAGGCGACCAGCTCGCCCTCGGAGCCGTCCGCGTTCTGGGTGTGCACTTCGTACTGGTTGACCATCAGCCGCACGCGCTGGCGGATGAGCAGCCGCTGCTGCGCCTGGAACGTCGAGAAGTCCATGGATCCCCGCCCTGTACCTGGTTTATCGAAGCAGCAAAGGTACAGAACAGGTAAAGGAAGCACCAAGGAGCTTTTGCGATCGGTGGCGAAATAGTGATCTGGCCTCGGCCGCGTCACATCACCGCGCCGAGTTGCCAGGGCACGAACTCCTCATCCCCGAAGCCGAGTTCCTCGCTACGGGTGCGGCGACCGGACGCGGTGGCCAGGATCAGGTCGAAGATCCGGCGGCCCATCTCGGCGACGTCACACTCGCCGTCGGCGATCAGGCCGCAGTTGATGTCCATGTCGTCGGTCATCCGCTCGTACAGCGGCGTGTTCGTGGCGAGCTTGAGGCTGGGCGTCGGCTTGCACCCGAAGACCGATCCGCGGCCGGTCGTGAAGCAGAGCACGTGCGCGCCCCCGGCCACCATCCCGGTCGCGTTGACCGGGTCGTAGCCCGGCGTGTCCATGAAGACCAGGCCCTTGGCGGTGATGGGCTCGGCGTACTCGATGACGTCGGCGAGGTTGGACTGGCCGCCCTTCGCGGCCGCGCCCAGCGATTTCTCCAGGATGGTGGTCAGACCGCCGACCTTGTTGCCGGGGGAGGGGTTGTTGTCCATGGAGCCGCCGTGCTTGGCGGTGTACTCCTCCCACCAGCGGATCCGGCGCGCGAGCTTCTCGCCCACCTCACGGCTGACCGCCCGCCGGACGAGCAGGTGCTCGGCTCCGTAGATCTCCGGCGTCTCCCCGAACACCGCGGTGCCGCCGTGCCGGATCAGCAGGTCCGCGGCCGCGCCGAGGGCCGGGTTCGCGGTGATGCCGGAGTAGCCGTCCGAGCCGCCGCACTCCATCGCCAGGATGAGCTCGGAGGCGGGGACGGGCTGCCGTCGCACGGCGTTCGCGGCGGGCAGCATGTCCTTGATCCGGGCGACCCCTTCGGCGATCGTGGCCCGGGTGCCACCCGACTCCTGGATCGTCATCGGTACGACGGGTGTCTCGGCGCCGATCCGCCACTCGTCGACCAGGGACTGGACCTGGTTGACCTCGCAGCCGAGGCCGAGCACCAGGAACCCGGCGAAGTTCGGGTGGTGCGCGTACCCGGTGAGGGTGCGCCGCAGAACGGCGAACTCCTCACTGCCCTCCCCGGCCATGCCGCAGCCGAGGGTGTGCGTCAGCGCCACCACGCCGTCCACGGCCGGGTAGGCGTCCAGGAGCCCGGGCAGGCCCTCCTGCCGCCGGAAGCGCTCGGCGATCCGCCGGGCCGTCGACGCCGAGCAGTTCACGGTGGTGAGGATGCCGATGTAGTTGCGGGTGGCCACCCGGCCGTCGGACCGGACGATCCCGTCGAAGGTCGCCCGCTCCGGGGCGGGCACCCGGTCCTCGGGGCGGACGTCCACGCCGTACTCGTACTCCCGGTCGAACATCTGGAAGCCGAGGTTGTGGACGTGCACGTGCTCCCCGGCGACGACCGGGCGCGTCGTGAAGCCGATGACCTGACCGTACTTGCGCACCGGGGCGTCGGCTGGCAGGTCGCGCAGGGCGACCTTGTGGCCGCGCGGCACGTCGTTCCGGGTGACGAGGCCGTCGCGGGCCGGCGCGCCCGCGGCGAGATCCTCGGTGGCCAGGGCCACGTCGTCGTCCTGGTGCAGGATCAGCAGGGCGGTCATCCGTTACTCCATCCGGGAATGGCCGAGCACTGTCCGATATCTTCCCCCGAGTCGCCACTGCGGCGAAACCTGCGGGTTTTTCGAGAGCCGGAACGGCTGCCGGATCGTGGCCGTCCGTCAACGCTCAGTGACATCTGGTGGGGTATTTCCCGCCACATTTTTACGTCTCGTACTGAGTCGGTACCGCTCCGTCGAACGAACGGCGCATCCACCCGGTGACCTTGGGCCTTCATTACGGACGCCGCAGACTCGATGTCTGTTTGAGGGCGATTTGTGCGGGTAGCCGCTGACCACCGGCCGGTGACTATGGGTACCGGTTCCGGCCGGAACGTCGAAGAAGGAGATGAACCATGAGCAGTGGGCAGATAGCCCAACGCGGTCCCGTGGAACGCTCTTCCTCCGGGGGCGGTCTCGCGGACGTCGTCGAACTCATCCTTGACAAGGGACTCGTCATCGACGCCTTCGTCCGGGTGTCCCTTATCGGTATCGAGATCCTCCGCATCGACGCACGCGTCGTGATCGCCAGCGTCGACACGTATCTGCGCTTCGCCGAGGCGTGCAACCGCCTCGACATCGCCAACGACGGCTCCAGCGCGGGCCTTCCCCAACTCGTCGGCCAGATCACGGAGAGCGGCGCCAAGCGCAAGACCAGGGGGGCGCTGCACGGTGCCGGTGAGACGCTCCGCGACACCCTCGGCCGAGGACAGGGCCGGGAGAAGGCGGGAGCGCGCCGTAAGAGCGATGACGACGAGGAGGAGTCGTGACCGCCCAGTACGTCTACGGCGTCACCGACGCCGACGTCGAGCTCCCCGGCGAGCTGAAGGGGATCGACGGGCAGGAGGTCTCCCTGGTCGCGCAGGGTCGCTGCGCCGCCCTCGTGAGCGATTTCACCGCGGACCGGCCCCTGGGCACGCGTGACGACCTCATGAGCCACCAGGGCGTCCTGGAGCAGGTGGTCAACGCCGGCGGGACCGTACTGCCGTTCCGATTCGGCGGTGCGCTGGCCGACCGGGACGCCGTCGTCCAGGAGTTGCTGACCCCCAACGAGGACACGTTCGTCGAGCAGCTCGAACGGCTGCGCGGGCACGTCGAGGTGCGCATCAAGGCGCGGTACGTCGAGGACGCCGTGCTGCGCGAGATGGTCCAGGAGGAGCCGGAGATCGCCGAGCTCAATGAGCGGATCCGGCAACTCCCGGAGGACGCCGCCTACTACGACCGGGTACGACTCGGAGAACTGATCGCGCAGCGCTTCACCCGCCGCCGTGAGGAGGACGGGCAGGGTCTGCTCGACGCCCTGGCCCCGCGTGCCACGGCGGTCGCGCAGCACGAGCTGTCCCGCGAGGACGACATCCTCGACGCCGGCTTCCTCGTCGACCGGCAGGAGCGTGAGGCGTTCGAGAAGCTCGTCGAGGAGGTCGGCGAGGACAACTCCGGGCGCATCCGCCTGCGTCTCGCCGGGCCGCTGCCTCCGTACGACTTCGTGGGGCAGGAGGCCTGAGATGGGTCTCTTCATCGGGCTGGTGCTCCTGCCGCTGGCTCCGGTGCGCGGGGTCGTAGGACTGGCCGAGCAGGTGCAGGAACAGGCCGAAAGCCGGCTGTACGACCCGCAGCGCATCGTCCGCCTGCTGGAAGAGGTGGCCGAGGCGCGTGACGCAGGCGAGATCACCGAGGAGGAGGCCGCCCGCCAGGAGGAGGAACTGGTGAGCCTGCTGGCGAGGGGCCCCGCTGGAGGTAGGTGACCGTGGCCCAGAGCAGAAGCGCCCAGAGCGGGAACGGCCGGACCAGAGGGGACCTCTCCCCGGAGAAGGTCGCCCAGAAGGCCGTCGAGCACGTCGTCGACATGACGGGCCGGGACAGCGAGGGCGTCATCGGACTGGAACGGATCGACGACGGCTGGCGCGTCGGCGTTGAGATGGTGGAGTCCCGCCGGATTCCGGACACCAGCGACATTCTCGCGGTGTACGAGGCGGAACTCGACAATCGGGGCAACCTGCTCTCATACCGGAGAACCTCCCGCTACTACCGCGGGCGGTTCGATAGGGAAAAACAATGACCGAAGTTACGTGGGCCGGCGGCTCGCGCTCCGTCGCCTCTCAGAGGGGCGGGCCGCCGTCGACCAACCTCGCCGACATTCTCGAACGGATCCTCGACAAGGGGATCGTCGTGGTCGGTGACATCCGCGTGAACCTGCTCGACATCGAGCTGCTCACGATCAAGATCCGGCTGCTGGTCGCGTCCGTGGACCGCGCGAAGGAGATGGGGATCGACTGGTGGGAACACGACCCGACGCTCTCGTCCAAGCAGAACGAGGTGATGGAGGAGAACCGACGGCTGCGTGAGCGACTCGCCGCTCTGGAGGGCGGCGACGGCGCGTCCTCCGGCGACGGAGCACCTGCCGTGGAGTCGTCCGCCGACGACGGCCGGAAGACGGCCGAGCGCGGACGGAACACCACGACGAGCGCCCGTAAGCCCACGCGGAGCGGCCGGAAGGCGCCGGAGGATGCGGAGGCCGAGCGTGGCTGACGTCGGCGTCTACCTCTACGGAGTGGCGCAGGACCTCGACCCGGCGGTTCTCCGCGACCTTCCCGGCGTGGCGGGGGGCCCCGTGCGGGCCGTCGCGGAGGACGGGTTCACGGCGCTCGTCAGCACCGTCGACCTGGCGGAGTTCGGGGAGGAGGCCCTGCGGCGCAACCTCGAGAGCCTGCCCTGGCTGGAGGCTGCGGCCCGGGCCCACCACGGCGTCGTCGACGCCGTGGCCAGGTCCGCGCCCACGGCCCCAGTGCGGATCGCGACGCTCTACCGGGACGACGACCGCGTACGGGAACTGCTGCGGGAGCGGCAGGACGAGCTCACCGAGGTTCTCGGGCGCGTCGTCGGCCGGGCCGAGTGGGGCGTCAAGGCGTACGGGAGCGCGGACGCGTCGCCGCAGGAGCCTTCCGACGCGGGCGGTGCCGACGAGGAACGCCCCGGAATGGCCTACCTGCGGCGCCGGAAGCTCCAGCAGCGGAGCCGGGAGGACGCCTCCCGGCGGCTGGCCGAGCAGGGCCAGGAGATCCACACGACGCTGTCCCGGCACGCGGTGGCGAGCCGGCAGCACCCGCCGCAGGATCCCCGCCTCTCCGGCCACCAGGGGACCATGATCCTCAACGTGGCCTACCTGCTCGACGACGATGGGGCCGACGCCTTCGCCGCCGCGGTCGACGAGTTGCGGACCCGGCTGCCCGGCGTCCGCGTCGAGCTCACCGGTCCCTGGCCCGCGTACTCGTTCACCGAACTGGACCCCACATGAGCATCGGCCAGGACGTCGAGCGCGCCGTCGCGGTACGCGATGACCCCCGGGTGCCGTCCTCCGAGCGCGTCGCCCTCGTCGACCTGCTGGACCGGCTGCTGGCGGGCGGCGTGGTGATCGTCGGTGACCTCGTCATCTCCGTAGCCGAGATCGACCTCGTCCGGGTGTCGCTGCGGGCACTGATCACCACGGTCCGAGAGGAATCCAATGACATCGTCCCTCACTGAGCGGCTGCGGACGGATCCGGAGACCGTCGAGCACGACCTCGCGGCACTGGTCCTGACCGTGATCGAATTGATCCGGCAGCTGATGGAGAAGCAGGCCCTCCGGCGTGTCGACGAGGACGAGAACCTCACCGACGAGCAGGTCGAGCAGCTCGGCCTGGCGCTGATGCGGCTCGATGAGGCCATGGAGCGGCTGAAGGACCATTTCGGACTGACGGCGGAAGACCTCAACCTCGACCTCGGGCCGCTCGGCACCCTCCTGCCCGAGGCCTGACCGCCCCGCACGGCTCGCCGGACGCCTCACCGCCTCGCACGCTCATGCCCAAGGCATGACCACGCCGGTCGTCAGGGACGCGGAGCGGCCGACGGAGTCACTTCCTCCGCAGCCGGCGGACGAACCATCCCGCGAGGATCAGGCCGGCCACCGGCAGCGCACGGGGACCGATGAGACCGATGACCGTGCGCAGCAGTCGCAGCAACCTGACCAGCGCGAATGACTGCACCAGCCGTCCGGCGACGGGAAGCCGCAGGCCCTTCATGACCGTTTCCTGAGCCGCTTTCTTCGGCGCCCTCTTCAGGGTCTCGGCGGACTGGGCGACCTTCTTGTCCGGGCGGGACTCGGCGGCCTTGTCCACTGCGGCCCCAGAAATGTTCTTGCGCATGTCGCGCCTCTTCTTTTCAGGGGGACATCTCTCTCGTCCCACCGTCGTACCCGGACAGCGCGACCTATGCATCCGCAGGTAGGCGTGTTGGTGCCTATTGCTTGACCGCCCGTGGTCGAAGAATTGCGGCGCGTGAGTCTTTATCGGCCGGCGGTCAATGCGAATGTGACGGATTTTCGCGGGTAAGCAACTGTGTCAAACCGGCAGAACGCGACTGGGAAAACACGAGAGGATGCGAAGATGACGGAGCGGTCGGCGCGAAAGAGTTTTCTGATGAAGGGCGCGGCGAGCATCGCCAAGCCCGTCGCGAAGCAGATTGAGGGCACGGTCAAGACGGTCGCCAAGGAGGCTCGGCGCGGCGGTGACCTGGGGCCGAAGGTCGCCTCCGGCGCGGCCAAGTCACTGGGATCCGGTGGCGCGTCGGCGAAGGCGGCGGTCACCGGAGGCCTCACCGCGCTCAAGGACGCCGGCGGGCAGGTGCTCGGCAAGGGCGGCCAGAACGGCAACGGCGGCTCCGGCGCGAAGGCGAAAGTCACCAACATCATCGAAGAGATCGACATCGGCGCGCCCCGGCGGCTCGTCTACGACAAGTGGACGCGTTTCGAGGAGTTCCCGAGCTTCATGAAGAAGGTCGAGAGCACCGAGCAGACGGCCGACGAGAAGGTCCGCTGGAAGGCGAAGATCTTCTGGTCCACCCGCACCTGGGAGTCGACCATCATCGAGCAGGTTCCCGACGAACGGATCGTCTGGCGCTCCACCGGCGCCAAGGGATACGTGGACGGCGCGGTCACCTTTCACGAGCTGGCCTCGGACCTGACCAGGGTCCTCCTCGTACTCGAGTACCACCCGCACGGATTGATGGAGAAGACCGGGAACCTCTGGCGTGCCCAGGGGCGGCGGGCCCGGCTGGAGCTCAAGCACTTCCGGCGGCACGTGATGTCACAGGCGCTGCTCCACTCGGACCGCGACGTCGACGGCTGGCGCGGCGAGATCCACGACGGTGAGGTCGCCGCGTCGCAGGAGGACTCCGCGAGTGTCGGCAAGCGGACCGGCGACGGCCGGAAGAGCGACCGGCAGACCGGTGACAAGCGCCGGCGGACCTCCTCGCAGAACGGCAGGACCACCGGGTCCCGTTCCCGCTCGACCGGCTCGTCCGACGCCGACGAGTCGTCCGGGGAGAAGTCCTCGGCGACCAAGTCGTCGGGGACGCGGCGCTCCTCCGGTGCCAAGAAGTCCTCGACCTCCGGACGGTCCTCGGGCGGTCGCGGCGGCTCGAACGGCGGCTCCTCCTCCTCGGGCACGCGACGGTCGACGTCCAAGCAGACCGCCGGCGCCGAGGACAAGTAGGACAGGAGCTTCGCCGGGGCGGCGGGGATCAGCCGCCCCGGACCAGGAGCGCGCGGCGCAGGTCGTCGAGCCCATCGCCGAGCGCATGGCGCAGCGCGGTGGTCAGGTCCGCACGCTCCAGGCACTTCTCGGCGGCCCGTACGGTGGCCGGCGTGGCGGCGTGGGCGGGGAACAGTTCCCGGCCGAGCGCCCGGGCCACCGCCGGACCGCGCGGGCCCGCCGCCGGGACCTCCGCGAAGTAGCGTTCGACGAACCCGGCCGTGGGCTCAGCCCGGGCCGGCTGCCAGAAGCCCTGGGCGGTCGCGGTCAGCAGACGGTTCGACAGGGCATCCTCGGTGAACAGCCGCTGCCACGCCTCTTCTTGGGCCGTCGGGTCGGGAAGCGCGGCGCGGCATCGGGCGGCGCCCTCCTGGCCCGTGGCGCTGGGGTCGCGTGCGACCTCGGCCGCGATGTCGGACTCGCCGGCCGCTCCGTGGGCGCACAACCGCACCAGCGCCTTCCAGCGAAGGTCCGGGTCGAGCTGCGGGCCGCCGGGCACCCGCTCCGCTCGCAGCCACTCCTGGAGCTCGGTGAGCGCCTCCGGGGTCTCGGCGCACCGGATCAGCTCGCGTACGGCGGCGAGGCGCAGCGTCGGCGCGGATCCGTCCGCGGTTCGCCCGAGGATCTCCCGGCAGGTGCGGGCGAGCGCGGCGACGGACGCCGGACGCCCGGCCGGCGTCGAGTATCTGTCGGCGACCTGCCGTCCGAACACGAGCATGGCCTCCACGACGCTGACGTCCGGCTCTGCGGGCAGATGTGCTTCGAGGAGGGCCGCGAACTCGGTGGTGGGCAGCTCGCCGTCCCGGACCATGTCGCGCACGGTGTTCCAGAGAAGGGCGCGGGTCAGCCCGTCCTCGATCGTGGACAACGCCCCGGCGACGGCCTGCCGGGACCGCTCGTCCAGCCGGACCTTGGCGTAGCTCAGGTCACCGTCGTTGATCACCAGGAGGTCGGGGCGGGACACCCCCGACAGGCGCTCCAGCGGCATCCGGGCGGCGCCGTCCGGGTCCGCGTCGGCCGGCAGGTCGATCGCGAAGCGCTCGCGCAGGACCAGCCGACGGCCCCCCGCAGCGGCGTCGACCAGGTCGTACGCCGCGGCCTTGATCCGGTGGGGGCGGAGGGCCGACGGCTCGCAGGGCGTTCCGGTGTGCACGATGGTCGCGGACGTGAGCGTGCCCTCGTCCTCGGTGAGCTCCAGACGGAGCGTGTCGACCCCGCTGGTGCGCAGCCAGCGCTCGGCCCAGTCGTGCACGTCCCGGCCACTGGCGGCGGCCAGGGCGTCCAGCAGGTCGGCCATGGTGGCGTTGCCGAACCGGTGCCGGGTGAAGTGGCTGTTGATGCCGGCGAAGAACGCCTCGTCACCGAGCCAGGCGACGAGTTGCCGCAGGACGGACGCGCCCTTGGCATAGGAGATGCCGTCGAAGCTCGTCTGCGCGGCGGCGGTGTCGTCGATGCCCTCCGCCGCGACCGGGTGGGTCGAACGGCGCTGGTCCGCGTCGTACCCCGTGGGCTTGCGCTCGATGGCGAAGCCGGTCCAGGCGGTGGTGAAGCGGGTCGTCTCGGTGACGACCTGGTAGCCCATGTACTCGGCGAACGACTCGTTCAGCCACAGGTCGTCCCACCAGCGCATGGTGACGAGATTGCCGAACCACATGTGCGCCATCTCGTGGGCGATGACCATGGCGCGGGTCTCGCGCTCGGTCTCGGTGACGGCGGAGCGGAAGACGAACTCGTCGCGGAAGGTGACGCAGCCGGGGTTCTCCATCGCGCCGAAGTTCAACTCGGGCACGAAGGCCTGGTCGTACTTGCCGAACGGGTACCGCTCGTCGAACAGCTCGTGGTACCGGTCGAGGGCACGGCGGGTGATGTCGAGGATCTCCTCGGCGTCCAGGTGGGGGCCGAGCGAGCGCCGGCAGTGCACGCCCAGCGGGATGCCGTCGTGCTCCGCGTACACCGAGTGCAGGGGACCGCCCACGACGGCGGCGAGGTACGTGCTGATCGGCTCGGTGGGCGCGAACTGCCAGCGGCCGTCTTCCTCCTCCCCGGCGGCGTTGCTCAGCACGGTCCAGTGCGGGGGAGCGGTGACGGAGATCTCGATCGGGGCCTTGAGGTCCGGTTGGTCGAAGCAGGCGAACACCAGCGAGGCGTCATCCGGGGCGCACTGCGTCGCGACGTACGCCTCGCCGTCGGCCGGGTCGGTGAACCGGTGCATGCCCTCGCCGGTCCGGGAGTACGGCATGTCGGCCTCGATCCGCAGTTCGTTGTCGGCCGCGAGGCCGGGGAGCCGCAGGCGGCCGTCCCGCAGGGACGCCGGGTCGATCTCCCGTCCGTTCAGCACCGCGCGGCACAGCCGTACGGGCCGGACCTCGACGAAGGTCTCGCTCCCGGGGCCGGCCCCGAAGCGGATCGTCGTGTCGGAGCGGAACGCCTCATCCCCGGACGTCAGGTCGAGGTGGACAGAGTAGGAGCGAACGTCCAGGAGATGGGCGCGCGTCTGCGCCTCCGCACGGGTAAGAGCCGACATGCGGCAATACTGCCGTATGGCGGCCATATGAGGGACGATGGCGGTCTTGGGCGGCGCCGCGCGGGCTGCCGCATGGGGGTGAGGTCGAGCGCGGTCTCCGGGGGCACTCGGCGGGCCGTACCGCCGCATCGGGATGAGGTCAAGCGCGGTCCCCGCGGGCGCTGTCCGCCTCTCCCGGCGGGAAGGCCATGATCCCGGCCAGGAGTGCGGCGCGCTCCGCGAGACCGGCCACCTGGATCGCCTCGTCCGACGCGTGGGCGCCCCGGCCGCGAGGGCCGAAGCCGTCCAGGGTCGGCAGCCCGCGTGACCCCGGCAGGTTCGTGTCACCCGCACCGGCGGCGGGCCGGCCGGTGATCCGCTGGCCCAGGAGCCCCCCGATGCCGGCGATGTGGTCGAGCAGCGGATCCGGGGACCGCTCCGGCCAGGTCGGCCGTGTGGACAGCACGGTCGCCTCGACGGCGGCGCCCTCCCGCCCGGGCCGCAGGGCCGCCACGGCGTCCAGCACCCTCCGCTCGGACGCCGCCGAGGCGAAGCGCAGGCCGATCTCCGCCGTGGCCTCGCCCGCGATGACGTTGGCGCGCCGGCCGCCCTGGATCCGGCCCACGTTCACGAGCGTCGTTCCGTCGTCCGGCACGACGTCGCGGACGGCGGCGATCTGGTCGATGATCTCGTCGATCGCCGAGACGCCCTTGCCGGGGTCGAGCGCGGCGTGCGCCTCGCGGCCGCGGACGTCGAGCCGGACCCGGACGCTGCCCCGGCGCGCGTTCTTCAGCGCACCGTCCGGGTGCGGCGACTCCAGGCCGAGCACGGCCACCGCCCCGTCGAGGTGACGCTCGACGACCTCGCGCCCCGTGGGGCTGCCCACCTCCTCGTCGGCGACGACGACCAGGCGGACCTGCCGGGCCGGCGCGGTTCCGGCCGCCTGGAGCGCGCGCAGCGCCATCTCGACCGCGACGAGTCCGCCCTTCATGTCGTACGTCCCGGGGCCGGTGATCGTCCTGCCGTCATCGGTGTACGGCATCGTGTCGAGCCGTCCGACCGGCCAGACGGTGTCGTAGTGGCCGACGAGGAGCAGGTGCGGGCCGTCCTCCGGGCCGAACCGCGACACAAGGTGCTCGCCGTCGCGGGCGACGGTGCCGCCGGCCTCCCGGTGGCCGGCCTCGATCAGCGCGGCGCATCGGGCCAGCGCGGCGGAGTCCCCAGACGGCGATTCGGCCAGCGCGTACTCCCGGAGCCGCTCGCGGCCGAAGTCGAGCAGCCGGGCGGTCGCGTCGGTCAGGACGGTGGCGAACTCGGGGGTCATGTCCCCTCTCGGTCCAGGGCGCGCCAATAATGGAAGAAGCCGCAGGTCGAAGCCCTGAACCGATCGTACCGTGAGCCTCCATTGCCGCCGCTCTCACCGCAGTTGACGGTGCGGCCGCTGACCACCTCCGCCGAGATGCGGGCCGGGGTGGACGTGTACCGCGCCGCGTTCGCGCTGGCCCCGACGGACCCCGCCGTCAGCCCCCGCCTGCTCGCCGCGCTGCAGCGCAACGCCGGCTCGGTGATCGGCGCCTTCGCCGGCGACGAACTGGTGGGGTTCACCTACGGTTTCCTCGGCTCGGAAGCGGGGACCGTCTACCACTACTCGCAGGTCGCGGCGGTCCGGCCGGACTGGCAGAGACGCGGAGTGGGACGGGCGCTGAAGTACAGCCAGCGCGACTACGTCCTTGCCGGCGGCGTCACCCGGATGCGCTGGGCGTTCGACCCGGCCCGTACGCACAACGCCCATTTCAACCTCGACGTCCTTGGAGCGACCGGTCGCTGGTTCGAATGCGACCTCTACGGTGTCGAGGACATCGGCCGTGACCCGGGCATGCGCACCGACCGGTTGATCGTCGAGTGGGACCTGCTCCGGACGGGCGGGGCACCCGCGCCGCCTCCCACGTACACCGGCTGGGGAGAGACGCGGCGGGAGGACGATGACGTGCTGCTGGGCGCGCCCCGCGACTGGGACGCCCTGGTCGCCCGCGACCGGGAGGCGTCGTTCCGGCTGCGCGACGACCTCGCCACCGAGCTGCGGCGGCTCATCGACGAGGGGTACGTCGCGATCTCCTGCCAGACGTGCTCGGGGGACACGGCCGTCTACCGGTTCCGGCGAGAGAAGTGAGACTCGTGCCGAAAGTATCGAAGATCGAGGCGTTCCGGTTGAGCCTGCCGCTCGTGCGCGCCTTCGAGACGAGTTCGCACCGCAAGGCCTACCTGGAGCACATCCTCATCCGGGTCCAGGACGGCGACGGGACGGCCGGGTGGGGGGAGATCGCCTCGCCCAGCGACCCGTACTACTGCCCGGAGACCGTCGAGGACTGCCTGCTCATGGTGGATCGGTACCTCGCGCCCGCTCTCCTCGAGGCGGACTGGGAGCACCCGGCCGACGTCGGCGCGGCGTGGGCGCGGATCCGCGGCCACAACTTCGCCAAGGCGGGGATGGAGATCGCCTGCTGGGACCTGTGGTGCCGGGCCGCGGGGCTGTCACTGGCGCGGGCGCTCGGCGGGACCCGTACGGAGATCGCCGCGGGCGTCAGCCTCGGCATCGAGCCGACAGTGGCCGACCTGCTCGCCCAGGTCGAGCGGTACGCCGCCGAGGGATACCGCAGGATCAAGCTGAAGATCGCGCCCGGGTGGGACGTCGAACCCGTGCGCGCGGTCCGCGACGCCCGTCCCGACCTGCCGCTGCACGTCGACGCCAACGGCGCGTACACCGAGGACCAGAGCGCGGTCTTCACCGAGCTGGACCCGTTCGGCCTGACGATGATCGAACAGCCGTACGCCCCGGGGGCCCTCGCCGCGCACGCCCGGTTGCAGGCGCGCATCACCACCCCCCTGTGCCTCGACGAGTCGGTGGAGGACCTCGACCAGCTCGACACGGCCATCGCCCTCGACGCCGGCCGCATCCTCAACATCAAGGTCTCCCGGATGGGCGGGCCGGCGCCGGCCCGCGCCGCGCACAACCGCGCCGTCGGGGCCGGCTGGCAGGTGTGGTGCGGCGGCATGCACGAGTTCGGCGTCGGGCGCGCCGCCAACGTCGCGGTCGCGTCCCTGCCCGGGTTCAGCCTGCCGAGCGACGTGTCCGGGTCGGACAAGTACTACGAGCGGGACGTCGTCGAGCCGCCGATCCGGGCGACCGACGGGCTCGTCCCGGTGCCGTCCGGTCCCGGTCTGGGCCATGAGGTCGACGAGGATCTCGTCCGCAGCCTCGCTTCCGCCGTAATGGCATGGTGAAGTGTTGTTAAAGTCTGTCTCCACGGGGGATCGACCCGTCGGATCACGTACGGGAGGTTCTGGTGGATTTCGAGGACGATGCCGGGCTCGACGCGTCCCAGGTCGAGGACGCGCGCGGAATGCCCTTCGGGGGCATGGCCATCGGCGGTGGCGCGATCGGCCTGATCGCCCTGGTCGCCGCCGTGCTCTTCGGCGTCAACCCGGGGAACATCCTCGGTGGGAACAGTGGCGGGGGCAGCGGCGGCGCGCCGCCCGCCGGGAGCCTCTCGTCGAAGTGCCGTACGGGCGCCGACGCCGACCAGTCCGCGGACTGCCGCATCGTCGGCGTGGTGAACAGCGTCCAGGCGTACTGGAAGAAGGAGTTCACCGACCGGGGCAAGGACTACACGGTGGCGCGCACCCGGCTGTTCAGCGGCTCGACGGCCACGGCCTGCGGCACCGCGAGCTCGGCGGTCGGTCCGTTCTACTGCCCGGGTGACAAGCGGGTCTACCTCGATCTGGGCTTCTTCCAGGAACTGCACGACAAGTTCGGCGCCAAGGGCGGGCCGTTCGCGGAGGCGTACGTCGTCGCGCACGAGTACGGCCACCACGTGCAGGACCTGCTCGGCACCATGGACCGGGTCGGCAACGACCGGCAGGGCGCGTCGAGCGCCTCGGTCCGCCTGGAACTGCAGGCGGACTGCTACGCCGGCGTGTGGGCCAAGCACGGCGTGCAGACCGGTTTCTTCAGCAAGCCGTTCACCGAGACGGACATCGCCGAGGCCCTCGACGCCGCCGGTTCGGTCGGCGACGACCGCATCCAGCAGCGCGCCCAGGGTCGCGTCGACCCGGAGAGCTTCACCCACGGCACGGCCGAGCAGCGCCGCCACTGGTTCTCGACCGGCTACGACACCGGTGACCCGCCCCGCTGCGACACCTTCTCCGGCGGCATCTGAGCCTGCGGCGGTATTCGAGCCTGCGCGTGCGTCTGAGACAGAGCGCGGAGTCGGAGCCGACAGACCGGGGGCGCGCGTGC
>JBJMIW010000077.1:0-29190 GCA_045806665.1 Actinoallomurus sp.
CGGGCCGCGGAACCGGCTTCGTGGCGCGCGCGGCCGTACGCGCCGAGCGCGGTCCCGGCGGGCGGACCCGGATCACGCGGCTGCGGTCGGACGGTCCCCTCGCGCTGCGCGAGTCGGGTGGGTCGGTGTACCTGGTCGGCGCGGGGGCGGGACCGCTCGGCGGCGACGACCTGGAGCTGAGCATCGAGGTCGGTCCGGGCGCGCGGCTCGACGTCCGCTCGGCCGCGGCGACGCTCGTCCTGCCGGGACGGCGCAGCGCCGGGTCGTCGCGTCTGGCCGTACGGGCGGACGTCGCGGCCGGGGGACGGCTCGTCTTCTGCCCCGAACCGGTGATCGCCGCGGCCGGCTGCGATCACCGGTTCGGGGCCGACGTGACCCTGGATGAGAACGCGGAGCTGGAATGGCGCGAGGAGGTCGTCCTCGGCCGCCACGGTGAGCCGCCGGGCCGCTACACCGGCCGGTTCGACGTCACGATCGGCGGGGCGCCGCTGCTCCGCCACGAACTGCGGATCGATGAGGATGCGCCGAGCGGCGCCGTGCTCGGCGACGCACGGGCCGTCGGCACGCTCCTGATCACCGGTGCCACCGCGGAGCCGTACGCGGAGGACGAACTGGCCGTGCTCCCGCTCGCCGGCCCGGGTGTCCTCGTGACGGCCATGGCCGCCGACGCCGTACGACTCCGGGAGCGGCTGGGGCGGGGTCGCCGCCGGGTCTCAGCCTGACGGAACAGCGCGGTTCCGGCGGGGGAGGTCAGGAGGTGGTCAGGGCGGTGTCGTCGACCACGAAGGACGTCTGCTGCGAACCGTCCTCGGTGCCGGTGAACCTCACCGTGACCGTCTGGCCCTTGTATCCGCTCACGTCGACGGTGTGTTGGCTGTAGCCGCTGTTGTGATTGAGGTTCGAGTACGTCGCCAGGGTCGTCAGGACCGTACCCGAGCCGTTGACCAGTTGGACCTTGAGCGTGTCGTACGCCGTGCTGGTGCTGGTCTCGGCGGTGTCCACGTGGAGCCAGTAGGACAGCGACGCGGAGGTGGCGGTCGACGGAATCGTCACCTGCTGGCCGAGGGTGTCGGTGGTCGCGGTTCCGTAACCGTCGAGCCAGGCGTCCCAGCTTCCCGAGTGCGCCGGTTCCTTCGAGCCGCTGTAGACGACGCTGGCCGAGGCGGTCCAGGGCGACGCGGATCCGGTCTCGAATCCGGGGTTTCCGAGGAGTTGCGTCCCCCCGCCGCCTCCACCGCCCCCGCCGGTCGCTCCGGCCCCGGCGAGCCAGGCGGTGGTGTTCAGGGCGATGGCGGCGTCGGTCCCCGCGGGGTCGTTCCAGCCGTCGTAGAGGGTGTTGCCGGACTGCCCGGTGCCGTCATCGATGGCGGAGCTGTCACCCCAGACCGCGACGCGCCCGCTGCCGAACGTGCTGGTGACGACGAACGCGCCGGTCGTGCCGGTCTGGCTCGCGGTGCTGAGCCAGACCACCCCCTTGACGTTCGGGTTGTCCGAGGGATGCAGCGTCATCGTGGTGCCGTTGCGCAGGATGCTTCCGGTCGCCGCAGGCGCGCGTGCGGGACGGAACTCATGGAGCCTCCTGGCGGGGAGAGGGGACACGGTCCCGATCGGAACATCCGCCCCAAGGATGAGCGCAGGACTCGGTAAAAGCCACCCCTGAAACCCCGTTACCGCCGCGTGCGCCGAAGGCGTCGAGCTGCAACCGGCCGTTCACCCAGGGCATCCCGCGAGGCGATCGTCTCCAGCTGTGGGACCACCTGTTCCCATGCGGCCTCGGTGGACGGCCGGGCCGTCACGTCGTCCAGCCCAGAGGCGAACTGTGGAGGTCCGGGATCTCGCCGGCGGCGTCGGCGAATGCCGCCAGATCGGCGGCGAGCGTGCGCCGGTTCTGCGGCGGCATCTGGGCGAGGACGACGCCGATGGCGGCATGTCGGCGCTGCATCACCGAGTCGATGAGCCGCCGCCCCTCATCGGTGAGGGTCAGGACCAGGTTCCGTCGGTCGGCCGGGTCGTCGCGGCGGTCCAGTAGGCCGCCGGCGACCAGGCGGTCGCAGGCGCGCGTCGCGTTGGAGGGGTGCACCCCCAGGCCGGATGCGACGGCGCGGAGGTTGAGAGGCCCCTGGGCGGCGACCATGACCAGCACCCGGAACTGCGGCAGCGTGACCACGTCTTCGATCTCGGCCACCGACTGGGCGATGAGCGCGACGAGGACCCGGGTCGCGCGCATGACCGCACCGACCTGATCGAGGAATTCCTGATCGTCATCCAGTTGCTCTTGTCGAGGTTCCAGCACGTCATCAAGCATGCCCGATTGCTTGCGCGATCGTAATGTTTGCGGGTATGTGTGGGCGTCGCGCTACGGGACGCGGCGGGGCACACGCGAACCAGCGGATGAGCGGGAAGCGTACCCGCCGTGCCGGATCCGCCGGCACGGTGATCCGGTCCGCATGACCAGTGCAGGAGCGTGACAGCCCTATTCGACGAATATTTGGGTACAAGCCCGGCGTCCATGCCACCATCCGTCGACATGCGGTCAGCCCCGACGTTCCATCGGTGCCGATCGCCAGCCTACGTAGTCGTTGGAGTAACGATGAGAATTACCACGGCCGTGGTCCTCTTGTGGCTCATCATCGGTGCCATCGCCGCCGGGCAACGTCACTACTACAGCAGCGGCCCGAAGAACTGCTCCCAGGCGGGCACGCTCGCCGTCACGATCATTGCCGGCCCCCTCAACTACATCGGCGTGAACCCCAAGATCTCCTGCAAGACACCCGAACCCAGCAGGTAACAGGGCCCGATGCCGGCCGGCCTCTCGATCGAGGCCGGTCAGGATCCCGATCACTCCGTGGTGCCCGAACACCCCCCAGCCGTCCCCGGGGCACCGCGTACTACGTGGCGCGTATCGGTTCGGAAGTACCGACTCTCGTAGCGGGTGGGCCGTCGGCGAGCGTCGTGGTTACGATCAGGAAGTCGGATGTTTTCGCCTTCAGGGGGGACCGTGAGCGACGTCCAAGGGCCGTCGGACGGTCGCAAGCCGGTTTTCGCCGCCGAACGCCGTAAGCGCATCCTCGAACTGCTCCGGGCGAACGGCACGCTGTCGCTGCGTCAGCTCGCCGAGTCCGTCCAGTCGTCTGAGGTCACGGTGCGCCGTGACGTTCGCGCCCTCGAGGCCGACGGTCTGCTGGATCGGCACCACGGGGGAGCGTCCCTGCCCGGGGAGCTGTCACAGGAACCCACGTACCTGCAGAAGGCTCAGGTCGCCAGTGAGGAGAAGGCCGCGATCGCCGACCTCGCGGCGGCGCTGGTCGAGGACGGGGACGCGATCGCCGTCGGCCCGGGCACGACGACGTACGCGCTGGCGCAGCGCCTGACGGGTCACACCGACCTGACGGTGGTCACCAACTCGCTCCTGGTCGCGCAGACGCTGGCGGCCTCGCCGCGCATCGAGGTCGTCATGACCGGTGGCACGCTGCGCGGTGCGGTGCAGGCCCTGATCGGCAGTGCGGCGGAGCGGTCCCTGGCAGGGCTGCGCATGCGGCGGGTGTTCATCTCCGGCAACGGGCTCACCGCCGAGCGGGGCCTGTCGACGCCGAACATGCAGGTCGCCGGCACCGACCGGGCGCTGGCCGAGGCGGCCGAGGAGGTGGTGGTGCTCGCCGACCACAGCAAGATCGGCGTGAACACGATGGTGCAGACCGTGCCGCCGGAGCGCATCGACCATCTCGTCACGGGCGAGGACGCGCCACCGGAGGAGCTGCACGAGCTCAGCGCGCGGGGGGTGCGCATCCATATCGCCCGCCTTTAGCGTCCCTGGTGGACCGCGGCCATGGCGTGGTATTACGTGCGGTGAACCGGGCGGTACCGGGAGGTGCGTCGTGGCGGACAGAGCCCTGGAGGCGGCCGGGATCCTCAAGACGTTCCCGGGCACGGTCGCTCTCGATCATGTCTCACTCACGCTGGCGCGCGGCGAGGTTCATGCGCTGACCGGGGAGAACGGCGTGGGCAAGTCCACGCTCGTCAAGGTGCTGACGGGCGTGCACCGGCCGGACGCCGGACGGTTGCGCCGAGACGGCGAGCCGCTCCGGCTCGGCGGCCCGCTGGACGCCCGCCGTGCGGGCATCATGGCCGTCCACCAGGACAACGCCCTGATCCCCTCGATGAGCATCGCCCGCAACCTGTTCGCCGGTGCCGAGCCGCGGGGCCGTCTGGGTCTGATCGATACCGCGGTGATGCACGACCGGGCCGCCGAGATCCTGGCCGGCCACGGCCTGCGGGTGGACGTCCGCCGCCCGTTGGCGGCGCTCGACCCGGGCGCGCGCACGCTGGTGGCGCTCGCCCGCGCGGTCACCCTCGGCGCCGAAGTGATCATTCTTGACGAGCCGACCGCGGAGATGGACCCGCCGCAGATCGAGACGTTGTTCCGGGTCGTCACCGAGCAGCGCGAGCGGGGCCGGGCGGTGCTGTACGTCAGCCACCGGCTGGACGAGTTGTATCGGCTCGGCGACCGGTTGACCGTGCTGCGGGGCTGCAGGGTCGTGCACAGCGGGCCGTTCGCCGCTCTCGACCGGCGCGCACTGGTGTCGATCATGCTCGGGCGGAGGCTCGCGCCGGTCCCGCCCGCCGTGCCGCAGGCGGCCGCCGACGCTCCCGCGGACCCGCCGTACCTGCGGGCCACCGGGCTGACGCGCCGCCACGCGCTCGCCGACGTGTCGCTGGAGCTCCGGGAGGGTGAGGTGCTGGGGCTCGGCGGCCTGCTGGGCGCCGGCCGTTCGGAGACCGCCAAGGCGATCGCGGGCGCGCTGACCCTCGACGCCGGCCAGGTCACGGTGGCCGGCGCGCCGTTGCCCCGCCGCTCGATCGCCGGCGCCATCCGGGCGGGCGTCGGCCTCCTGCCGGAGAACCGCGCCACCGAGGGGATCATCCCGTCGCTGTCCGTCCGCGACAACATCGCGCTGGCCGCGCTGCCCCGGCTGTCCCGCTTCGGCATCGTGTCCGGTGCCCGGATCGACCGGGTGGTGGAGACCTTCATGCGCCGCCTGCGCATCAAGGCGACGTCACCGCTGCAGAAGGTCGCCGAACTGTCCAGCGGCAACCAGCAAAAGGTGCTCCTCGCCCGCTGGCTGGCGATGCAGCCGAAGGTGCTGCTGCTCGACGAGCCGACGCGCGGCATCGATGTGGGCGCCAAGGCCCAGCTGCGCGACCTGCTGGACGAGCTGGCCGTGGCCGGCCTGGCCATCCTGCTGATCTCGTCGGACCTCGAGGAACTGGTGTCCGGCTGCGACCGCGTGGTCGTACTGCGCGACGGCGCGGTCGCCGCCGAGCTCAGCGGCCTGGAGATCACCGAGGAGCGCATCATCGCCGCCATGGCCACCGTCGCCGAGCACCCGGATCACTGACCGGGCCCGCACGTCGCCGTCGGCGGCGTCCGCGGTCCGCCGGGCCTTGGACCGCCCCGCGGCCGTACCGAAGGCTCGGAAGGCGCCACCAGGCCGGGGCGAATGCCGCGAATCCGCGTCGCCCGTGGCCGTTCACCGAGCCTTGTGTCCGGACGCGTGAAGCCCTTGACCAATCATGTCTGCTCCATCGTCCACTCCAGGATGCCGCCGGACACACCGTCGGCCAGGTGTGCTTCCAACCGGAACGCGGTGGCCCGTACGGGGGCGAACGTCGTGTGGTTGTAGGTGTCGCGCGCGGTGCCGTACGCGGACGGGTCGTCGACAGGCTGCCAGGTGTCGCCGGCGCGGTACAGCAGCCGCCATGACGCCGGGACACGGCACTGCCCGTGTCCCGTGTCGTCGAACCAGTACACGGCGGTGGCCGCGGCCGTGATGGGCTCCGGGTAGTCGTACTGGACCCACTCGACGCCGCCGCGATGGTCCCACCAGGTGAAGCGCGGGATCGATTCATCGGCGGAGCTCGCCGGCTCGATCCCGTCGCAGAGCGCCTCGGTCGTGTCCCCCTGCCACAGGTGGGAGGCGGTGGCGATCGGCACGATCTGCCATTCCCGGGCGTCCGCGCCGTGGCCGATGACGGGGAACGCGGTGAGGCGCAGCCGCGCGGCGCCCATCGGGATGAGCGTGACGGTCTCCGCGCGTTCGCCCGACCGGACCGGGCCGTCCTGCAACGGCCGGATGACGTTCTCGTCGTCGGCCCGCCAGTTGGGGATCCGGCGGGCCCGCGCCCGGATCTCGAGGGGCGCGCCCCGCCGGGTGAACGGGTTCCCGCCCGCCGGCCGCCGCCGTACGGTGAACGACCGCCCGTCGAGGCCGTAGTTCCACGGAGAGGCGGCCGTGACCTCGTACTCCGGCCATGCCGTGGTGCCGGCGAACCGCCGCCAGTTCTCCTCGATCGCCAGCGAGAAGGTGAGCGGGCCGTGCTCCACGGAGACCGCCCCGTGGTTCTTCTCCCAGGTACGGGTGGTGGTGCGCATGGGGAGACGGAGCTCGATCCGGTCCCTGTCCCGCCAGGTACGGGTGACGACGACATAGCACGGCGGTGCCGCCCGCACGAGAAGGGATGAACCGTTCACGCGCACCGCGGGCTCCTCGCACCAGCCCGGAACGCGCAGGTAGAGCGGAAACTCGACGGCGCGCGGCGTGGAGATCCGCAGGGTCACTGTCTCCTCGAACGGATACCCGGTCTCCTCGGTCACGGTGACGACGGTGCCGTCGACGCCGACCTTCGCCGTCACCTCCGAGGCGGCGTACATCGAGGCGCACAGCCCGGAGTCGTACGTCGCCAGCCAGAGCTCCTCGGCGTAGTACGGCCAGCCCATGCCGTAGTTGTGCGGGCAGCAGCGGTAGTTGTGCACGCCCGGCATGTACGCCTGCATGGCGAAGTCGTTGTCGAACTGACCGTGCGACTTGGCCACGTTGTCGAGCTGCACGCAGTTGGCGCTGGTGATGTAGTGGGTGCCGCGCTGCGCCGGGTCGAACGCGGCGGGCAGCGAGTTGACGGCGATGTCCTCGCAGCGGTCGGCCCAGACCGGGTCCCCGGTGATCCGGGTCAGGAGCTCGAAGCTGTGCATCAGCTCGACGAACCCGCAGGTCTCCAGGCCCTGCCGCGGATCGGTGAAGTACGGGCGGCAGTTCTCGTCGCCGGCGAACCCGCCGCCGGGGAACTGGCCGTACGTGCCCGTCACCGTGTCGTAGTTCCGGTACGTCGCGGCGCGCAGCGCCGGGTCGCCGGCCAGCACGCCGTACTGGATGGGCTCACGGAATCCCTGGGCGAGGTTCACGTTGTGGAGGGTCGGCAGGCCGGTGACGTAGTCGGCGGAGCCGGCGTGGATCTTGCGGACGAGGTCGAGGAGGCGGCCGTCCCCGGTCCGGTTGTAGGCCCAGTAGACGCTGTCGATGGTGTCGCCCCAGCGGTACGCGCCCCAGCCGCGCCGGAACACGCCGGCGGGTTGACGGTTCTGGAAGTCGAAGTACGCCATCAGGAACGGCGTGATCCGCTCGTCACCGGTCGCCTCGGCGTACGAGCGGAGCGCGTCGAGAATGGGCATGTGCGGCCAGAAGTCGGGGCCGCCGTCGAGAGAGGTGCGCAGGGCGGCCGGCCCGAACCAGCCGTCGGCCTGCTGGGTGGCCAGGATGCCGTCCACCCACCGGCGGGTCAGGCTCCGTACGCGCACGTCGCCGGTGACGATGCCGAGGTCGGTGAAGCCGCGCAGCCAGTACGGCAGCTCCTCCCAGCCCCACTTCGAGGGATCGACCCACCCGTTCGTGTCGTAGTTCAGGTAGTCCGAGACGTCGGGCATGCGCCCGTTCAGCCCTTCGACCTGCAGGTCGAGCTGCCGCCGCAGCCAGCCCTTCGGTCGTACGCTCCCGGGCGGCAGCTTGAGGAAGGCCGTGGGCCGCAGCGGCGCGCGGTTCGGGGTGTAGTGCCCGCCCGCCGAGGCGGCCTCGACCGTCCGCAGGACGCGCACGCCGCCCTTGGAGCCCTCCGCACCGGCAGGGTCTCCCGCCATGCCGGCGACCGCGACGCCTCCGGTGACGGCGAGACCACGGGTCAGGAACGTCCGTCGTTCCATCGGCTCTTTCCTCTCCACGAGAGGCGGGAGGGGCCGTCGCGGCCCCTCCCGCACCGCGTCACTTGCCGGACTGGTAGAGCTTGGCGACGTCGTCGGCCGACAGGGCCCGGTCGAAGACGTGCACCTGGTCGATCGCCCCCGGCCAGAAGTCGACCTGGTTGCCGCCGTACTTGCCACGGCCGATCACGGTGTGTCCCGTGGAGCGGTCACCGAGGCAGGCGGCCGCGGTCCCGGCCTTCTGCCCGTCCACGTACAGGGTCAGCGACCCGGTGGCGGCGTCACGGACACCGGTGAGGTGGTACCACCGCCCGGTCTCCGGGGCGGCCGGCGCGAGCGCCCGTACTCCGGCGAAGCTGAACGCGAACCGGTCGTCCGCGCCGGAGTACTGCAGGAAGAAGGCGCTGTTGCTGTCGCCGTCCTGGCTGACCGCCGTGGCGAACGAGCCGCGCCGGTCGAGCTTCACCCAGGCGGACACGCTGTAGTTCCCGGTCGTGTCCAGGATGGCCGCGCCGGTGTCGGCGAACTGGTTGGAGCCGTTGAACTGCAGCGCGGACCCGGAGTGTCCGGAGGTCCACGTCGGCCCGTTCACGAGCGTCGCATCATGGCTGCCGGCCGCGTCCTTGGCGACCGTGCCGGATCCCTCGTCGAGCGGGTAGAAGCTCACACCGTCGAGCCCGGGCTTGCCGGGCGGGAAGGTGCCGCCGCCATCACCCTTGCCGACCGAGCCGGACGCGTTGATGAGGGCCTGGTTGGCCGCGCGGACCTCGTTCGCGCCGGGCTTGAGCACCTTACGGTCGTAGGTGTAGATGCCGTTGAGCTCGTCCTCGACGTCGGTGATCTGGGTGTAGACCGACGCGGACAGCCCGCACCGCTGCTCCACCTGCAGCAGGCGGTTCTGCAGTTCGGTGTAGCGCCGGGTCAGCGTGGCCTGGTCGGGCTCCATCTCGTACGCGAAGCCGTGCGCGGCGTCCCACATGTGGCCGTCGACCTTGAGGCCGAGACCGCCGTACTCGCCGTCCACCGCGGCCCGTGTCCCCTGCTGGACCGGCGTGCCGGGGCCCACGTAGTCGTGGTTGTCGTAGATGTCGCCCGCGCCGGTGTCGGGGATGGAGTCGCAGCAGTTGACACCGCTGTCGATGTTCACGAGGCGGCTCGGGTCCCAGCTCTTGACCTGGGCGGCGATCCGATCCGGCTCGTACTCCCCCCAGCCCTCGTTGAAGGGCACCCACACGACGATGGACGGGTGACTGCGGTGCTGGTCGACCAGCGTGCGCAGCTCGGTCTCGAACTGCGTCTTCACCGCCGGAGACGGCGAGTGGCCGGCGTACGTCGCGGGCATGTCCTGCCACACGAGGAGGCCGAGGCGGTCCGCCCAGTAGTACCAGCGGTCGGGTTCCACCTTGACGTGCTTGCGGACCATGTTGAAGCCGAGGCGCTTGTGCGCCTGCAGGTCGAACCGCAGGGCGGCGTCGGTCGGCGCGGTGTAGATGCCGTCCGGCCAGAAGCCCTGGTCGAGCGTGCCGACCTGCATGACGAACTTCCCGTTCAGCAGCATGCGCACCTTGCCGTCGGGCCCCTTGCCGAGCCCGATGGAGCGCATCCCGAAGTACGAGCCGACCTCGTCGACGACCTTGTGGTCGTCCCGGATCCGTACCTTGAGCGTGTAGAGGTACGGGTCGTCCGGCGTCCACAGGTGCGGCTTGCGGATGGGCACGCGCAGCTCGGCGCCTGCCGCGCCGACGGCCCGGCCCACCTCACGATGCCCGGCGTACGCGACGGCCTCCACCGTACGCGCCGAGGTCCCGGCGACGTGGGTGGTCAGCCGCAGCGTCTTGGCGGCCAGGTCCGGCGTGGCGTCGAGACGCGAGACGTACGCCGCGGACACCGGCTCCATCCACACGGTCTGCCAGATCCCGGAGGACGGGGTGTAGAAGATGCCGTCGCCCGGCTTGCGCTGCTTGCCCAGCGCCTGGCTGCCGATGTCGGTGGGGTCGTCGACGCCGACGAGCAGCTCCTGCGGGCCGGTGCCCCGGACCGCACCGGTGACGTCGGCGGAGAAGCCGTCGTAGCCGCCGGTGTGGGTGGCGACCTGTTCGCCGTTGACGTAGACGGTGGCGTGGTAGTCGACGGCCTGGAAGTGCAGGAGCAGCCGGCCGCTGTGCCAGGAGCGCGGCACGGTGAACGTCCGGCGGTACCACATGTGGTCGACGTGCCGCTTGATCCCCGACAGCGCCGACTCGACCGGGTACGGCACGAGGATCCGCTCGGCCAGCGCCTTGCCGGTGGGCGGCGCCTCGCCGGCGGACGCCTCGGCGAACTGCCATTCGCCGTTGAGGTTCTGCCACCGTGACCGGGTCAGCTGGGGCCGCGGGTAATCCGGCAGGGCGTTCTGCGGGGAGACCTGGTCGGTCCAGGGGGTGGTCAGTGGCGGGGTCTGGGCCTTCCATGACGCGGACGTGCGCGCCGACGCGGGAGCGACGAGCGCGGTCAGCAGCGCGACCGCGAGGCCGATGACGACGGCCGGGCCACGTGGTCTGGCGAGGCTGGATGATCGGAGGGCGGGCACGGCAGACTCCCATCTGCTCGAACAGGGCAATGGGCGGAGGGGCGCAGCGCGTCACGCTGCGCCGGAGCGAACGGAGGCCGAAGAGGAGGCGGACTCTGGAACAGCCGGTACCGGGTGGACCACAGCATGAACGGTACTGATCGATAGTGCAAGATTCGGATCGAAACATCTCACCATGCTGATCGGCGTTGACAGAAGTCGATCAGGGTGCGTCAATTACCGGCATCTCGCCTTCGCCTGGGAAGGACCTGCAATGACCGTCCCCCCGTACCGCCCGCGCCCGGCCATGCTCAGCACCACGATCATCGCGATCGCCGCCGCTCTGGTCGCCGGCTGCGCCAAGTCCGAGAAGTCTCAGCAGACCGGCGGCGGGGGTGCCCAGGCCGGACAGGTGGTCCAGAGCCCATCCGGCTCCGCGCCGTCCTGCACGATCAGCAAGTTCGGTGGCACGAGATTCGATCTGAAGACCTCGGTCGTGGGGTTCTCGCAGTCCGAGAAGGAGGCCAACCCCTTCCGTATCGCGGAGACCCAGTCGATCAAGGCTGAGGCGAAGCAGCAGGGGATCGCCAACCTGCGCGCCACCAACGGCCAGTCGCAGTTCAGCAAGCAGATCAGCGACGTGCAGCAGCTCATCGCGCAGGGGGCCAAGGCCCTGGTCATCGCGCCGCTGAACTCGGACGGCTGGGAACCGGTCCTGCAGCAGGCGTCCGCCAAGCACATCCCGATCATCACGGTCGACCGGAAGATCAACGCGACCGCCTGCAAGGACTACGTGACCTTCATCGGGTCCGACTTCTACCAGCAGGGCAAGCGGGCCGCCGACCAGATGATCAAAGCCCTGAACGGCAAGGGCAAGGTCGCGATCCTCCTCGGCTCGTCCGGCAACAACGTGACGACCGAGCGCACCAACGGCTTCAAGGAAGAGATCGCCAAGCAGGCGCCCGGCATCCAGATCACGTTCGAGCAGACGGGCGACTTCGCGCGGGAGAAGGGCCAGCAGGTCACCGAGCAGATGATCCAGAGCCACCCGGACGTCAACGCCATCTACGCCGAGAACGACGAGATGGCGCTGGGCGCGGTGACCGCCCTGAAGGGTGCCGGCAAGAAGGCCGGTGACGTCAAGATCGTGTCCGTCGACGGCACCCGTAACGCCGTGACGCAGATCGTCAGCGGCTGGATCTACGCGGTGGTGGAGTCCAACCCCCGCTTCGGCCCCCTGGCGTTCCAGACGCTCACCAAGTTCATGAACGGCGAGCCGATCCCCGACAAGGTCATCATCTCCGACCGGGAGTACGACTCCTCCAACGCCAAGCAGTCCGTCGCGTCCGCCTACTGATCGATGCGCCGACACGACCGGGGGTACCCGTGACCACGTCCGACGACCCGCCGGTGCTCGAGACCCGCGACATCGTCAAGCGCTTCACCGGGGTGGTGGCCCTCGACGGGGTGTCCCTCAGCCTGCGCCCCGGTGAGGTGCACGCGCTGGTCGGCGAGAACGGCGCGGGCAAGTCGACCCTCATCAAGGTGATCACCGGCGTGTACCGGCCCGACGAGGGCGAGGTGCTCCTGGCCGGTCGGCCTGCCGGGTTCACCGGGCCGCTCGACGCGCAACGCGCCGGTGTTCAGGCCGTGCACCAGGAGATCGGGCTCGTACCGGACCTCAGCGTCGCCCGGAACCTGCTGCTCGGCCGCGAGCCGCGCCGCGCGTTCGGGCTGCTCGACGCAGGTCGCATGCACGAGACGGCCGCCCGGACGCTCGCGGCGTACGGCGTGCGGGTCGACGTCCGGCTGCCGCTCCGCTCGCTCGGCGTGGGCGCCCAGCAGATGGTCGCGCTGGCGCGCGGGGTCTCGGTCGACGCCCGCGTGGTCATCATGGATGAGCCGACGTCCTCCCTGGAACCGCGCGAGGTCGACACGCTGTTCGGCGTCATCGACCGGCTCCGCGACCAGGGGATCGCCGTCATCTATGTCAGCCACCGCCTGGACGAGCTGTACCGGATCTGCGACGGCGTGACGGTCCTGCGCGACGGCCGGGTCGTCCACCAAGGGGCGCTCGCGGACCTCGACCGGCTCCATCTCGTCTCGCTCATGCTCGGCCGCGACGTCGCGCAGGTACGCGCCGAAGGCGTCACCCGGTTCTCGGGGGCGCACGAGGCCTCCGGAGAGCCGCCTGTCCTGGAGGCGCACGGACTGTCGAGCCGGCACCTGCTCGACGAGGTGTCGCTGACCGTCCGGCCCGGCGAGGTCGTCGGGCTCGGCGGCCTGCTCGGCGCGGGCCGTACGGAGACGGCCAAGGCCATCGCCGGCGTCCTGCCACTCGATGAAGGCCGGATCACCGTCGCGGGCCTGCCGGTACGCCGGGGGTCGGCCACGGCCGCCGTACGAGCCGGCATCGCGCTGCTGCCCGAGGACCGCAAGGCGGAGGGCATCGTGCCGACCCTGTCGGTCCGCGACAACATCGCCCTGGCCGCCCTCCCGCGCCTGGCGCGCGGCGGCATCGTCTCGGACGCCCGCATCGACCGGATCGTGGACACCTTCATGAAACGCCTCCGGATCAAGGCGACCGGACCGCACCAGCCGGTCGCCGAGCTGTCCGGCGGCAACCAGCAGAAGGTGCTGCTCGCCCGCTGGATGGCCACCGAGCCGAAGGTGCTGCTGCTGGACGAGCCGACGCGCGGCATCGACGTCGGCGCGAAGGCGGAGGTCCAGGCGCTGGTCGACGAACTCGCCGAGGCGGGCCTCGGCGTCCTGCTGATCTCCTCGGACCTGGAGGAACTAGTCGAGGGATCCGACCGCGTCGTGGTCTTGAAGAACGGGACCGTGGTCGGTGAGCTGACCGGGGACGAACTCACCGAGGAGGGCGTGATGACCACGATCGCCGCGCACGCGCGGGAGGAGGTCGCATGACCGAGACGGCCGTCGCGCTGCCCCGGCCGACCGGCGGACGGGTACTGGCCTGGCTGCAGAACTACGGGGTGTACGCGGCGATCGCCGCGCTCGTCGTCGTCAACATCGCGATGACCCCGCACTTCCTCAGCATGGAGAACCTGCGCACCCAGCTCGTTCAGGTCGCGCCGGTCGTCATCGTCTCCCTCGGCATGGCCCTGGTGATCGGTACGGAGGGCGTCGACCTGTCCGTCGGATCGGTGATGGCCCTCGCCACCGCGCTGCTCCCGCTCTACCTCGGGTACGGCATCGGACCGGCGATCTTCGTCGCGCTGTTGGGCGGCGTCGCCGTTGGGCTGGTCAACGGCTCGCTCGTGGCGTTCGTGAACGTGCAGCCGATCGTCGCCACGCTCTGCCTGTTCGTCGGCGGCCGCGGGCTGGCCCTGGTGCTGGCCGGCGGTCAGCTCAAGGACGTGCAGAACGCGACCCTCCTGAACCTCGGCTCGTCGAGCGTCGCCGGGGTTCCCCTCCCGGTCGTGGTCGCGGGCGTGCTGACCCTCATCGTGGCGGGCGTCGTCCGGCGTACGACCTTCGGCCGGCAACTCGTTGCGATCGGCGGCAACCGAAGGGCGAGCGTCCTGTCCGGGCTGCCGGTCCGGCGGGTCCTCCTGCTGGTGTACGTCCTGTCCGGCGTGCTCGCCGCGGTCGCGGGCGTGCTGGCCACCGCACGCCTGCAGGCCAGCGACCCGTCGTCACTCGGCCTGCTCATGGAGCTGTCGGCGATCACCGCGGTCGTGGTCGGCGGCACGCCCCTGACCGGTGGCCGCGTACGGGTGCTGGGCACCGTGGCCGGTGCGCTGCTGATCCAGCTCGTACGGGCCACCCTGATCAAGCACAATCTGCCCGACTCGGTCGCCCAGATGGTGCAGGCAGTGATCATCCTTGGCGCCGTGTACGCGGCGAGGGGAGGGGCCGGACGATGACGACCGGACAAGCGGCGGCCGACACGCCCGTCGTCCACGACACGTACGCCATGAGCCGGCGCGACCGCGCGTTCGGCCTGATCCAGCGCCACGGCGCGACCGCGGTCCTCGTGCTGCTGCTCGCGGTCGGCTCGCTCTCCTTCGCACGATTCCCGACCAGTGAGAACCTCGGCGACATCGCCATCACGTCATCGTTCCCCGCGATGGTGGCGCTGGGCATGACCTTCGTCATCATCACCGGCGGCATCGACCTGTCGGTCGGCTCGGTGTTCGCGCTCGGCGGCGTGCTCGCCGCGTACGCGGTCCGGTGGGGGACGGTCGCCGGACTCCTGGTGCCGCTGGTGGTGTGCGGCGCGATCGGCCTGGCGCAGGGCCTCTTGATCGCCCGGGTCCGGCTGGCGCCCTTCATCGTCACGCTGGCCGGCCTGCTCGGCGCCCGCGGCCTGCTGCTGTCGATCTCACACGAGGGCGCGACGACGTACCTCATCCCGCGCGGCTCGCTGCTCGCCCGGCTCGGCCAGGGGCACCTGTTCGGTCTGGGCTACCCCGTCTACCTGACCCTCGCCCTGTTCGTCATCGGTGCCGTGTTCCTCCAGCGGACCGGGTTCGGCCAGGCGGTGTACGCCATCGGCGGCGCGGAGGACGCCGCCGCGCTGATGGGCGTCCCGGTCGCCCGCACGAAGATCATCGTGTACGTGCTGTCCGGGACGCTGGCCGGCCTCTCCGGGGCGTTGAACGCCGCCCGCCTGTCGTCGGGGGTGACCATCCTCGGCACCGGCATGGAACTCGACGTCATCGCCGCGGTCGTCATCGGTGGCACGCTCCTGACCGGCGGCGCGGGCTCGGTCAGCGGCACGATCGCGGGCGTGCTCCTCCTCGGCGTGATCCAGAATCTGATCAACCAGATCGGCGACCTGTCCTCCTCCTATCAGCAGGTCGTCAGCGGCGCCTTCCTGGCCGTGGTCGTGGTCGTACAGACCTACCTCAGCCGCGTGCGGCGGTTGTAACGGGTCGAGAAGCGGCGGGCACGCTCTCAGCGGGTTGTCAGCTCTGCTTCGGCGTCAGCAGCTGGACGGACGCGTTGCTCGCGTAGAGGTTGACCGGGCCGACGTCTGCCGTACGGATCTGGAGGTGGGTGTCCGCCGCCGACGGGACCGCGCCCTGGAGGGTCAGTGTCTGCGGCGTGCCGGTCAGCTGGACCGTCTGACTGGTCAGGTCCTGCCGGCCGTTCCAGAAGTCCAGGTAGACCGTGCCGGTGCCCTCCAGGGTGATCGACGCTTGGTAGCTCTGGCCCGCGGGCAGTTGGGACGCCGGATCGACCCAGATCCAGGTGTTGGGCGCCGCGTTGGTCTCGGTCCAGTGCACCGCGCTGGTCCCTTCCGGCGTGGTCGCGGAGTCGACGGTTCCGGGCACCGAGCCCACGCCGTTCTGCACTGGCCCGTGCCAGGACAGTTCGCCGGTGGGCGCGCTGCCGAGCAGGTTCGGCCCGGTCGGGGTGAGGATGACCGGCTTGCGTCCTGGCGGGAACTGCAGCGGTCCGGATGGGTAGGACGGCGGTGCGTCGGCGGCCGTGGCCGCCCACGACGTGTCGGCGGTGGGCGCGAGGGTGAACGCGAGCTTGGTGGTGGCCGGTCGGCGCGACGGGGCGTCGGCCCCGGTGAGCAGCGACGCGGACAGCCAGGCCGGCGCCCAGGACTTCCCGTTGACGGACACGCTGTGCACATAGGTGGTCGTCGAGGCGCCCGGCGCGGTCAGCTTCAGCCGGTGGCCGCCGGGCAGGTCGAACTGGGCCCGGGAGAAGATCGGCGCGCCCAGCGCGAGCACCGGCGTTCCCGGGGTCGCCGGGTACATGCCGAGGCTGGACCAGACGTACCAGGAGCTCATGGAGCCGAGGTCGTCGTTGCCGGGCTCACCGCCGGGGGTGTCCGCGTAGACCGAGGTGAGCAGGCGGTGCACGATCTCCTCGCTCTTGTACGGCGCGCCGACGTAGTCGTACACCCACGGGGTCAGGAAGGCGGGCTCATTGCCGGCCCATTCGTACGGCAGGTTCGGACCGGCGTTGAGCTGCTGGAAATAGGTGTCCAGGCGCTGGATCGCGGCCTCGTTGCCGCCCATCGCGGTGGTCAGGCCGTGGATGTTCTGCGGGATCGCCCAGGTGTACTGTGCGGCGTTGCCCTCCTGGAAGCCGGACTGGCCGAAGCTGCCCATCCCATCCGTGGTCGGGTCGAACGTGGGGAACTGGCCGTCGCCGTCGCGCGGCTGGATATAGCCGGTCGCGGTGTTGAAGATGTTGGTCCAGTTCTGCGACCGCTGCAGGAACGTCTTGTAGGTCGAGTTCTCCCCGAGCGCCTTCGCGAGCTGCGCGATGCCGAAGTCGGCGGTGGCGTACTCGATCGTCTCCGAGGCTCCGTTGTTCTCGGGGGACAAGGAGCTCTTCGTCGTGTTCGGGACGTATCCGAGTGACTCGTAGGAGGAGAGCTGGGGCCGCTCGACGTACCAGCCCTGGCCCATCTCCGCAGGTGAGGACGGCACGGTGGTGGCGCCCTTGACCATGGCGGCCAGGGCGGCCTTGGCGTCGAAGTTCCGGGCGCCCATGGCGTACGCCTCGGCCAGCATCGCGTCGGCGGCGTCACCGTTCATGACGTCGGTGTAGTCGTTGGCGAATCCCCACTTCGGAAGCCAGCCGCCCTGCGCCTGGTCGCCCAGCAGTGAGGTCATCATCTGGCTGGTCTGCTCGGGGGCGATCACGGCGAGCAGGGGGATCTCGGAGCGGTAGATGTCCCAGCCGGAGAAGTTGGCGTACTGCGCTTTGCCGCGGGCGGTCCGGTGGACCTTGTCGTCGAACCCCAGGTAGTCGCCGTTGGCATCGGAGAAGATGCTCGGTTCGAGCAGCGTGTGGTAGAGCGCGGTGTAGAACTCCTTGCGCTGGGCTGCGGTGCCGCCGCCGATGCGTATGCGGGAGAGCATGCTGTTCCACTGCGCATAGGTGCGCTTGGCGATCGCGGGGACGCTCCAGCCGGGGTTCTCGTCGGCCAGGTTGACGGCGGCGTCGTGCCCGCTCACATACGAGAGCGCGACCTTCATCGTCACCTGCTGTTGCGCGGTGGTGTCGAAGCTGACCCAGGCGCCCGACTGCAGCCCCTCGGTGCCGGCCACCTGGGTGCGCGACTGCGCGCCCTTCGCCTCGACTCCGCGCGGGGCGACCGGGGTTCTGGTGCCGGGCCCGGCCGGTTTGCCGTCGAGCCCGGCGGGCACTCGCGGAGCGCCGGTGCCCTGTGTGCTCATCTTGGTGCTGCCGGGCGTCTCCACGACGGTCTCCTGGCGGATCGACACCGCCGAGGCCAGCAGGTCGACCGGGCCATTGCCCGCGGTGCGCACCTGGAACTGCGGGCTGCCGATTGGGCCGGTCGGGATCGGGGCGTCCACCGTCAGAGTCACCGGCGTGGAGGTGAGGTTGACGGCCTTTCTGCCGACGTCCTGATGGCCGTTGTAGAAGTTGAGGTAGACGTTGCCGCTGCCCTGCAGGGTGACACTGGCCTGGTAGGTGTCGCCCTGGGTCAGAGCCGGCGGTGTCGTCTCGATCCAGGTGTTGGCCAGGGCGTTGCTCTGCTTCCAGGCGACGGCGCTGCTCCCGTCGGGCGTCTTGACGGGGGTGATGCTCGCCGCGGTCCCGCCGCTCGCCACCTCGTGGTAGCTCCACGGGAGGTCGCCGGTGGGCTTGGTGAAGACGTTGGCCCCGGTGGGCGCGGTGTGCCAGGTGCCGTACGAGGAGAACGGGCGGGAGAACTTGGCGACGAAGTGCACCGGATACGTTCCCGGCGTACCGCAGAACTGCCCGGCCGTCTCCGTGCCGGTGACCTCGTTGTCGCCCACCACCTGAATGTTCGCCGACTGGTTGCCGGACTGCGCGGCACCCATCTTGAACAGCAGGTTCGCCGCGGTGGTGCTGGGATAGGTGAACTGCCCGATGCCGGTACGGACGGTGGCCGCCAGGTCGGCCCGCACGGCTGTGGACGTACCCGGGTTCAGCGCGACCGAGTACGAGCCCGGCGCGGCGTGCTCGTCGCCGTGCTGGAACGCCGCGGTCGAGTTCGCCGGGTTGTCGCCCAACGCGCCCACGGTCGGCAGGATCGGGAAGTCGCCGAAGGCGCCGCAGCCTGGGCCGGACATGTGGGTCAGGCTGAAGCCGGTGGTGGCGGAGTCGTCGTAGTTGTAGCCCCCGCCGTCGGGTCGTGAGGGGGTGTCAGGGCTGAAGGACATCATGCCGAAGGGCGCCGTCGCTCCGGGATAGGTGTCCACCTGTCCGACCGTGGCACCGCCGGATCCCGTGCCGATCAGGGGATCGACGAGCGACGCGGGGTCGCTCACGAGTGCGTCTCCGGCGGAGTTGTCCGGCAGAGAGAGGGTCAGGGTGCGGGCCCCGGCCGCTGCGCCGCTGCCGGCGGCGAGCGTCCCGGCGGCCGCGATGACGACCACGAGGGCCCGCAACCGGCTTCGCGAAGGTTCATGACGAGAGGGCATAGGGGGGTTACCTCTCCCTGATGACAACGTTGTCCAGGAGGGTTGTATCCCGGCCGTGGTCGCCTTACAAGCCCCCCGCAAGCGCCTTTCCGGACCCTGCTTATCTGCCTCACCGGGACGGAAGGTGGAGGATGTGAGCCGTATCGGCAGGTCACAAGGCGTGCAGCTCTCAACCCGCCCTGTGATCCGTCCACCCGGTCGGGCAGGGCGCATCCCCATCACGATTCGGGCAGCAGACGACCGCCAAGTCGATGAATCCTCCACCGCCGAGCCACCAGGCCCACACGACGTCGTTGCCCCGACCGAGCCTTCCCAGCGCGTCGGCGGCCATCGTCTCCAGGGACGGGGCCTTCTGCTGCCGGTCCACGTGCATCCGCAGGTCGGCGATGCCCGCGTACTGCGCCGAAAGCCAGGCCACCGCGTCGGCGGGGTCGCCCCAGGTGCCCTTCACCATCCGGGCCGGCTTGGCGAGCCAGGCGCTGGTCACCTCGGGTGGGACGGTCGCGGTCTGGAACTCCACGGTACCGGCTCGCCGTGCGTCGTCGAACGGCTTGATCGCCTCGCCGGGACCTCGGTACGCGTAGCCGTGGTAGTGCACCAGTGACCGTCCTTATCCTCGTGAGGTGACATCCCCCCGAACTGCACTCGGGGGGATGTCCTCTTCGCTGAACTCACTGCATGCCGATGACGGTGAACTCGACGCAGGCCTCACCGTCCTCGCCGGTATAGCCGCCGCATCGACGTGTGGCCTTGCGCCACACCGCTTCGTTCACGAATTCACCTCCTCTCCCGTCGTCGTGGCCCTCCGCCGTACGCGGAGGGAGCTGAGAGGGAGTAACCGTCCGCGGCCCTGCGGGCTGCGTCTGTCGCCGTCCCATCCGCAGGCTTGGCTTGTCCTGGGGCGACGGCGGGCGGGATGATCAGGCATCCACCTTGACGACAGACTCCCTCAGCGCGCGGGGACTGACGGCCATCCCGGAATCGGAGTCCCCAGCCGGAGGCGCGGTTGTTCTGCACGGTGAGGAGTGCGCATGCGAAGTCGGCCGCTTCGCGAGTCGGGCTACTGGCTGCTTCAGCGGAGCAAGGTGATCGCGGAGTTCGATGACGACGGCGGCGACCAACCCTGGCATCACGCTCGGCTGGCCGGCTCGTCGGAGGGCTTCCAAGAGGTACGGCGGGAGCTCGCGGAGCTGCGTGATTCGCAACGTGATGTGGAGACCTTGGTGCGCGACATGCGTGCCCTGCATCGTCGTCTGGGCTTGCGCTTGGTGGTCTGGCCGCAGGGTTGGAAAGTCCGACGGTTCACGCTATGGGTCAAGGAGGACGGGACAGCTTCGGTGAGGTACCAGCCCCCGTTGGGGTACGTGCTGCGCCATTGGTGGTAGAGGACTGACGCGCGGCGGCGCGGACCTTAGTGACTGGCCCTTTGCTCCGGGGGCGGCGGTGTGGTGGTGACCCGGCCGTGCGGCGCCGCCTCGGGGACCAGCACCCACACCGCACGCCTCGGCGACATGTCCGCGCGGCCGAGGCGGCCCGAGGGTCGGGTGACCGCCCGGCGGCCCGCGTAGCCGGGCGCCCTTGGACAAAAGTTGTAATCCGAGCCGTCGGGTGACCTATGTCCTTCCTCGGCTGATACTTCGCACTCCGGCCTCGATTGATGCCTTACGCCCTGTCGGCTGGCTTGGCTTTCGCTTGGTTCGTCATGATCATGCGGGAGGTCTCGGCGCCTGGCGGCTACGGAAGACGGCTTCCGTGCGGCTGAGCTGGCGTTGCGTCGGACGCCGCAGCGGAGGGTCAGTACATGTCGCGGTTCGGGTGAAGCCGGATGATGTCGGCGGCGAACGACCAGACGAGCGTCGCCAGGGCGAGTCCGGTGGCGGTCGCCTCGACGGCGCGGGGGAGTAGGTCTGCGGCGACGGTTGTCAGGACGATTCCCTGCAGTCCGGCGACGACACTGCGGGACCGGCGCGGCTGCAGCGGGGCCAGCAGCCATCGCAGCCGCAGGCCGGCCGCCACGAAGGCGTACCGCATGCCGCCGATCGCCAGCACCCAGGCGCCAAGAGAGGTGGCGACGAAGACGCTGAGAACCAGGAGCAGGAAGGCGTCGACCTCCATGTCGAACCGGGCGCCCAGCGGGGACGCGGTCCCGGTGCGCCGGGCGACCCGTCCGTCCACGACGTCCAGGGCGAGTGCGACGGCGCTGAGGGAGACCAGTAGGGCCGTGGGCGCGGGTGCGCGTACGGTGTCCGCGACGAGCGCGGTGACGCACCCGACGAGTGTCGCCCGCGCCAGGGTGATGTGGTCGGCCGGGGCGAGTGAGCGCCGGCCGCGGCGGTGGAGGGCGAGGCCGAGAAGGGCGGCTGCCGTCACGCCGTAGGCCACCCCGGCCAGCCAGCCGATGGCGCCTAGGCCGGTCGTTGCGGTCAGTACGGCGAGTAGTGCTATCTGCGCGATCAGCCCGACCAGGGGTGCCAGTGGCAACCGCCACCGGGAGGCCGACCGGGACGCGTCACCGACTGCATCGGGAGGTTCGGGAAGGGTTTGGTCGGCCGGGACCAGCATGTCTCTTCTCAACACCCTCGCCCCTTTCCCCGGAATTGGCGTGATCGTCTCGAGTTCGGGGGAGCGTACACAGCCCCATCCCGTCTCGTCCGTCAGCACGGAAATAGTGACGCCCTGGTTCACGAGCACCCAGGGGATGGTGCAGTAGGGACCGCTGATACAGCGTTGAACCGATCGCCGCGAATGCTCGTGTTAGGGGCATGGATCTCGAATCGGGCAGGCGTGGCGCGTGACCGGGGTCGCTGTCACCGGGTACGCAGTCGAATGGCTGGAGCTGCGCGAGGGCGCGGATGCGGCCGCACGCGCGACCGAGCTGATCGACCCGCTGCTTCAGTTTCTGGGCGACGCGCCGCTGGTCATCAGGGATCTCGGGTGCGGCACCGGCTCCATGGGTCGCTCGCTGGCGGGGCGACTGCCCGGTCCGCAGCACTGGATCCTGCAGGACCGCGATCCCGGACTGCTCGCCCGCGCCGCGACCGAGCCGCCGGAGGCGGCCGCCGACGGCAGTCCGGTGACGGTCGCGATCGAAGAGGGCGACATCACCGATCTGCGCGCCGCCGATCTCGCCGGTACGTCGCTGGTGACCGCGTCCGCGCTGCTGGACCTGCTCACCGCCGAGCAGATGGCCGGCCTGGCGGCGGCCTGCGCTGAGGCCGGCTGCCCCGCGCTGTTGGTGCTGACCGTGGTCGGCAGGGTCGCCTTCACGCCCGAAGACCCGCTGGACGCGGAACTGGTCGCCGCCTTCAACGACCACCTGCGCGGTACCGTCCACGGCGACTCGGGCTGCGTCGCCCACTCCCGCTCAGCCCTTCCCGTACTCTCCCGGCCGAACTCCCGGCGCCTGCTCGGTCCGGACGCGGTCGACGCCGCTATCGCCGCGTTCGAGCGGTCGGGCATGGTGGTCCGCCGCCGTCCCAGCCCCTGGCGGCTCGGCCCGGCGCAGGCCGAGCTGACCGCACAGTGGCTCCAGGACTGGGTCGCGGCCGCCGTCGCGCGACGGCCGTACCTGGCTCCCGTCGCGGACGCCTACCTGCGGCGACGGCTCGACGCCTGCGTGGCCGGGGCGCTACGGGTGGTGGTCCACCACGAGGACCTCCTCGCGCTTCCTCCGGAGGGTCGATCATGAAGCGGGTGTGGTCCCGGCTGCGTACGCTCATCGCCCTGGGCGTCATCAGCGCGCTCCTGTGGCGACTCGGCACCCGTGCCGCCCTGGACGGGCTCCGGATGATCGACCTCCGCGCAGTGTCCGCTGCGCTGGTGATCGGCCTGATCACCACGGTGCTCAGCGCTTGGCGCTGGTGTCTCGTGGCATGGCGGCTCGGACTCCGGCTGCCCCTGGGAAACGCCGTCGCGGACTACTACCGCGCGCTGTTCCTCAACGCGGTCCTGCCCGCAGGGGTCCTCGGCGACGTACACCGGGCCGTACGGCACGGGCGGCAGGAAGGCGACCTGGGCCGTGGCGTCCGGGCGGTCGTGCTGGAACGGGCCGCCGGCCAGGTGGTGGTGGTCGTGGTCGCCGCCGTGGCGCTGGCCGCCTGGCCCGTGGGGCTCCCCCCGCGGTTCCACGACGCCGTCACGATCTCCGGGACGGCCGTCGTGGCGCTCGTCGTGGTCGTGTCGGCCCTCGCGATGCTCGCCGGGGAGCGCTGGGCGGGGAGCGGTTCGCGGTGGCGGCGCGCGTCGGCCGCCTTCCTCCGCGATCTGCGGCGCGGCGTGCTCGCCCGGAGCGCCTCGCCGGGCGTCGTCCTGCTCTCAGTGCTGTCGTTCGCCGGGTATCTCGCCCTGTTCTTCGTCGCCGCCCGAGTGGCGGGGTCGACCGCGTCGCTCACCCGGCTCCTGCCGCTCATGATGCTGACGCTGCTGGCGATGGGGCTGCCCGTGAACGTCGCCGGCTGGGGGCCGCGTGAGGGCATGGCGGCGCTGGCGTTCGGGGCGGCGGGGCTCGGTGCCGCGCAGGGTCTCATGATCTCAGTGGTGTACGGGGTGCTCGCCCTGGTCGCGAGCCTCCCCGGTGCCGGCGTCCTGCTGTGGCCGACCCTGGCGAGGGCGTGGCCGACGCCCGTACGCTCACGGAACCGGCAGATTGCCGCCGGGACGGCGGCGGCGCGGGCGATCCCGCAGACGGTCGTCGAGTGAAGCGCCCGGTCGCCGCGCGGGTGATCACAGCGGTCGCCTGCGTGTTCGTGGTCGCGGCGCTCATCGCGCCGGACGACGCCGGTCGGCTCACGCCGCTGGCGTTCGTTCGCATCCCGGTCGAGGGGCTGATCGGCGTCGTGCTCCTTCTCTTCCTGCCGGTGCGGGCGCGGCGGGTGGCGGCGGCGCTGATCGGGGTCGCCCTCGGTCTGCTGGCCATCGTCAAGCTGCTGGATCTGGGCTTCTCCGTGGTCCTCGCCCGGCCGTTCAACCCGGACTACGACTGGCCCCTCTTCTCGGCCGGCCTGGAGTTCGTCAGGACGTCGGCCGGCCAGGCCGGGGCGATCGGCGCCGTGGTGGTGACCGCGCTCCTTGTCGTCGGGCTGCTGGTGCTCGCGGCGCGGTCGGTGCTGCGGCTGACCCGGATCCTGGTCCGGCACAAGCTCGTCGCGTCCCGTACGGTCGCGGTGCTGGCGGTCGCCTGGGTCACCTTCGCGCTGCTCGGCGTGCAGGTCACGCCCGGGGTGGCGGTCGCCGGGCACGCGTACGACCATTCGCATCAGGTGCTGGTCGGTTTGCGGGACCGGAAGGAGTTCGCCAAGGAGGAGGCCGTCGACGCGTTCCGTGGCACCCCGGCCCAGAACCTGCTGACCGGGCTGCGCGGCAAGGACGTCATGCTCGTATTCGTCGAGAGCTATGGGCGCAATGCCATCGAGGATCGGAAGTACGCCCCGCGGGTCGACGCCGTGCTCGACGCCGGGACCCGCCGGTTGGCGGCGGCCGGATTCGGGGCCCGCAGCGCCTTCCTGACCTCGCCGACGGCGGGCGGCGGCAGCTGGCTGGCCCACTCGACGTTGCTGTCCGGGCTCTGGATCGACAACCAGCAGCGTCACGACACCCTGATCAAGGGCGACCGCTTCACCCTCAGCCAGGCATTCCGGCGCGCGGGCTGGCGGACCGTCGCGGTCGAGCCGGGGAACACCAAGCCGTGGCCGGAGGGATCGTCGTTCTACGGCTACGAACGGATGTACGACCACTGGAACAACGGGTACCACGGGCCGCCCTTCAACTGGGGGACTCCTCCGGACCAGTACACCCTGTCGGCCTTCCACCGCGCCGAGCTCACGGCGCCCGACCGCGCGCCCGTGATGGCGGAGATCCCGCTCGTCTCCAGCCACGCGCCGTGGGTGCCCACGCCCCGGCTCATCGACTGGAAGGACGTCGGTGACGGGACGGCCTTCGGCCCCATGGCCGCGGCCGGCGACCAGCGGGACGCCGTCTGGCGCGACCTGGGCCGGATCCGCGCGGCGTACCAGGGTTCGATCGAGTACTCGCTGAACACGCTCATCTCGTACATCGCGACCTACGGCGACAAGAACCTCGTGACGATCTTCCTCGGCGACCATGAGCCCACGCCGCTCGTCACCGGGCCGGGCGCCGACCGCGACGTGCCGATCACGATCGTCGCCAAGGATCGGGCCGTACTGGACCGCATCTCCGGGTGGGGCTGGCAGGAGGGGCTGCGGCCAAAACCGCATGCCCCGGTCTGGCGGATGAACGCTTTCCGCGACCGGTTCCTCACCGCCTTCGGCTCGCAGTCCTCGTCCGCGCTGCCGGCCCGCTGACCGGCCGTCATCCTCAAGCACGGTCACCGACCCACACCCGCTGAAAACGGGCCGCCGTCGTTGCCGCTGATCCGACTTCGTACACGCATGAGGCCCCGCATTGCGGGGCCTCATTGCTGCGGGAAGCGGCAGGGTCAGGCGGAGCGATCGAAGAACGGGGAGGCGGGTTGCCGGTCACGACCCTGCTGGGAGGAGACGGGTACCTCGTTCGTCACCGGAGCGCTCCCGGCACCACTGCGGGTGCGGGCCAGTTCCTGCTGTAGCTGCTGATTCTTCTTCACCAGCGCTGACATCGACTCCTCGCGCTCCTCCCGCAGGTCGTGGAGCTCACGGCGAGCCCGCATGGAACGTAGCAGTGACAGCGACGACATCGCGAGGCCCGCGATGATGAAGGTGGCGACGATCACGCCCGCGATGAATACCCGCGCCTCGGTGTGTACTCCGGGCACATGCTGGCCAAAGACGCTGAGCGAGGCAGATGATGAGTTCTCGGTGATAACCCCGACGCCAACTACTACAGCGGCGGTGGCCAGAACGATTCCCAGGAAGACCACTCGGTCCTCTCCTCTCCTCGAGTGGGCGGAGGCCGCACGAATCGTGGGGCCTCCGCGGCAATGTGCCACCATCCAGCTAAATAGGCGGTTTGGTCAAGCTCGCCGGGAATCGCCTACTTCAACACAATGTCTAACAGGGTCAACGCTCCGCATTTGTCTAGTAGCTCAAACGGCATCCGCCTGGCGGCAGTTGCTGGTGGCTGGCTCACCCTGCGACGAGCGGCCCGGTCAGCCCCCTGAAGTTCCCGCGCTGTGCCATCATGCCCGTTGCGAAGTGGGGATGCGCAGAACGCGCAGGGCACTACGGCGGATCAGAGGACAGGATGGACAACCGCGAGGACCGGGTGAGGACCGGAGCATCGGAGGACTGGCCGACGTCAGTGCTGCGCTCCGATGTGGCGCACTCCGCCCGTATCTACGACTTCTTCTTGGGTGGCAAGGACAACTTCCCCGCAGACAGGGAGGCCGCTGCGGACATCGCCAAGGTGTGGCCCAGCCTGCCGGTCTCCATGCGCGCCAACCGGCAGTTCATGCGGCGGGCCATCCACTACCTGGCCGCCGAGCAGGGAGTTCGCCAGTTCCTGGACCTCGGCACCGGCCTGCCCACCGAGCCCAACCTCCACCAGGTCGCCCAGGCGGTGCACCCCGACGCCCGGGTGGTCTATGTGGACAACGATCCTCTCGTGTTGGCACACGCCCGGGCGCTGCTCACCGGCACCTCTGAGGGCCGCACCAGCTATGTCGACGCGGATCTGCGCGACGCCGGGGCGATCCTCGCCTCCTCCGGCGTGCGTCGCACCCTGGACCTTGCGCAGCCGGTGGCGGTGAGCCTGTTCGCCATCCTGCAGTTCGTCACCGACGAGGACGCGGCCCGCACCATCATCCGGCAACTGATGGCCCCGCTCGCCCCGGGCAGCTTCCTCGCCCTGTCCACCGTCACCGCGGACAGCAACCCGCAGGAGGTCACCGACGGCTTGGCCGTCTACGCCGCGCGCGGCATTCCAGAGCGGGCCCGCGACCGAGCCGAGGTGGCGCAGCTGTTCACCGCCGTCGGCCTCGAACTCATCGACCCCGGCGTGCAGTTGGTGCACCGCTGGCGCCCCGATAAGGAGTCCGCTGCGCTACACGATGCTCATGTGCAGATGCACGGAGCCGTCGCCCGCAAGCCGTAGCCAACAGGCCTCCCACCCGCGACCGATGCAGCGAGCAAGGTCAAACCACGCTGCTCGTCAGGAGTTCTCAGAAAACCCGGTCTTCGGGCTGCTGGAGCCTGTGCCGGTGGACCGGGGCTATCGCCATCACCGCATGTCAGGCGGCAGCCGGTTTGGTGGGTATTCGCCGGTTAAGGGGGATGTTCGTCGTCTGGTTCGGGGGGCCTGGTGATGGGCGGAGAAGAGTACGGCCGGCGTCCGGAGGAGGAGCCGGGCGATGGCATGTCGAGACGGCGGTTCTCGGCGCTGGGAGCCGTGGCGCTGTGCGGTGCGGGCCTAAGTCACGCCGCTGAGCCGGTTCCGTCCACGCCGACGGAGCGGCCGGTGGCTCCGGTCGGGATCGCGCTGGCGCACGAGCAGTTCAGGACGCCGGACATCGTCCGGTTCGCCGCGCTGGCCGACCGGGCCGGGTTCGGTTACGTCTGGACGAGCGACCACTCCCAGCCGTGGCAGGACAACGAGGGCCACTCGATGTTCCCCTGGCTGACGCTGGCGCTCATCGGCGATCGTACGTCGCATCTGACGTACGGCACCGGCGTCACGTGCCCGCTCTACCGGCACCATCCGTCCCAGGTCGCACAGGCGTTCGCCTCGCTCGGCGTGCTGCGTCCGGGCCGGGTGTTCCTGGGCGTCGGCACCGGCGAGGCGCTCAACGAGCTGGCTGCTACCGGGCGGTTCGACCGTTACCCCGAACGGCACGATCGACTGATCGAGGCGATCCAGCTGATCCGCAGGCTCTGGACGGGCGAGCGGGTGACGTTTCACGGCCGCTTCTACAAGACCGACCAGTTCAAGCTGTACGACGTGCCGGACCGGCCGGTGCCGATCTACGTTGCGGCAGGGGGGCCGAAGAGCGCCTACCTGGCGGGGCGGTACGGCGACGGCTGGATCGGCGGTGCCAAGGACATGGTGGACCCGCGTCTGCGCAACGCCTTCGCCCGGGGCGCCCGGGCCGCCGGCAGGGACCCCGACGGCATGATGAAGATCGCCGAGACGTTCGTCGTGGTGAGCGGCCAGGCGGAGGCGAATGAGGCCGCGGAGAAGTGGCGGTTCACCGTCCTTGGCTTCGGTGACCTGCTGTACGAGCCGAATCCGGTGACCATCCAACGCCTGGCCGAACAGCGCTGGCCGCTGGAGAGGGTGTACGCCGCGTGGCCGCGCGGGACCGATCCGCAGGTGCACATCACCGCGCTGCAGCGGCTACTGGACGCGGGCGTCACACCGTTCATCCATTCCGGCCAAGCGGACCAGCCACGTGTGATCGACTTCTACGGGCGCGAGGTCCTGCCGCACCTGCGTCGCTGACCGCGCCACCTGACCGGGAGCAACACTCTACGAACCATTGACGGACGTCCATCGAGAAGTAGATTCTTTCTCATCTGGACCCACGGGAGGATCTCCTGATGAGCAGCTTGGCCGGCGAGCCCGACGCCGCGGCCGGAGACGTTCCCGCTCGGCGCGAGAGAGTCGACTTCCAGACCGCCCCGTCGCGCTACCGACATTGGCGGCTGACGTTCGACGGACCGGTGGCGACGCTGACGATGGACGTGGACGAGCAGGGCGGTCTGGTCCCGGGGTACGAGCTGAAGCTGAACTCCTACGACCTGGGCGTGGACATCGAGTTGTACGACGCCGTGCAGCGGCTGCGGTTCGAGCATCCCGAGGTGCGGACGGTGGTGGTGACCGGGGGCAAGGAGAAGGTCTTCTGCGCGGGGGCGAACATCCGCATGCTGGCCGCCTCCGCGCACTCCTGGAAGGTGAACTTCTGCAAGTTCACCAACGAGACCCGCAACGGTATCGAGGACGCCACGGCGTACTCCGGACAGACCTACCTGGCCGCGCTGAACGGCACCGCCTCCGGCGGCGGATACGAGCTGGCCCTGGCCTGTGAGCACATCATGCTGGTCGACGACCGTTCGTCGGCGGTGTCGCTGCCCGAGCTGCCGCTCCTCGGCGTCCTGCCCGGCACCGGAGGGCTCACCCGCGTGGTCGACAAGCGGCACGTACGGCGCGACCTGGCCGACTACTTCTCCACGTAGACCGAAGGCCTCGGTGGCAAGAAGGCCGTGCAGTGGCGGCTGGTGGACGAGGCCGTACCACGGACCGCCTGGGACCGGACG
>JBJMIW010000078.1:0-15592 GCA_045806665.1 Actinoallomurus sp.
AAACACTATCCCAACAACAATCTCTACCAAACTCAGCAGCAGAGCCTGAACCCGACCAACATCCTCGACGCCCAGGGCATTCGGAAGATCACCGAGTTGACCGCCCTGGAGCACGTGCGCACCAATGAATACCAGCGCCACGAGGAGAAGGAGATCACCCGCCAGAACGTCGACGCGCGGGAGGCCATCCTCGAGCTCGAACGCCGCCAGGCCGAGGCGGAGGTCAAGAAGAAGCGGGAGATCGAGACCGTACGGGCGCGCGAAGAGGCCGAGATCGCCAAGGTCCAGGCCGAGGAGCGCCTGACCTCGCAGATGGCGCACCTGCGCACCGACGAGCAGCTGGGCGTCCAGCAGGAGAACCGCAACCGCGAGATCGCCGTCGCGGAGAAGAACAAGGAACGCGTCATCGCGGTCGAGAACGAGCGCATCGAGAAGGACCGCATGCTCGAGGTCATCGCCCGCGAACGGGAGACCGAGCTGTCCCGCATCGCCAAGGACAAGGAGGTCGAGGGCGAGAAGCGGGAGATCGCCGAGGTGGTCCGCGAGCGGATCGCGGTGGACAAGACCGTCGCCGAGCAGGAAGAGCTCATCAAGAAGCTGCGCGTCGTCGAGGAGGCGGAGCGCACTCGCCAGGCCGTGATCATCCAGGCCGAGGCCGAGGCCCAGGAGAACCTGGTCAAGGGCATCAAGGCCGCCGAGGCGGCGGAAGAGGCCGCCAAGTTCAAGGCACGCGAGGAACTGCTGCTGGCCGAGGCCCGGCAGAAGACCTCCGAGCTCGACGCCCAGGCCAAGATCCGGCTCGCCGAGGGCATCCAGGCGGAGGCCGCCGCCGAGGGCCTGGCCGAGGTCCAGGTCCGCGAGCGCGACGCGGAGGCGATCGAGAAGGTCGGCCGCGCCGAGGCCGTCGTCAACCGGGAGAAGGCCCTGGCCGAGGCCGAGGCGATCGAGAAGGCCGGTCGCGCGGCGGCCGTCGCGAACCGCGAGAAGGCTCTGGCCGACGCGGACGGGATCCGCGAGAAGCTCAAGGCCGAGGCCGCGGGTCTGACCGACAAGGCCGCCGGGATGGCCGCGATGGACGACGCCACCCGCGGGCACGAGGAGTACCGCCTGCGGCTGGAGGCCGAGAAGGAGGTCCGGCTCGCCGGCCTCAACGTGCAGCGCGAGGTCGTCGAGGCCCAGGCGTCGGTCCTGGCCGCCGGCCTGGAGAAGGCCGACATCGACATCGTCGGCGGCGACAGCGCCTTCTTCGACAGGGTCGTGGGCGCGATCAGCATCGGCAAGGGCGTCGACGGGTTGGTCGAGCACTCCGACGTGGCCCAGCGGCTCGCCGGCCCATGGCTGAACGGCTCGCGCAGCATGCCCGAGGATCTGGCCCGGCTGGTCGGCTCGATCAACACCGACGACGTCAAGAACCTCACCCTGTCCGCGCTGCTCATGCAGCGGATCAAGGCCGGCGGCGCCGAGGGCGACAAGGCGCGTGAGCTGCTCGACCACGCCGAGCGCCTCGGCGTGGCGGACGCCGCGATCTCCAACATGGCCGTCATCGAGAACTGAACGACGGGAACCACGTGACCGAGGGCGGGGAGACGCCTGCCGGACCGAGCCTGGACGCGGGCACCTACGAGGTGCTCCGCGCCCGGCTCGGCGAACAGGCCAAGGAGCTGGTCCGGCGGGCCGAGGCGCTGAACGCCCGGCGGCTGGAGGTGTTCGGCGGCACGGAGTTGCGGCTGGTCGGCACCGAGCGGATCCGCACGGAGCACAACTGCGTGCCGCGCGACATCGTCGCGGTCGGCGGGCTCATGCTGTTCGGTTTCAACGTGTTCATCGGGTTGCGGCCGGAGACGACCGTCGGCGACGTGTTCGCCCTCTACCGGTTCGCCCGGGACGGGGACGAGCTGCGGTTCGAGGCCACCGAGGGCGCGCCGGGGCTGCTGCGCGACCCGCGCTTCGAGCGGGACTTCGGCGAGCTGTACCGCTACTACCGCGACACCCGGTTGCTGCAGCTGCGGCGGATGGACGGCCGGCTGCCGGCGGTCTTCCAGACCGGCCTGGCCGTCGAGCACGACAACCGCGTGCTGCGCTGGACGATCGATACCGACGGCACCGCCACGTACCAGGACAACCTGGGCGAGCCGGACCACGTCTTCCCGCCCCAGTACGAGTTCGAGTGGGTCGAGACCACCCGTGACGACCACGTGCTGGGCCGCCACCCGCACATCTCGATCGAGGACGAGGTCTTCGTCGAGACGGTCGGCGGCGACCTCACCGTCAAGATCGAGAACAACACCGAGACCGGTGAGGGCATCTACCGCGAGCCGGTCGACGAGCCGCTGCAGAGCCTCGCGGACGCCGAGGTCCACTACGCCCGCGTCGGCGCGCTGATCCTGCTGCGGATCCGCCCGTACAAAGAAGAAGGCTGGCGCCACCTCGTCTTCAACACCCACGTGAAGACGGTCGTACGCCTCGACGGCATCGGGCAGGCCTGCCGGCGGCTGCCCGAGGACCACGGCATCATCTTCCCCGGCGGCTACTACCTGGTGACCGGCGCGGCGAAGACCTTCGACACCGACGTGGACCGGCTGGAGTACGAGCGGGTCATCCGCTCCGCCAACGGCGAGGACGTGCTGTACGTCTTCCACGCGCGCGAGGCCGGCCGGTACCTCCTGCTGCCCTACAACGTGATTCGCAAGGAGGTCGCCACCCCGATCTCCTGCCACGGCTACTCGCTGTTCGACGACGGCACGCTCGTGGTGTTCCGGGCCGACTCGGATGAACCGACCCGCGTGCACGCCATGCAGGTATGGCAGACGCCGTACCTGTCGGACGCGTACGCCGCGGCACAGCCGACCGGCACCGGGCCGCTGGAGCGGGTCGGCAACGCCGACCTGGTCCGGGGCATCTCCGACTTCCTCTCGGTCGCCCGGATGGTCGAGGAGACCACCCCGTCGGCCGGCGTGTTCGAGGCGCTGATCGCCGGGTGCGAGCGCGCCTTCGACAAGTACCACTGGCTCGGCGACCCGGAGCTCGGCGACCTGCGCGTCCCGCTCGCCGACGTACGGGCCACGGCCGGGCAGGTCCTGGAGGAGTTCGAGACCGTCCAGCGCCTGACCGCCCAGGCCGCCGCCGCGCTCGCCGACACCGACGAGAAGATCACCACGCTGATCCGGCTCACCCGCGGCGACTCCCCGGACAGCGCTGACGGCTGGGTGACCCGGCTGACCGAGCTGCGCCGCGCGCAGGGCCGCCTCGTCACGCTCCGCGACACGCGGTACGCCGACCTCGCCCGGATCGACGCCCTGGCCGACCGGCTCAGCGACGAACTCGCCTCGACCGGCCGGCGCGCCGTCGAGTTCCTCCGCGAGTCCGAGGCGTTCACCGCGTACCACGAGGAGATCGACCGGCTGCTCGCCGCGATCGAGGCGATCACCACCACGGCCGAGGCCGCCCCGATCCGCGAGCGGCTGGCCGAGCAGTACGAGGGCCTGGAGGTCGTCACCGATGTCGTCGGCACGCTGGACATCGGGGACGCGACCGTGCGCACCTCGATCCTGGAACGGGTCGGCGAGGTGCTCGCCGGCATCAACCGGACACAGGCGACCCTGGACGCGCGCCGCCGGGAGCTGCTGGACGCCGAGGGCCGCGCCGCGTACGCGGCCGAGTTCGCGCTGCTCGGCCAGGCCGTCACCGGCGCGCTGGCCATGGCCGACACGCCCGACGCCTGCGACGACCAGCTCGGCCGCGTCATGCTTCAGCTGGAGAACCTCGAGTCACGGTTCGCCGAGTTCGACGACTTCGTCGCCGAGCTCGCCGCCAAGCGCGAAGAGGTCTATGAGGCGTTCTCCGCGCGCAAGCAGACGCTGCTCGACGAACGCGCCCGCCGTGCCGACCGGCTGGCCGAGTCCGCGACCCGGATCCTCACCGGCGTACGCCGCCGCGCCGCCGCTCTGGGCTCCCTCGACGAGATCAACGCCTACTTCGCCGCCGACCCGATGGTGGAGAAGGTCCGCTCCGTCGTCGGGCGGCTGCGCGCCGCCGGGGACGCCGTACGCGCCGAGGAGCTCGACGGTCTGCTCAAGACCGCCCGGCAGGAGGCGGGCCGGGCCCTGCGCGACCGCGTCGACCTGTACGAGGACGGCGGCGAGAGCATCCGGCTCGGCACGCACCGCTTCGCGGTCAACACCCAGCCGATCGACCTGACCCTCGTGCCGCACGACGGCGGCATGGCGTACGCCGTCACCGCGACCGACTTCCGCTCGCCGGTCCGCGACCCGGCCTTCGCGGCGACCCGGCCGTACTGGGAACAGACGCTGGTCTCCGAGACCCTGGAGGTCTACCGCGGGGAGTACCTCGCGGCGGAGGTGCTCGCCGGTACGCCCACGGACGTCCTGCGCCGCGCGGCCGAGGAGGGGGAGCTCCTCGCCGTCGTCCGGTCCGCGGCCGAGACCCGCTACGACGAGGGGTACGAGCGCGGCGTGCACGACCACGACGCCGCGCTGATCCTCGACGCCCTGCTGCGGCTGCACGCCGAGGCCGGGCTGCTGCGCTACCCGCCCACCGCTCGCGCCGCCGCCCAGCTGTTCTGGGCCTGTGGCACCGACGAGGCGTCGCGCCGGTCCTGGACGACCCGGGCCGCGTCGCTGGCCCGCGCCCGCGCGGCGTTCGGCGAGTCCCCGGTGGCCGGGGCCCTGCGCGCCGAGCTGACCGCCGCCGCGCTCGCCTTCCTCACCGGCCACGCCCTGCACGGACCGGACGCGGCCACCCGGATCCTCCGGCCCGGAGACACCGGCGAACTGGTCGGGGAGTACCTCTTCGAGGAACTCGCCACCGAGCCGACCGGGTTCGTCACCGGGGCCGCGGCGCGCTCGCTGCTCGACGGCTTCCGTACGGCGCTCGGCGGCTCCCCGGGCTACCGCGACGACCTGCGCGCCCTCGACCACGGCGGCCTGGCCGCCCGGCACCAGCTGATCGAGGCGTGGCTCGGCTCGTACCTCGTGACGACCGGCCGCCCGGTCGACGACCTCGCCGAGGCGGTCGCGATCGAGCTGTGCGGCCCACTGGACCGCTACGACACGCCGGCGCCCCTGACGGCGACCGTCGAGGGGCTGCTCGGCGCGCATCCCCGGATCACCGGCCGTCGCCTGAAGCTGCGCCTGGACGAGAGCGTCGCCCGCACCCGCCGGTTCAGCGCGGAACGCGTGCCCGCCTACCGGGCGTACCAGAGACTCCGCGGCGGGCTGGTCACCGCGGAACGGCGGCGGCTGCGCCTGGGCGAGTACCGGCCGCACGTGCTCAGCTCGTTCGTGCGCAACCGGCTGCTGGACGAGGCGTACCTGCCGCTCATCGGCGACAACCTCGCCAAGCAGCTCGGTGCCGCCGGCGACGCCAAGCGCACCGACCAGATGGGTCTGCTGCTGCTCATCTCCCCGCCCGGCTACGGCAAGACGACGCTGATGGAGTACGTCGCGGGCCGGCTGGGCCTCATGTTCGTCAAGGTCAACGGTCCGGCGCTCGGCCCGTCGGTCACCTCCCTCGACCCGGCGGACGCCCCCGACGCGACCGCCCGCCAGGAGATCGAGAAGATCAACTTCGCCCTCGAGATGGGCAACAACGTGCTGCTCTACCTCGACGACATCCAGCACACCTCGCCGGAGCTGCTGGGCAAGTTCATCTCGCTGTGCGACGCCCAGCGCCGCATCGAGGGCGTCTGGGACGGCCGCACCCGTACGTACGACCTGCGCGGCAAGCGCTTCGCGGTGTGCATGGCGGGCAACCCCTACACCGAGTCCGGGCAGCGGTTCCGCATCCCCGACATGCTGGCCAACCGCGCCGACGTGTGGAACCTCGGCGACGTGCTCTCCGGCCGCGAGGACCTCTTCGCGCTCAGCTACCTGGAGAACGCCCTCACCTCCAACCCGGTGCTCGCGCCGCTGTCCACCCGGGAGCGGAGCGACGTCGAGCTGTTCGTACGGCTCGCGCAGGGCGACACCACCGTGTCACCGGATCGGCTCGCCCACCCGTACTCCGGCCCGGAGGTCGAGCAGATCACCGCCGTGATGCGCCGGCTGCTGCGCGTCCGCGAGGTCGTACTGGCGACCAACCGCGCGTACATCGCCTCGGCGGCTCAGGCGGACGCCTCCCGTACCGAGCCGCCGTTCCAGCTGCAGGGCTCGTACCGGAACATGAACAAGCTCGCCGAGCGGGTCGTGCCGGTGATGAACGAGGCCGAGCTCGAGGCCGTCATCGACGACCACTACCTCGGCGAGGCGCAGACCCTCGCCTCCGGCGCCGAGGCGAACCTGCTCAAGCTGGGTGAGCTGCGCGGCACGCTCACCGCCGATCAGGCCGAGCGCTGGACGGCCGTCAAGGCGGCCTACCAGCGCTCCCAGGCCCTCGGCGGCGCCGAGGACGACCCGATGACGCGGGCGGTCGGCGCACTCGGCCTCCTCGCCGACCGCGTCGCCGCCATTGAGACGGCGATCACGCGTGGCACGCGTGGATCCGGTCAGTGATCACCGAAACTCGGGCACGTGCTGCGGGAATAGCCGATTCGCCGCCGAAGCGAACCCGTGTCCGTTAGCGTGGTGGCGTCAGGTACCGCCGGACGGGCGGGAACGGAGTCGAGGGACTCCAAAGCCTGTGGAGACCCGGTGAGACCACTTCGGTGGCAAGGTCGGTGAAGCAGGAAGCCGCAGAAGTGCCGCGCATGCGGCACAGGCTGAATCTTCGGCGTAGATGCCGAGGAGCGCGTCAAGGCCAGTGGGTGGGCACCAACGACAGCCCGCCAGCCGCGGGAGACGGTCGAGGGCGTGAGAGACCTCGCGCTACTCGACCGGCTACCGAGCCCTCGTGGGAGACGGTCCGGCGCGCCGTCGACCTGACCCCCGAGATGCTCGCGGTCGCGCGGTCCAAGGGCGGGCACGACCGGCTGTACGAGGCCGACGTGACGGCCACCGGGCTCGACGGCGGCACCTACGACCTGGTCATCGCCTCGAGTGCAGACGGTGTCCCGGACGGAGCCGTCCGCCAGGATCCGGTGACTGCGGAGAAGGCCCTTACGGACGGCGCCGAGCCGTTCGATCGCCCGCTGTGAGCGTTCGTTGCGGTGGTGGGTGTGCCAACCGACCCGGATCGCGCCGAGCGTGTCGAACGCCCGCTCCAGCAGCAGCTTGGCCTCGGTGTTGAGAGCCGTCCGCTGCCAGGATGTGCCGATCCAGGTATGCAGGCCTGCCCGAAAGGGCCAGTGCGTGCCTCTCCGAGGTAGGCCACTTGCCCGCCGGTGCCCACCGTGACGGCGGGTCGTCCACGGTCGGCCGACAGGCGGGCCGTCTACATCATCCGGCCTCGTGGGGTCCTGCTCGACACCATGGCCATCCCGGCGGCACCCATCCCGAACAGGAAGATCAGCGCGCCGGTGACGACGTTGTTGATGATGGTCCCGGTGGTCGCAAGGGAGCCTCGGACGACCCACGGTGCGATGATCGTCCACACTCCGATGAGAGGGACGACCCAGGCGACGCCGTGCGTACGTCCGTAAGCCGACGCGAACCCGACCGCCAGCAGCGTGACCGCGATGCCGGTCAGCAGGTTGTTGACCGTGAGCGTGCTCGTACGGGCGTTGAAGCCGACGACCCACGGCGATATGGCCAGGTACAGGCCGCTCAGGAAAGTGAGCCCGTCGAGCATGTGGGCGGATGTCGTCTCGGCGACGCGGTCGTACCGGGCACGGAGCTCCGCTATGTCCGGATGTTCTGCCATGCCGGGCATGGGGCCCGTAGGACGCGCGGACATGTGACCCACCACCTTTCTCTGTGCGAATCAGTCGCTATAAGCGCACTTTCCCGCTGTAACAACCGCAATTCCTATTCAACGCAACGGTTTCGTCAAATCGGGTGATCTTTGCTTGTTGATCGGTCAACACGCCTGGTGTTCCCGCCGAGGGTTTCCGGGGCCGTGGCCCGGGAAACCCTCGGTAGGAACGCCGGGGCCGACGCGCATCCGGCCCACTCAGGGGGTGACCTCCACGGCGACCGTCTCGGTGTAGTGGAGGCGGCCGAAGTACGTCACGCGTACCAGCGCCCACCAGTTTCCCGGCCGCGCCGTCCGGGCCGCGCGGAGCTCGAAGGGCACGACGGTCTCGGCACCCGGTGCGACCTCGAAGCCGGCCGTCCACGGGGTGATGAGGACGTCATGGCCGGGTCCCCAGGTGCCGTACGGGCTGATCAACTGCGCCTCCCCGCGGATCGGCGCGGCGGCGGAATTGCGCAACCGTACGGTGATCTCGCCCTGGTCTCCCGGCCGGAGCCGGGGCGCGGGGGAGGTCACGGCGACGTCGAGCGGTTCGGCCGACGGTTCCGCGCCGGCCTGCACCGTGACGACGTCCTCGATGATCTGTCCCAGGGCGTCGCGGATGCGGGCGCCCACGAAGTAGAGGCCCGCGGCCGCTCCCGACGCGTCGACGGTCAGCTCGTACTCGGCGAACTCGCCGGGCGCGAGCCGGTAGTCCAAGGCCGGGCCGGTGACGCGCAGTCCGTCCGGTACGTCCAGTTCCACCCGCCCGGCCGCCTCCAGGCCCGAGGCGGCGACGGTGAGGCGGATCCGCTCGGGTCCGGTGAGGGCGAGCCGCTGCGGGGCCAGGTGTACCGCCGTCGGGAGGTTGCCGAGCGGAGCGGGGCCCTTGTTGTGCAGCCAGTAGCGCCCGAAGACCGGTTGGACCGGTTCCACGCTCGGTGCGAGAGTCGCTTTCCCGGCCGTGCCGGATGCCGGACGCAGGCGGACGGTCGCGATGTCGGCCGCGCCCAGCGCCACTTCGGCCGTCGTGTCGACGTCCAGCCCTTCGCCGCCGGACTCCAGCAGGTCGGTCCTGCGGGCCTCGGCGATGCCGGTGAACAGGCCGATCCGAGCGGTCGCCGGGCGGCCCGCGGACTCGTACAGGCGAACGGTGACCCCGTCTGCGGGATCGACCTGGCCGGGCCGGGCGGCGGCGAGGGGGTTGCCGGCCGGCTTCAGCGCGGACAGCAGCACGTTGTCCGGCTCGACCGTCACCAGGCCGGCCGCGGGCGCGGGCTCGCCGGGATGGGGGGTCGCGGGCCGGGCCAGGACGGCGTGGTTGTACTCCTGACCCGCCCGGACGAACCCGGCCGTGCGCCAGTCGCCCGCCCCGGCGACCAGCGAGTAGCCGAAGGTGTGGTTCCAGTGCTGCCACGACAGGCTCGACCCGTCGGGCGCCGTCCGCAGCGGGCCGTCGATCCACACGCCGCTCGGCCAGGTGCTGCAGGCGCGCATCAGGTTGAGGTAGACCCGGCCGCCCGGCGTCGTCACCGTGCCCGGGATCCCGGCGTTCAGCAGCGCGACCGAACGGCCGGCGTACGGGGCGTCGGTCCCGGCCGGCCCGGCCGGGCGCCGGACGTCGATCGTCGCGTCGGTGAGGTCGGTGCACAGCGCGGCGACGTCGGTGACGATCAGCACGGGCAGGTCCCGTACGCCGCGCAGGTCCGCGTCCGGGACCCAGACCTCGCTCAGCGGGCGGGCGGCGGGCACGAACACGCGGCCGTGCTCGGCGAGCGCGGCCTCGTACACCGGGCCGGCCGACGCGAGCACCTCGGCCGCGAAGGCGTCGTCCCCGCCGAGGACGATCCGTACGTCGGGGAGGTTCGAGTCGACGTCGAGCGCGCCGTAGCGAGGGCCGTCGGGACGGCTGAACGTCGCGGTCACCCCCTGGGCGGCCAGGGCCGCCAGGACGGTGCGCGCGGGCTCACCCTCGTCGGTGCCGATCACCTCGGCCACCCCCACCGCGTGCTCCTCCCGGGACCCGTCGTCGCCGGTCAGCGCGATCCGCACGGTCGCGCTCAACGCCGTCCAGGTGTGCGCGGGGTTGTCCAGCGTCCACAGGCTCTCGGCCGTGTCGGCGTCCGGGAAGCCGAAGGGCCGGCCGATGGCCGCGAAGCCGACCTCGGAGACGGGGCGGCCGCCGGGGACGTCCAGGTCGAAGCCGACCCGCAGCAGGTGGTCTTGACCGATCGAGCCGCCGACGTGGGTGCGGAAGTCCACCCGGTCGACGCCGTCCCACAGCAGGACCTCACCGGTGATCGTCAGCCCGTCCAGGGTCGTCTCGGTGACGATCCGGCGGCCGATCGGGCACTCCTCGACCCGGACGGACGCGGGGCGTGCGCCGGCGCCCTGCCCGGGTCCGGCCGGCAGGAGGTGCCAGGGACCCTCGCCCCAGACCGGGTGGGTCGGGTGTTCCTCCTGGAGGTACAGCTCACCGCCCAGGCCCCCCGGCCGGATCAGTTCGTCGCCGGTCCGCAGGTCACGGATCGAGGTGAGGGCACCGCCGCGGGCGGGGTCGGCGGTCACCGCGAACGCCGCGTTGCGCGCCTCCGTACCACCGCCGGCCTGCGTCCAGCCCGCAGGCAGGCCGTCGGCGTCGACGACGTGGTAGATCCGGTAGCCGAGTGAGGGCACCGCGCGGGCGAGGAAGGTGAGCGTGACCTCCGCGACGCCGCCGCTCTCCGACGTCCGTACGCCCTCGGCCAGGGAGGGGACCGTCTCGCCGTTCTCGTCCACGAGGCGGATCCCGGGACGCGGCTCGTCGAAGGTCAGCCGGACGGTGGTGATCCCGTCGCGGGTCCAGGACAGGGTGTTCGCCACGATCACGGGGCGGCCCGGGCCCGTGGTGTCGGTCCGTGCCGCGAGGTGGTCCAGTGCGGCGGTGCGGACGGTGTCGCCCAGCTCGTACGCCTCGCGCCAGCCGCCGAGCAGGTCGATGTACACCTGGTCGGACTCACTCCCGGTGATGGCGTCGTGGTGGGCGCCGTACGCCAGCAGCCGCCAGGCCTTGTCGACCGCCTCGGAGGGATAGGCAGCCCCGGTGAGCGCGGCGAGCGTGGCGAGCCGTTCCGCGTCGAGGACCGCGACCTCGGCGGCCCGCTGCGCCTGCTTGGTGTCGATGTAGGAGACGTCCTTGCCGGTGTACACCGGGTTCATGTCGCGGGTCTGCGGCACCGGGCGGCGTTCGCCCAGTTCCTCGCGGACGGCGGCGAAGAACTCCCGGGGCAGGCCGACGACGAAGCGCGGCCAGACGTAGCGCTTGTTCCAGTCCCGGTGCACCTCGGTGCTCCACCGGGACGGCACCACGTGGTCGGCGCCGACCGGCAGCAGGACGTTGCGGGTGGCCGCGACCGGGCGCAGCTCGCTGAACTGGCCGTACGCCAGCTCGGCGGCCTCCTCCAGCGTGCGGGCCTGCTCCTCCATGACCCAGCCCGCGCCGTAGTGGTTGGCCATGTACGCCGTCAGCAGGCCCCGGCCGCTCGGGGAGATCCACTCGAACTCGGCGGGGAACTGCATCCGCTCGTTCTCGCCGACGTGCCGGTTCGGGCCCCACATGTGGAAGGGACCGCGCGCCCAGGCGGACGAGGTGAGCCCGGCGTCGGCCATCAAGCCCGGGTACGCCGGGTCGTGGCCGAAGACGTCGATCATCCACGCCGAGCGCGGGTCGCCGCCGACGACGTCGCGCTGGTAGCCGACGCCGTAGACGGCGTTGCGGATGGTCGACTCGGGGTGCGTCAGGTTGGTGTTCGGCTCGTTGTAGTTGCCGCCGACGATCTCAATCCGGCCTTCGTCGATGAAGCGCCGCAGGTCCGCGCGGTCCTCCGGATAGACGTCCCAGTACGGCTTGAGGTAGTCGACCTCGGCCAGCACGAACTTGTAGTCCTCGTCGCGCCGGGCCGCCTCCAGGTGGGCGCGGACCAGATCGAACGCGGTCTTGACCACGGCGGGCCGGCGCTCCTCGGCGGCGGGCAGGTCGTACCACGCCTCGGTGAAGCCGGCCTGGGTGTTCCACCACACGGGGTCGTAGTGGAAGTGGGAGACCATCCACATGGTCCAACCGGTCACGGCGGCGACGACCTCGCCGTCGAGCGTGACGCGGACCTCCGGCGCGCCGAGCGTCTCGGCGGCGGCGGTGACGCGGCGGACGGCCCCCTCGGTGACGGGCTCGGCGAGGCGTACGCCGACCTCGGCGACCAGGGTCTCGCCGGGATCCAGGCGGGCGACGACGGTGGGCTCGGGGGTGGTCACGGCCGGGCCGGTGAGCGAGACCCGGATCTCGGTGAGGGGGGAGTCGGCCCCGGTGAGCGTCACGCGGACGATCTGTCGGGGATGCGACGTCGAGCCGGCGAACAGGTCGGTCGACTCGATGGCGGCGATGCGCATGAAGGCTTTCCTCCGGCTCAGCCCTTGACGGCGCCCTGCATCGCGAAGGCGTTCCCCAGCGTCCGCTGGGCCACCGCGTAGAGCAGGACGACGGGCAGCGAGTACAGGATCGAGAAGGCGGCCAGCAGGCCGTACGAGGCCATTCCGTGGATTCCGAAGTACTGGTAGATGGCGACCGAGGCCGGCTGCTTGCCCGGATCGATCAGCAGGATGAACGGAACGAAGAAGTTCCCCCAGGTCAGCGCGAAGGTGAATGTGAACACCACGGTCGTGCCCGGAATCATGAGCGGCAACACGATCCGCAGCAGGGCCCGCAGACCGTTCGCCCCGTCCACCCAGGCCGCCTCCTCCAGGGAGATCGGCACCTCGTCCATGAAGTTCTTCAGCATCCAGATCGCCATCGGCAGCCCGGTGGCGGTGAGGAACAGGACCGTGGCGGGGATCGAGTCGAGCAGGTCGAGCTGGACGAAGAGCCCGTACACCGGGACCATGATCGCCGTGATCGGGAGCCCGGTGGCGAACAGCAGGCCCAGCAGGACCGGGCGGCCGAACCTGCGGCCGTAGCGCGACAGCGGGTAGGCCGCCGGCGCGGCGAGCACCAGCGTGAGCAGCGCCGAACCCATCGACAGCACCAGGCTGTTGGCCAGCGCGTGCAGGTTGTCCCCGGTGAGCACGTCGGTGAAGTTGCGCAGGGTCGGTTCGTCGGGGATGGACGTGTCCAGTGTCGCGTGCGTGGAGACGGACGCGAGGAACAGCCAGCCGAACGGCGCGAGGAAGGCCAGCGCGACGAGGACCAGCACCGCGTACGCGGCGACCGCGGCCGTGCGCCGCCTCGGCGCGGTGGGAGAGGCGATCGCCATATCAGACCTCCTTCCGCATGGCCCGCAGGTACACCAGCGAGAAGACGGCGCCCACGGCCAGCAGCACGATCGCCAGTGCGGCGCCGTAGCCCAGGTGGTAGAACTTGAACGCCTCCTGGTACATGAAGATCGGCAGTGTCTGGCTCTTGGTCCCCGGCCCGCCGCCGGTCATGACGAAGATCAGTGTGAAGACCGCCAGCGTCTGCAGCGTGATCGTCATCAGGTTGGTCAGCATGGCCCGCCGGATGAGCGGCAGCGTGATGTGACGTAGCCGCGCGAACGCCGACGCGCCGTCCACCGCCGCGGCTTCGAGGTGCTCGTCCGGCACGTTCGACAGCGCGGCCGAGTAGACGAGCATCGAGAACGCCGTGCCGCGCCAGACGTTGGCGATCGTCACCGCCACCAGGGGGCTGTTGTACAGCCAGCTGCCGCCGTGCAGGCCGACGGCGTGCAGGATGGCGTTGAAGGTGCCGTGGTCGGACAGGAACGCGTACCACATGAACCCCGCCACGAGCTCCGGCAGGACCCAGGCGCCCACCACGATGCCGCCCACGACCGCGCGGACGGTCCGGTGCCGGCCGTTCATGAGCAGGGCCAGCGCGAGGCCGCCGATGTTCTGCCCGATCACGGCCGAGCCGACGACGAAGATCACCGTGAGCCACAGGGACTTGGTGAACGCCGGGTCGGCGAACATCTGGCGGTAGTTGCGCAGTCCCACCAGGTGCGGGCTGCTGGCGCCCGCGCCGGTCAGCGCGATGTCGGTGAACGACGCGTAGACGCACCACAGGATCGGCCCGACGAAGAACAGCGCGAGCAGGCCGAAGGCGGGCACCAGCGGCAGCACCCGGCCGGCGGCCCGCCGCCCGCGCCGGGCGGGCGGGCGGCGGGTGACGGCGCGCTCGGCCACGGCGACCATCAGGGCGTCCCTTCGGCCGTGGGGCGCGTACGGCCCATCAGGACTTCGCCTCGACCTTGTCCGGCCCGGCGATCTGCTTGGTCTGGCCGGCCAGGTCGTTCATCGCCGCCTGGGGGGAGGACTGGCCGGTGACGACCGCCTCGGTCGCGGCCTGCAGCTGGTTGGAGATCTGGGGGTAGACGCTGTAGGCGGGCCGGTACTGGGTGACGGACACCAGGTCGGTCCAGAACCGCTGGGTCGGGTTGCCCTCGAGGTACTTCGGGTCGGCGACGACATCCTTGCGCACCGACACCTGCGTCGCCTTGACGTAGAAGAACAGCGAGTTCTCCTTGTTCATGGCGAGCTGCACGAGCTTCCACGCGGCCGACGGGTTCTTGGTACGGGCGCCGACCGACAGCAGCCAGCCACCGGACAGCGTGACCTTGCCGGGCGCCTGGCCGTTCTGCGTGGGCATGGCGGCGGTGCCGAGCGTGCTCGACCACTGCGGCCAGGCCGACGCCCCGCCGGGGATCCACGCCTGCGGCAGCCAGGAGCCGTCGAGGTCGATGGCGAGCTTGCCCTGGGGCAGCTCCTGCCCGCCGACGTTGTCGCTCCAGTGCGGGTCGAGCGCCTGCTGCTGGGTGGGGCCGAGGCCGGAGGAGTACACCGTCTTCAGGAAGTCGAACGAAGCGCCCATTCCCCGGCTCGGTGCGACCCACTTCTTGGTCTGGTCGTCGTACAGCTTGTCGCCCGTGCCGTACAGCAGCATTTCGAAGCCCTGCATGGAGGCGGCCTCGCCGACGCCCTTGCCGGCGTAGACGTTCAGCGGGATGACGCCGGGGACCTTGGCCTTGATCTGCCGCGCGGCGGCCAGGATGTCGTTCCAGGTCTTCGGCTGCCAGGTCGCCGGCAGGCCGGCCTTGGCGAAGATCTGCTTGTTGTACCAGAGGCCGCGCGTGTCGGTGCCCATGGGAACGCCGTAGGTGTGGCCGTCGGAGGCCTGCCCGGCGACCTTGGCCGCGTCGACGAACTGGGACCAGTCCGGCCACGCCTTCAGGTTGTCGTCGAGCGGCATGAGGAAGCGCGCCTCGGCGTCGGAGTTGACGAAGAAGGTGTCCTCGTACGCGACGTCGGGTGCGGTCTTCGGCGACCGCCGCATGAGGTTGAGCTTGGTGTAGTAGGAGTTCTCGTCGGCGTCGATCGGGATGAGTTTGAGCTTGATCCCGGGGTTCTGCTGTTCGAAGACGGGCTTGATCTTCTTGAACAGCTCGTCGGCGCCGATGAAGTTGCCGAACTTCTGGTACGCGACCTTGATCGTTTTGCTGTCCGACGATCCGCCGCCGCAGGCGCTCGCCGTCGCCGCGACCATGACCGCCGTCATCACGAGGGCCGATTTCCGAGGCATGTGTGCTCCCTCCGAAGGGATTTGCCACTGTGCTGTGGCAAATGTTCAAGGTGGAGCGTTCCACGTCAAGAGGGGTGAGCGAATGGGTTACGAACGCGTTACGCGGACCGGTCCGCATCCCACCGGAGCCGGCCGACCGGACGCCGGGCGGCCACGGCCGCGTCCGGCCGGCCTCGGCGAGAGCTCGGCTGCGGTGAATAGGGTGGTGTAGGGATAGTGTTT
>JBJMIW010000079.1:0-8380 GCA_045806665.1 Actinoallomurus sp.
GCCGGGAACCACGACGAACCCCCGGTCCGGTCCTTATGATCGTTTCGGTGGTCATGGCGAAGGGGAAACACCCGGTCCCATTCCGAACCCGGTAGTTAAGCCCTTCAGCGCCGATGGTACTGCACTGGAGACGGTGTGGGAGAGTAGGACGCCGCCGGACATAAACATATATCGAGGAAGGCCCGCCAGAGCATCTCTGGCGGGCCTTCTTGCATTCAGGGACGAAATACTCCGTGGTACCTTTCGCCGTTTTCCCTAGGCCGTTCGCCGAGCCTTTCGACCGCCCGCACGGGTTACCGGTGCGTTCGTGGGAGGCCAGCAGCGCCTACGCGTGGGATGTCACCACCGGGTCGTTGTCCACGTAGACGACGCGGGCGTGCCGGTGGACGGCCTGGGCGATCTCGTGCACGTTACCCTGCGTCGGCAGGCCGTTGCCGAGATCGAGGAACTGGTCGACACCGCACTCCGCGACGTACCGGACGGCCCGCTGAAGGAACTCCCGGTTGGTCCGCGCCACCGCGGCGACGTTGGGCAGGGCCTCGGTGACCTTCGCGGCGGCCTGGCGGTCGGCGGAGTACGGCTGCGACCGCCGATCGCTCATCCGCAGGAGACGGGGACGTCCCCTGACCGTCGGGCCGGGATGGCCGTCCTCCGACCGGCCGGAGCCTTAGCGAGCAGGACGACCAGACTGGCGGCGACGACGTAGCCGGCCCGCACCAACCCGAGGACATGGAGCGGGATCGGCACGACGTGGCCGGCCAGGCGCATCAGGTGGAGCGTGACCAGGCCGCTCGACGTCAACCACGGAAACCGCCAACGCATCACGACGAGGTCGGCGGCGACGGCTCCGAGCAGGACGCCGGAGATGTAGTAGGAGAAGACCTCCGGGTCCAGCAGGATCCGCGCTGCGGTCGCGAGCAGGATGATGGCCGGCCATCTCCTCCTGAGGACGGCCGCGGTGCCCAGCGCGCAGCCCAGGAGGAGCTGCGCAGGGCGGTCCCAGGAGGGCGTGGCCGGGTCGGTGACACCGAGGGCCCGCAGTCCCGATGAGACGGCGTTGGGAATGGCGAACCTGGTCACGGCCCAGGTACCGGGGTCGTACAGCAGGAACGGCAGCCACGCGACCGCGATCCCGGCGATGACCGCGGCGGCCGCCCGCCACCACGTGCGCGCCGGGAGAACGAGGACGAGAGGCGCGAACGCCAGCGCCCACGGCTTCGCGTCCGCGGCGGCCGCCACGAGCAGTCCGGTCGGCACGGCACGGCCGTGCGCGACCGCGTGCAGGGCGGCGACTCCGAAGCCCAGCGCCAGGACGTCGTCGAGGTGTCCCGCATGGGTGACCAGCTCGGCCCACCCGGGAAGGAAGACCAGCCCGGCGAGGCCGAGCCGCCACGGTCGCCGGGCGGACGGGGGCACCAGCCGCCACAGCGCGCCGAGGACGAGCGGGCCGGTCATGCTCATCAGCGCCACGGCCACCACCCGGCTCGGCCACCAGCCCAGCGCCCGGAGGGGAGCGGCGACCAGGAAGGCGATCGGCCCGATCTGCAGCTCCGGATGTGCCGCGTAGAGGTGGAGGCCACCGGCCCGGCCCCCGTGGAACAGCAACCGGCTCCCCTCGGCGAAGTAGCGCCAGGCGCCGCCGGCGCCCGGGAGACGGATCGTCGTCCACACGACGGTCCAGCTCCACAACCACCACCGGACGCGACGGCTGTCGGCCGGTGGAACGGTTCCTGGAGGCGCCTCGAGGGGTGATTCGCCGGTCATCGCACGGCCCGCCGACGCCGGTGAGAACGCGGCAGGCTCGACGTCGGTACGGGTCTGCGGGGATCCATGAGTGAGGGGTGCCTCCAGTCCATGCTGGAAAGCACCGTACGGAGACGTCGGTAAAAAGCCGGATAGCTTGGCTAAAGGCGATATTTACCTAGCTATCGATGGGATGAGCGAGTTCGGGCCGCTGCTTTGTGTTCTCCTCCATTGCCCGTCAGGTCGTTGGCACGCGGTACCACCTGCCCGCTCGAATGCGGCATTGACAAAGTCTCTTCAACAAAGACACATATCTTGTCCATATGTCGTCTGACCAGGGCCTTCGGCCCCTATCCGGGAACGGCAAACGGTGTGAAGCTTGCCAAAGTGGACTGGATGGCGAAAAGGGGTGGTCTCATGATCCAACAGATCAGGCGACTGGTCGCCGCAGCCGTTGCCGTCGCCATGCTGGCGATCGGAGTCGTCATGCTGGTCGGCGGCCCCGCCTATGCGGAGAACAGCGCCCGCACCGCGGCATCGGCGCGTGTCGCTGCCAAACCCGTGCCGTGTAGCCGGTGCTGTCTCAAGATGGACAAGAAGACGCACCGGTGCGCCAAATACGGCTACCGCAAAGGCAAAGGCAAGTGCGGCCCCAAGTGTAAGTAAGGCTCTCTTCGGCCGGCGCGAAAAGACCTGATGGCCTGGAAGGCCCTGCCCCGGCCGACATGGCGCCGTGGATGCCGGCGGGCCCGCCGTGCGGCAGAAGAGAGGTCGGCCGACCGTCGTGCCCGGCAATGCGACCGGGGCGGCGGTCGGCCGCGCGGGTGGCGCGGGGCCGCCTCAAGCCCGCGACGATGACGTGGAGGCGGCGGGGTCCGTGGACGCCTCGGACGCGGACTCGTACGTCTTCGCCGCCACCGCCTCGGCCTGTTCGGCGAGGCGCTCGTCGCCCGGCCGCGCGCGCGACTTGGGCGTGCTTTTGGCAGACTTTTACGGCGTTCACCGGATTACGGAAACGTGCTTTGTGTACGACTGCGGGTAGGGCGGGCGCGCCGTAGGGGGTTTGCGCGATGGCCAAGCGCACGGTCGGGGACCAGTTCGTCGATCTGCTCGCGCGCGCGGGCGTCAGGCGGCTCTACGGTGTGGTCGGGGACGCGCTGAATCCCGTCACCGACGCCGTACGGCGCAATTCCGCCATCGAGTGGGTGCAGGTACGCCACGAGGAGACCGGCGCGTTCGCCGCCGGCGCGGAGGCGCAGCTGTCCGGGCGTCTTGCCGCATGCGCCGGGAGCAGCGGTCCCGGCCACGTTCACCTGGTCAACGGGCTGTACGACGCGCACCGCAGCATGGCGCCGGTCGTGGCACTGGCCGCGCACATCCCCAGCGCCGAGATCGGCACGGCGTACTTCCAGGAGACCCACCCGGACCTGCTGTTCGCCGACTGCAGCACCTACTGCGAGCTGGTCTCGACGCCGGAGCAGATGCCCCGGGTCGCCCTGACCGCGATCCAGCACGCGATCGGCGGTTCCGGCGTCTCCGTGGTGGCCATGGCGGGCGACGTCGCCGGACAGGAGGCGCCGCATCGCGAGGGTCCCGCCGCGGTCGTCACCGAGCGGCCGGCCGTACGCCCGGGTGAGGCCGAGATCGCAGAACTGGTACGGATGGTCGACGAGGCGGACGCGATCACGCTGTTCTGCGGGCGCGGGGCTGCCGGAGCCCACGACGAGGTCATGGAGTTCGCCGACCGGGTCAAGGCGCCGGTCGGGCACGCACTCCGCGGCAAGGAGTGGATCCAGTACGACAACCCGTTCGACGTCGGCATGTCGGGGCTGCTCGGCTACGGCGCCGCCTACGACGCGATGCACGACGCCGACCTGCTCATCCTGCTGGGCACCGACTTCCCGTACACCGCGTTCCTGCCGGAGGACGTGCGCACCGTCCAGGTCGACATCCGGGCCGAGAACCTGGGCCGCCGCACCCGCCTCGACCTGGCGATCTGGGGAGACGTCCGCGAGACGCTGTGCGCGCTCATCCCGCAGGTACGGGAGAGAACCGACCGTCGTTTCCTCGACCGGATGCTGAAGAAGCACGCCGACGCCCTCGAAGGAGTCGTCACCGCCTACACCCGCAACGTCGAGCGCCACCGGCCGATCCACCCGGAGTACGTCGCCGCGGTCCTGGACGAGGAGGCCGCCGAAGACGCGGTGTTCACGGTCGACACCGGGATGTGCAACGTCTGGGCGGCCCGCTACATCTCCCCCAACGGCCGGCGCCGGATGCTCGGGTCCTTCAACCACGGGTCGATGGCGAACGCCATGCCCCAGGCCATCGGCGCGCAGTTGCTCGACCGCGACCGTCAGGTCGTCAGCATGTCCGGGGACGGCGGTTTCTCCATGCTGATGGGCGACTTCCTGACGCTCACGCAGTACGACCTACCGGTGACGGTGGTCCTGTTCGACAACTCCGCGCTCGGCATGGTCGACCTCGAGATGCTGGTCGGGGGCTTCCCGCCGTACGCGACCACCTATCCGCCCACCGACTACGCCGCGATCGCCCGGGCCGCCGGAGCGCACGCCGTCCGCGTCGAGGATCCACGGGACGTACGCGACGCGCTTCGTGAGGGGCTGGCACACCCGGGTCCGTCGCTCGTGGACGTGGTCACCGACCCGAACGCGCTGTCGATCCCGCCCCGAATCACCGGAGAGCAGCTGGCCGGGTTCGCGACGACCACCAGCAAGCTGGTGCTGAACGGCGGCGTCGGCCGCATGATCCAGCTCGCCCGCTCGAACCTCCGCAACATCCCACGCCTCTGAGCCATCGATCACGCGCCGCCGAGAAGCGACCGGCCGAGCGCGTACGCCTCCGCCAGGTCGTCACCGCGGTAGCTCAGCGCGGCGAGGTCGGCCAGGTGGTGATCGGCGTTCACCGCCACGGTCCTGGTCAGCCGCCGAAACAGCGGAGCGTCGGACATCGAGTCCCCGTAGGCGACGCACTCCGCGTGCGACAGGCCGTACCGCTCGCACATCTCCGCCACGACGCGGACCTTGTCGCGTGGCGTCAGGACGTTCGCCGGATCGAGCGGCTCGACGAGGGGGAGCGCCGGGAAGCGGGAGGCGATCACGTCATCGAAGCCCAGGTCGAGGAGGTGGCGGGCAAAGAAGTCGGGAGACATGGTGATCACCAGGGACCGCTCGCCGCGCTCCCGGATGTCGGCGCAGACCTCGTCGATCCCGGTCAGCCAGGGGCTTGCGGCGAAGGCGTCGGCAACGACCGACGGCGTCAGATCTCGCCACAGCGCGTGGATGGCGGCGGAGAAACCTCGCGTGTCGATCTCCCCGGCGGCGAACCGCGCCTCCAGCTCGATCAGCTCCTCCACCGAACCGAGTCGGCGGGCGATCTCCAGGCTGGCAGTGGTGCCTCCGAGGAGGGTTCCGTCCATGTCGAAAACGTGAAGGGAGCGCACAGGAGGCAGTCTGGGCGATGACGCGCAGTGTACGGAACACTCGGTAAAGGCCCATCGCGCGGGGGACTTGGTGGGCGTATGCGGTGGTTCGTCGGGTCGAGGTCGCGCCGTATCCCGAGTCTTTCGCGCGAGGTCCGGAGAGGAGCCGAGAGTGACGGTCGCCCGGGAGTTGGGCGTGCTGCTCCGCGCGGCACCGCCGCGCGCCGGCCGTACGCGGGTCATCGCCATCGACGGACGGTCCGGCTCCGGCAAGTCGACCCTGGCCGCGCTCCTGCACGACGAACTGGACGCGCCGGTGGTGAGCCTCGAGGACCTCTACGGCGGTTGGGACGGTCTGGAGAAGGGCGTCGACCTGCTGGTCTCGGACGTCCTCGTCCCGCTCGCCGCCGGGCGGACCGCGCGGGTCCCGCGCTACGACTGGACCAACGGGGTGTGGGGCGCGCCGGCCGGGCTTCCGCCGCCCGGCCTGCTCATCGTCGAGGGTGTCGGCGCCGGAGTGCGCCGGGCGGCCACGTACGCGAGCGTGCTGGTGTGGATCGAGGCCGCCGACCACACCCGCCGCCGGCGCGGGCTGGACCGCGACGGTGACACGTACGCGCCGCACTGGGAGCGCTGGGCCGCGCAGGAGGCCGAGATGCTCCTCCGGGAAGGAACGCGCGACCGGGCCGACGTGGTCCTGTCGACCGACCTCCGTCCTGGGCGCGCTTCGCTCTCGTTCGAACGGCGGCCGCCGGCGCGTCGGTGACCGGCTGAATCACCGGAAGCGTGTGACGAAGCGGCGTTGCCAGGGCGTCTCGACGGCGCGCTTCGCGTGGTGCTCCCGCACGTAGGCGACCGCCTCCTCGCCGGGTACGCCGTCCAGCGCGGCGAGGCAGGCGAGGGCCGTCCCGGTCCGTCCGTACCCGCCGCCGCAGGCGATCTCGACGCGTTCGGTCTCGGCGCGCGTCCACGCCTCGCGCAAGGCGTCCGAGGCGGCAGTGCGGTCGGGCGGCAGCCGGAAGTCCGGCCAGCGGACCCATCGGGACTCCCAGGGGACGGGCGGTGGTTCGTGGCCCAGGAGGTACACCGCGAAGGCGGGCCGTGGGCCGTCCGGAAGCGGGCGGCGGAGTCCCCGGCCGCGGACCAGCCGGCCGGACGGCAACCGGAGTACGCCCGCGGCTGTGGGCTCCCACGTCTCGATCATGAAGCGAGGATATCGGCACCCACAATCGCCTTTAGCGTCATTAACAACGTAATCCGGAAAGCCGCCGTTTGTCCCTAATGCGAAAACCGCTGTCGAGGGGCTGACCAGTAAGATCATTGCTCCGCGCCGTTCTTCCATGGATCCGCTGGAAATCAATGCGCGTCCGGGAAGTGGCGGGTAAGGATGGTGCCATGTCCTTTCCCTTAATGCCTGGGTACGACTACATCAATGTCGTCGCAGACCTGGAGCCGGTCGCCGCGATGCGGGATCGGGACCTCGGAGATCGCATCCGGACCTTCTCCAAACTGCTCCCCGCGGGGTCGCCCGACTTCGGGTACGCCGTGCAGAAGGGCACCGAGTGGCGCATCGGCTCCCTCGGTGCCTGCGATCCGGAGGGCGCCCGGTACACCCTGGCCGCCGACCTGCGCAGGGGTGCCAAGCGGGAGGAGGATCCGGAGACCGCCGATACCATGCGTGCGGTGGCCGACCGGCTCGACCCGGAGGACGGCAGGCAGCTCCCCAAGGACGAGTGGGAGATCGGCGACCGCCGCTACCGGGTGATCAGGGTTGAAAAGTTCACGCTGATCGGGCAGCGGTTGATGGAGCCCCCGCGGCCGACCGACACGGACCCGCCGGATGGCGATCGTCTCCTGGAGGACTACCTCATCGAGCCGCGGGTGCCGGCCGGGCAGTGGGAGGCGCAGCTGCGGTTGAACCTCGTCGGGCATCTGCCCATCCCCGGCACCGTGCCCGAGACGGTCGAGATCGAGGCCCGGCATGCGATCCGCACCCATCCCGGTGTGGTGCTGCTCCCGCCCACCTTCACCGTCGTGGAGATCAAGGGAGACTCCTGGGAGCCCCTGACCGGCGCGGACGGTCCGAGCCAGGCCCGTACGCACCTGGCGAAGTACTTCAGCGAGTTGCTGCCCCGGCTGCTGGAGTTCCAGGGCGAGCCCGCCGAGCCGGAGCAGATCGCCGAATGGAACGACGCCGCGGACCGGATCGAGGCGATGAGCGGGCCGGAGTTCGTGGTGTTGGACCGCAGGTTCCGCATCGTGCGCGTCTCGCAGATGCTCCGCGTCGGCCGGGACGGCCCGGAAGGACCTCGTCCGTCGGACCAGGAACGCTACCGCGTTCGTCCGTAGTACTCCAGCCCCCAGGCTCGAGGTGAAGCGGACTGTCCCGCAGACCCGCGTCCCGGCAGGTCCAGCCTCGTCCATTACGAAAAGCGCCCTACTTAGCTATAGGACGCGGTAGGGTGCGGTGCCATGCGGTTACGATACGCCTACCGCCTCGACCCCACCCCCGCGCAGCGGACCGCGCTGGCCAAAGCGTTCGGGTGCGCGCGGGTGGTGTTCAACGATGGGCTGCGCGCGCGACAGGACGCCCGCGCCGCCGGGCTGCCGTACATCTGCCAAGAACATCCTCGCCGCCGGACGGGCGGAGAGGCTAAACGCCTCCCACACCAGTGGGCGGGACGACGCACGCCGTCCCGGTGGAGGGCAGGTAAGACCACCCCACCCGGTGGCACAGCCCAACGAAGCAGGAAGCCACAGAGGCGCCGCATGAACCGGCACGGACTGAATCCCCAGCCTTCAGGCTGGGGAGCGCGTCAAGGCATGCAGGGGACCGAGTCGCGGTCCTGATCGCTCGCCCTACTGCCCGACTCGCGCCGATTTAGCATGCCGCTTGATGATCAATAGGATCCTCCGGTGATCATCAGACGACGGTGCGCGGCGGGCCTGCTGTGCATGCTGGCCGCCCTCGCCATGGTGGGCGTGCCACCCGCCCCCGCCGCCAAGGCCACTGCCACGGAGCCGCCCAAGGTCGAGCTCGTCCTGGATGTCAGCGGCTCGATGCGGGCTCGGGACATCGACGGACGAAGCCGGATATCGGTGGCCCAGCAGTCCTTCGACGACGTGGTGGACGCCCTGCCCGCCGAGACCCAGCTCGGCATCCGGGTCCTCGGGTCCCGCTACCGCTTCCCCGGC
>JBJMIW010000080.1:0-13131 GCA_045806665.1 Actinoallomurus sp.
GATGCTCGTGCGTGTTCCCGGCAAGGACACCACCAGCGTCATCTCTGCGCTTACCCGGCAGGTCCGGCAACTGCCCGAGGGGCTGATGGCCTCGCTGACCTGAGACCGGGGCACCGAGCTGGCCGATCACCAGCGTTTCAGCCTCGCCATCGATGTTCAGGTCTACTTCTGCGATCCCAAGAGCCCGTGGCAACGGGGCACCAACGAGAACACAAACGGCCTGCTTCGCCAGTACTTCTCGAAAGGAACCGATCTCGGCATTTACGATCAATCAGATCTTGACCGGATCGCACTCAAACTAAACACCCGGCCCCGCAAGACGCTTAGGTATCAGGCCCCCGCTGATAGATTGGCTGCGGCTGTTGCGTTGACCACTTGAACTCAAGGCGGCTTTTTTCAAAAAGTCGTTCTTCATGCGGAGCTCTCGGGCTTCGCGTTCGAGCTGGCGAAGCCGGGCACGCTCGCTCACGGTCAGTGGCGGCTCGTCACCTGCATATAGGTGTTGACCCAGTTTCCGAGAGTTCCTTCGTAAAATCCGAGTTCTTTGGCCACCTGGACGATCGGACGAGACGTCTCGATCATCGCCTTAACGGCCTCTTCCTTAAACTCAGGGTGACTGGTCAGCTGCTTGAGGTTATGTGAGCTGTATTTCAGGCCGTGGAGGGCAACCAGGGATGCCGGTTGGTGAGCCGGGTAAGGGCGTCCAGCAGGCCAAGGCCATGTTTGGCGGTGGTGGCCAGGTAGGAACGGATGGCGCAGAACCGCTCGGCGCCGGTGAGGGTACGCAGGCAGCCTGAGACCTTCTGCCGGATCTTGATCATCCGGATCTCGCGTTCCGCGGCGTTGTTGTCGAACGGCACCCGCGCGTCGATGGTGAACCGCAGGTGATCGTCATGCTTGTCGATCAACCGGCGAGCCAGCGCGTTGTGGTCCTTTTCCAGCTTGGTGGCCCGAGCCGCGGTCGCACGGGCGCCCAGCCGGGCGGCGGATCGGAAGTCGTGCTTGGCCTCGGCCATCCGGGCGGCATCGACGCTGTTCAGGGTGCCGTCCCGGGCAAGGGCTTCATCGATGAGGCGTCATGATGCGCAGCGCATCGGCGGCTTGGGCTGCCCAGCACCATTCATCATCCCCGCCGGTCTGGGCGTGGTGGTCGATGGCGGCCTGCAGCTCCCGGAGGATGTGAGCGTTGCAGCGGGCGTGCGTCGCCTTGTCATAGGTGTCATACGGTCCCCAGCCGTCATGCACCGCTACCCCGGTGAAGTGCGGCAGGACCCCGGCGGCGTTCATCGCCTCGACCCCGCGCTTGTCATGCACCGTGATCAGCACATACTTGCCAGTCGAGGCCGAGTGCACCCACCGCAGCCGGGACGCGACCCGCAACCTGGTCTCATCGAAGTGCGCCACTTGCGCGGCGGTCAACCGGGCCCGGACCTGCTCAGCGAATCCGCCCCGGCCACTCAGCCCGGCGGCGGCCCGCGCGGTCATCGCCGCCACCGTGCCGCCTGAGATCGGGGTGCCGAACAGCTCGGCCAGCGCTTTGGCGGTGCGGTCCTTGGACAAAAACTGCCCCACATACAGGTAGATGACGATCGCGGCGACGTTCGGACCGTACTGCACCGGCCCATCCACCCCCGCCGGGGCATCCGCGCACGTCACCGTCCCACACCGACACCGCCGCTTGATGAGCCGATGCTCGGTCACAGACACCGCGATCGGCGGGATGTCGAACACCTGCCGCCGCTCCAACCCGACATCAGGCGCCCCGGCCAGCCCTCTGCCACACCCACGACAGCTGCGGGGAACGTGACGTTCACGCCGATCAGGATCAGCGACCTGACACAGCGTCTGGCCCGGATGCCCAGCCTGTCCGCCCGGCCGCCGACCGCTCTTACCCCGCAGCGACTTCAGCGCCGGCTTCGCCGGCCCGTCGCGACGGCGGTTTGGAGGAGTTCCGGCTGTTCTTACCCAGCTGCGCCCGCAACTCGGCGTTTTCCGCCCGCAACGCGGCCACCTCGGCCCGAAGTTCGAGCACGAGCCCCGCGAGCTCCTCCTCATAGGACGGCAGCTCAGCGGACACCTCACCATGATCGACACTCAAGCCATCAAGATCAAATCCGGCAAGCCGCCGGGACCTGACCAGTCACAACTCAGGAGAGTACAGAGGTTGAAAGGCTGGGGTCTCTTTCCTATGGGGGCTCGGGTTCGAGGGTGAGTCCGGTCTGGGCGAGGAACCCGTCGATGAGTTCGAGTCGGGTACTGGATGCGTTTGAGCCGGTTCTTGACGGTGGCGGCGAGTTGGTCGATGGTGCCGGCGGACAGGTTGCCCAGACCGTTCTTCATCTGGGCCACATGCTTTCGACGGGGTTGAGGCCGGGGGCGTAGGCGGGCAGGGGCACCACCGTCAGCCAATCGGTGTGCGCATCGATGAAGGTGCGCATCCGTGCGCTGAGGTGGGTGTTGAGGTTGTCCCAGATCAGAATGACCGGGGCGCGCAGCTGCTGGTGGGCGGCGGTGATCGCGGCGGCGTAGTCGGCTTCGGAGAAACTGCAGCGTTCGCCTTTACGACCGCGGTAGATGCGCAGCCGGTAGAACACATGGCCCCGCATCCCGGGCTTGAGTCACACGATCCCGGCGACCGACACCCGTCCCGATCCCTTGCCCGAGACCTCCAGAACGGGAGTGCGGCCACGGCCGGCCCAGGCGCAGACCTTGGGCGGGCGCAGTTTCTGCCCGACCTCGTCTTCGAAGCAGATCCAGGCCCCACTCGCCGCCGCTAACTTTTTACCCGCGGCCAGGTCCGCATCCGCCAGGTCGCGATCGCGGCCGCATCACGCTCGGCCGCCCGATGCGCGGGAACCTGCACAGAAAAGCCGATGCGGTGCAGCAGGCAGGACATGCCGCGCAAGGTATAGCGAACGTGGAACATCCGGCCGATGAGCATGATGATCCGGGCCAAAGTCCAGCGCTGATCCTGTCCCCACCCGTGCGCGGCCGGGCCCTCATCCAGCGCTGCGGCCAGCCGTTTCAACTGCGCAGCGTTCAACCGGCACACCGCCCCGCCCGGGCCCTTCGAGGCCAGCGCTGTCTCGCCGCCCGCCCGCCATCGCCGCCGCCACACCTCCGTCACGTCGTACCAGCCCATCTGCTCACCTCGTAGGCACGCGCGGCTTCGATCACGCGGGTCACGTCGTCCTCGTCCAGGTCGGCGAAGAGCGGCAGCCGTACCAAGCGGTCGGCGACCTGCTCGGTCACGGGACATCCTCCGGGGGCAACCCGGCCGTGCAGGACGCCTGCGGGTGCGGCGTGCAGGGGTTGGTAGTGGAACGCCGCGCACACGCCCCGCTCCGCGAGGTGGGCGATGAAGGACTGCCGGTTCTCCAGGTCGGGAAGGAGTAGGTGGTAAAGGTGCGCCGCGTGCTCGCAGCCGTCCGGAATGAACGGCTGGACGACACGGTTCGCCACGGCCCAGTCGGCCAGCTCCTCGTGGTACCGCGCCCATACCGCGTGGCGACGTCGCTGGATGACGTCGAACGACTCGAGCTGGGCAGTCAGCACCGCGGCGAGCAGATCGGAGGGCAGATAGCTTGAGCCGATATCGACCCAGCGGTACTTGTCCACCTGGCCGCGGAAGAAGCGGCTCCTGTCCGTGCCCTTCTCCCTGACGATCTCGGCGTGCGCGATGAGCCCGGGGTCGTTCAGCAACAGCGCGCCGCCCTCACCGCACCCGACGTTCTTCGTCGCGTGGAAGCTCTGCGCCGCCATCTCACCGAAGGTGCCGAGGGGCCTGCTGCGATAGGCGCCGCCGAGGCCGTGGGCGTTGTCCTCGATCAGGGCTAGGCCGTGCCGCTCACAGATCTTGCGGATCGTCTCCATCTCGCAGGCGACCCCCGCGTAGTGGACGACGACGACGGCCCGGGTGCGCTCGTTGATCGCGCCCTCGATGAGCTTCTCGTCAACGTTGAGCGTGTCCGGCCGGCAGTCGACGAACACTGGCACCGCCCCCCTGAGGGCGTACGCGTTGGCGGTCGAGACGAAGGTGAACGATGGCATGATCACTTCGTCGCCGGGCCGGAGGTCGAGCAGGAGCGCGGTCATCTCCAAGGCGTGCGTGCACGACGTGGTGAGCAGCGCCACGCCCGCTCCGCTGAGCTCCTTGAGCAGCGCGGTGGCGCGCCGCGTGAACGGTCCGTCGCCGCTGGTGAACCCCTGTCGCATCGCCTCCGTGAGGTAGCCAAGCTCGTCACGGGAGACGTAGGGCCGATTGAACGGAATCGCCGTCTGGTCGGTTGCAGTCATGATCGCAGTGAACAATGCGGTCGCCGGTTGGCCCTGCCACGCTCTCGCTCCTTGGCCGCGAAATGCCCAAGCCTTGCCTCGCGCATGTGCCCTCCGATCTGTTGGCGCGAGTTGGACCGCGTTGTGGAGAGCGTCGTCTCGTACTTTGGGGCGCGATGAGGCGATGGCGGTCGCTAGGAGAGGACGTCGGATCGCAGATCCACGGTCTCCTCAGCGGCCGCCAGGTCAACCTCGCTGCGGATGACGTATGTGGGGCGGCCCATGCCACACGCGTGTACACGGCCCAGATACTCGCCGAGCACCCCGATTCCCAGTATCTGGGCGCTCGAGAAGAGTGCGATCATCGAGGCCACGCTGGTGAATCCCGCGACGGTGGTTTCGCCGGAGAGGTAGCTCCACAACACGATGCCGCACAGGAGCAGCCCGAACGCCCCGACTACCAGGCCGAGGTAGCTGACGAATCGTAGTGGTGCCGTACTGTAACCGACGAGCACGTTGACGGCATGACGCAGCAGGGTTGGCAGGGTGTAGCCGGACCGTCCGGACGCGCGGTGGTCCATGCGCACGTCGACGCATTCGATCCGGGTGGTCCCCCAGGACAGGGCCACATCGATCGACGCATTCGGGCCGGCGAGGCCCTCGAAGCTGTTGCGAAGGAACGTGCGGAACACCCGGAAGGCGCTGATGGACCTGGCGCCCGGGACCCCGAGCGGGCCGGACAGCGCCATTTTTATCAGCTGGGACGCGAGGTTCCGCGCCAGTCCGTGCTCCTCCTCCAGCGGACGCGCATAGACGAGATCGATGTCATCCGTCAGCGCGGCGAGCAGCCGCGGAACCTCCTCGGGCGGGTGCTGCAGATCGTCGTCCATGGTCACGATGACGTCGTGGCGGGCGGCGCGTACGCCGGCGATCAGGGCGTTGTGCTGCCCGTAGTTGCGTGTCAGTTGGATCGCCCGGACCTCCCGGTGGCTGCGCGCCAGATCAGCGGCGACGTTCCACGTGTCATCCGAACTGCCGTCAACGACTAGCACGATCTCATGTTCGATGGCCGCGCCGGGAAGAACGTCGGTGAGCCGGGTGACGAGCTCCGGCAGTGTCTGCGCCGACTGGTAACACGGGACGACGACGGAAACGAACATTGGCACCTCACGGAGCTGGCGAAGGTCGATCAGGTATCTCAGCGCAGCATTTCCGCGTCCGGCCTGAATCTACTGCGGTGAGCCGAGAATTGACCGGATTGATGCCACCTGTAGACGTCTCCTTTTATATCTCCGCTCCAATGATGGAAACATGCTGTTAGTTGCGCCCGGCTGACGAGATGGTCCGGATTGTCGACAAGTCTAGTTTGAACGAAACGGTGATTGTGCTGCTTGGTTGAGTGGCGCGTGTGTGGCAGGCTTCATGAAGTGCATTCGGCCCTTCGAGGGAGAGCCTATGGAAGCAATGTCGAAGATGTCCGAAAAACTGCAGCCCATTGTCGCTCGTACGGAAGACTCGGGAAGAGGCCTGCCATCGTGAAGGCACTGATGCTGACCGGAGGGAAGGGAACCCGGCTTCGCCCGCTCACCCACACGTCGGCGAAACAGCTCGTTCCGGTGGCCAACCGGCCGGTGCTCTTCTACGGTTTGGATGCGATCCGTGAGGCCGGGATCACCGACGTCGGGCTCGTCATCGGGGACACCGGGGACGAGGTCCGCGCTGCGGTCGGCGACGGCGCGCATTTCGGGCTCAATGTCACCTATATCCCGCAGCAGGCGCCGCTGGGTCTCGCGCACTGCGTGCTCATCTCGCGGGAGTTCCTGGGCGATGACGACTTCGTGATGTATCTCGGTGACAACCTTCTCGTCGGCGGCATTAGGAACCTGATCGGAGCGTTCCAGGCCGGCGGCTACGCGGCCCAACTCCTCCTCAGCAAGGTCGCCGAGCCGCAGTTCTACGGTGTCGCGGAACTCGACCGTGACGGGAGCATCATCAGCTTGCAGGAAAAGCCGGAACTGCCGAGGAGCGATCTGGCCATCGTCGGGGTGTACGCCTTTTCACCCGCTGTACACGAGGCCGTACGCATGATCACGCCCTCCGCGCGCGGCGAGCTGGAGATCACCGATGCGGTCCAGTGGCTGATCGACCGCGGCCACCGCGTTCATTCGCACATCGTCACCGGGTACTGGAAGGATACCGGGCGCCTCCAGGACATCCTTGAGTGCAACCGCATCCTTCTCGAAGAGATCCAACCGCGCGTGGACGGCGTGGTGGCAGGTCGCTCCGAGATGGAGGGGCGGGTCGTCGTCGACCCGGGGGCGGTGATCGAGGACTCGGTGCTCCGCGGCCCGATCGTCATCGGCGCCGGGACCAAGGTGGTCCGCTCCTACGTGGGCCCGTTCACTTCTATCGCGGAAGACTGCGTGATCGAGGATGCGGAGATCGAGTATTCGATCGTCCTGGGAGGCTCCACGATCCAGGGCGTACCGCGGATCGAGTACTCCCTGATCGGCAAGGACGTCGAGGTGACGCGTGCCGTACACGTACCCAACGCCCACCGGCTCATGGTCGGCGACCACAGTAAGGTGCAACTGCGCATATGAGATTTCTCGTCACCGGCGGCGCCGGGTTCATCGGATCACACTACGTCCGCTCGCTCCTGCGCCACGCGTACGCGGGATGGGAGGACGTCAAGGTCACAGTGCTGGACAAACTCACCTACGCTGGCGACCTGGCCAATCTCGCGCCCGTCGCCGATGTCCCGGGGTTCACCTTCGTCCGCGGTGACATCGCCGACGGCCGACTCCTGGCGGAGGTGCTACCCGGCCACGATGTGATCGTCAATTTCGCCGCGGAGTCACATGTGGACCGATCGATAGGCGACGCCACCGATTTCGTGACCACGAACGTCCTCGGCACGCAGCGGTTGCTCCAGGCGGCGCTGAAGCTTGGGGTCCAGATCTTCGTGCAGGTCTCCACGGACGAGGTGTACGGGTCGATCGACGACGGAGCCTGGCGGGAGACCGAACCGCTGCTGCCCAACTCGCCGTACTCCGCATCCAAGGCCGGCGCGGACCTGCTCTGCCGCGCCTATCACCGTACTCACGGGCTGGACGTCCGGATCACCCGCTGTTCCAACAACTACGGACCGCGGCAGTACCCGGAAAAGATCATCCCGCTCTTCGTCACGAATCTGCTCGACGGCCGCAAGATCCCGTTGTACGGCGACGGCGGCAACGTACGGGAGTGGTTGCACGTGGATGATCACTGCCGTGGCATCCAGCTCGTGCTGGAGAAAGGATCCGCGGGGGAGACGTACAACATCGGTGGCGGCACGGCGCTCACGAACACCGAACTCGTCGCGAAACTGCTGGAGGCTCTGGGGGCCGGCTGGCACATGGTGGAGTACGTCGCCGATCGGCCAGGACACGATCGGCGGTACGCGGTCGACATGACCAAGATCGCAGGACTGGGCTACCGGCCTGAGATCGACTTCGACCAGGGTCTCGCGGACGTCGTGCGCTGGTACGCGGAGAACGAGGACTGGTGGCGGCCGCTGGCGGGGCGGCGCGCTCCGACGGTGTCCGGAAACGCCGGGCTCCCCGAGGGCTTCGCGACGCCGTGATCCAGTTGTTCCGGATATCGCCAACTCAACGCTGAGGTCGGTGGCCTTCGAGTCGAACCCCGCAGCCTCGGAAAAAACTCCGCCTGCTGATGTCGGCACCCACGTACCCCCGCTGCGCCGTTACTCCCGGACATGGAGACGTAGCCGAGACCAATGCCGCTCACTCCCTTGGCCCGGGCAGCACGTGCCCCGTCAGTCCCTCGACGCGGCCGATGGCCCGCTGGAGGTACCAGCCGGCGCGCGTCCAGCGTCCGCACACGGTGCTCAACGCGGCCGCCGCCAGGGGGCGGAAGACGATCATTACCTGGGTGCCAAGGCCGTGATGGCGCCGGCAGACAGCTCCCGTGCCACGGGCGTAACGTCGAGCCTTCGTGCGGTCGGCGCGATCATGGGGGGAAGGGGCATCAGGATTGTGCTCATTCACCACGATCCGCGGATCGAACAGCAGAGTCCAGCCGGCCTTGAGCCCGCGGAGAAGCAGGTCCGTTGCCTCGCCTGACTGCCAGGGGGACGCGGCGCCGACTCCGAGATCCTCGTCGAACCCACCGACGGTTCGGATGAAATCGCGACTGAAAAAGCACGTTGCCTCGATGGCGCTGGTCCATACCGTCCTGTGGTCCAACGACATCGGCTGGTCGCCGAAGGACGACTCCAACTGGGCCGGGCGATCGGGCGTGCCCAGCAGGCGGCCGGATACCGCGCCTGCCGAGACGCCGTTCGAGAGGGCTGTCGCGGCCCGGGCGAGGGTATCGGGCACATAGCTGGTGTCGTCGTCCGGGAAGGCGACGAGATCGTATTCTCCCAGCGCGCCGACACCCGCGTTCCGTCCGGCCGATGCGCCTGGAGCAGAGGTCAGATAGCGCATCGGTAGCCGATCGGTCCAGGCGTCGACGACCTTGCGCGTACCGTTATCGCTGCTCTGATCGACGACGATCACCTCACTCGGGCGGAGTGTCTGCGCGTGGATGGACGCCAGCAGGTGATCCAGCAGCGGGGGCCGCCCGATCGTTGTGACGACCACGGCGGCTCTTACGCTCGAGATCGAACCGCCGCCATTGGCGTCTTCCGCATCGGCGTGCGATTGACGATTGTCGCGCTCTATGTCTTCCACGTATTCACCATATGCGTCTCGCCGCTATTGCCTGCGATGGCTTCTGAAGTATGGCGAAACACATTTTATGGGGGTGTCGTGCCAGCTGCTGACGCTTCGTCCGAAGTGCTAGGTGTCATCCGTGGTCAATTGCAAGATTTACCAAGATGAACAATCCGGATGCCCCATGTTTGCGAGATCATCATCCGAATGTTGCTACGTTGGTGCGCGCCGCGTTTTTCGTTTGCGGCAAACGCTGAAGGAGCGAAGATGACAGAGGCGCAGGCGGTTCATCAAAGAGTGGTGCCAGTGCGGTCGGATCGTCCGAGGCGATGGACGATGAACCTCCTGCGATCGGGTTGGGTCCCTACGGCGCTTGTCCTTGCGGTGACCGTGGCGGTTCTTCGTTACTACGATGTCTCTTTCCGAGAAACGGCGGTGTTCGGCGCCTCCGTGATTCTGGGAGCAACGGTACCGGGAGTGCTGCTCTGGCGTGCTTGCCGCGGGGGATCGCGGTTTTTCGCCGAGGAGGTGGCGGCTGGCACGGTGCTCGGTCACGCGATCATTGTTCTCGGCTACGTGCCGGCACGGTGGGCAGGGCATCCATTGTTGGTGCTCGTGTGGCCGGGCGCCACGGTCGCCGCGTTCCTTGTTGTACCGGCACTGCGGCGGTTCTGGCGAGGAGCGGGGAACACCATTCGAGTCCCGGCGTCTTACGCTTGGGGTGTCGCCGTTCTGATCGCATTCACGGTACTCTCAAGTGGATCCGCGTTTTTCAGCTATCACGGGCTGGCCTCGCCCGGATATACGAGGCCCTACGTCGACCTGCCTTTCCACCTCGGCCTCGTCGGCGAACTGAAGCACCACATGCCCCCGACCTACCCGTCCGTTGCCGGCGAGCCGCTCTATTACCACTGGTTCGCCTACGCCGACATGGCGGCCACCAGTTGGGTGACCGGGATCGAGCCACAGACCCTGGTGTACCGGCTGTTCCTGGTGCCGATCCTGGCGGCGTCGCTCGTTCTGTTCTTCGCGATCGCGCGGCGGTTGACCGGCCGGTGGTGGCCGGGGCTGGTGGCCCTCGGGATCGCCTTTCTCGCATGGGCGCCGACTCCCTACGTGTGGGCACCGTCTCTCGGGGCCAACGTCCTGTCGTGCGACGAAAGCCCGTGGTATAGCCCCACGCAGGGGTTCGGTGTGATGTTGTTCGCCCCTGTCGTCCTGCTGCTCGTGGACATTCTCCGCCGGCCGAGATCGGGTGCCGGCCCCTGGACGCTGTTCGTCACCTTGCTCATGGCGGTGATGGGGGGGAAGGCCATCTTTCTTCCCATTCTCCTAGCCGGGCTCTCCGTCGTGGTGATCGCGACGATGGTGGCGCAGTGGCGTCTTCACCGGCCCGCCCTCGTGGCGATTCTGGCCGCGATGCCATCCATGCTGATCGCGCAATTCGTGCTGTTCGGCGGCACATCTGACGGCATGGACGTGCATCCTGGGTCGGCCTTCGGGTCGATCGCCACGGAAGCCGCATCTACTCCCGATCCCTCCGTGGCGCTGGTAGCCCTTGTGGCGTTGCTCAGCGTCTTCGGCAGGGTCTGCATCTGGGCGGGCGTATTTGGTCTCACCGTCCGGCGGAGGACCTTCTGCGACCCACCGATTCTCCTGATCCTCGGGATGAGCGTGGCCGGAGTCGGCGCCAGCATGATCCTGCGTTTCCCCGGCAGTTCTCAGCTGTTCTTCTTCGGTGGTGTGATTCCTTACATTTCCCTGGCGGCCGCCTGCGGGCTGGCCACCATATTCCGGGAGCGGATCACCCCGGGTTTTCGGGTCGCGCTTCTCAGCACGGCAGGGGGTGGAGTCGTCGCCTTTCTTGCAGTCCGCGAGCTGGATGGAAGTACCAGGCCCACGGCGGATGTGGCGGTGCTGCGGATGCTCGGTCCGTTCGTCGCGCTCGTGGCGATCACCGGAGTGTTCGTGGTGGTCCTGGCCATGCTCGGACGCCGGCGCCGTGTCCTGCGGCCGCTGTCGCCGGCCTTCATTGTCGCCTTCTTCACCGGGATAGCCCTTCCCGCGAGTCTGCTTCACGTCCGCCAGATGTGGCAGGGGGCGGCTGGGGCGACTCCCCCGGCACTTGAGAAGACGACGATCAGCTCCGGAACTCTCGAGGCAGGGCGGTGGCTGCGGGACCACTCACGCCCTGACGATCTGGTCGCCACCAACTCGGTGTGCACCGCGGTTGTGGGCAAATGCGACGTTCGAAACTTCTTTTCCGTATCGGCATACACGGAGCGGCGTGTCCTGGTCGAGAATTGGCAATTTTCCGCAAGAACGCATGCGGAGACCGTGAAGCGGAACATTCCCGACGACGGGGAGGGTTCGATGATCCCCTTCTGGGATCGACGGCGGCTGGCGGACAACAATGCGGCATTCCACCGTCCCTCGTCCGAGGCGGTGCGGCGGCTACACGACGCGTACGGTGTCCGCTGGCTCTTCGTCGACAAGAGTTATAACCGGCCCGCCCCGGGCCTGGGTAGATTCGCCCGGTTGCGGCACGAGGCCGGCGACTGCGCCGTCTATGAGATCCCGAGCTGACGGCCCTCCCGCTAACTTAGCTTTTCGTTTAACCTGCCTGCGGGCGGCGAGTGTGGTTTCTCGTTTGATCGTTTTCCCGACGTCGTGGTGGGGTGCGGGGCGGCGGTTCTTGGAGCCGGGTGGGCGCCCAGGGCGGGCTTGCCGGCTTTTGGTGCATCCGATCCAGCCCAGATCCCCGGCATCGCGGTACGGGTCATCGAATACAGCATCTCGCCCGATGGCCAGGCTGGCGACGACGCCTCGTTCAGTGAACTGTTCGCCTGGCAAGCACGCTGCTCGACCCCGACGCATACCCGATCCAGGAGTTCCCGGACCGCTATTCACGAGCGGTGGGAGATCGCGACCGCCATCGCCGACGTGGAGACCCGGCTGCTCCGGCCGTCGCTTCCCCCGCAAGAAAGACCCCGTCAAGATCCCGCTCCCGCCATGGACAACGATCACGTTCTGGCTCCTTGCCCGCGTCCAGCGGCCCGGATCAAGCCGCCCGTACCCCCGGCCTACACGCGGCATGGAACACGCGGCGATAGTTGCCAAAGGTTAGCGGCGCGAGCTGACGGCCTGCCGGTTAAGCGCGATGCTCTCCAGCGGGATGCGACGCGCCACGATATGTCGTTGTGACGTCGGATCCTCTTGCTGAGCAGCCGAATCTGTAGATCATCTATAGATTCGTTTAGTGACGGCCAGCTCGCGGATGCGTCTGCGCCTGAATAGTCTTCGATATCCTAATGACCCGCCGAGTGATTTGCCCGCGCACGATGGTCGCCAACTCCCTGAGGTTCGAGCGCGCCGAGCCGTTCGCCGGCATTCGCGGGCGTATGCGGCCGATACGCCGTTCGAGCGGTGATGCGATGTCGGTATCGCAGGTATAGCACGGTCCCGTAGAGACAGGACAGCGTCATGATGCTGGCCAGACCCGTCGCGGCGCCCACGGCGCCGGCGAGCGCGGCGCCCATGGCGGCCGCGCTGATCAACGCCACCGCCGTGGTCAGCCGGAAGATGAACAATGGCCGTACCGCTTCCATGGCGCGCAGCGTCCCCGCCGGTCCCAGAACAGCACCCTGTGTGATCCGGTACACCGTCTGCGCCGGCAGAAGCGGCACCATGAGCTGCCACGACCTGCCGAACAGCCACGTCCCGACGTCGGTCGGCAACGCCATCGCCAAGAGCCCCGTGGTGCCACCGATCGCAGCGAGTCCCAGTGCGAACAGGATCGTGGCGCGCCCGATCCGGTGCGGCCGGTGGGCGGCCAGACGTGACAACTCGCTGATGGCGATCACCCGTCCCGCGCCGATGACCACTGAGGCCGGGCCGAAGAGCGTATCCGCGGCACGCAGCGCGCCGACGGCTGCCAGGCCGCTGATCCTGCCGACCACGAGCAACGTCGCGTACCCGCAGATGGTGAGCACCACGCCCTCGATCAGGTACGGACGGGTCAGGTCACCGTTCTCCCGAAGCCAGTCGGCCGCAGTCAGGATGCGGGGCAGTACGCCGGCCTGGCAGATCGCGACACGGGTGGCGATGAGACCACCGATGCCCCAGGCCAGATACACCC
>JBJMIW010000081.1:0-20333 GCA_045806665.1 Actinoallomurus sp.
CACCAACCGCCTCGCTTGCGTGCGTTTCGACCGAGGTCGAGTAGCTGTTCAGCGGTTTGGGCGTCGACCCGGTAGAGCGCCAGTAGTTGGCGTAGGTCGCTGATGCTGACCGAGCTCTGGGCGTTCTCGATCCGGACGATCTTGTTGCTCGAGACCTCCAGATGAGCGGCCACCTCCTCCTGCGACATTCCTGCCTTAAGCCGCAGGGCTCGCAGTTCCCCGGCGAGTCTCCTTCGCAGTACAAGAGAAGCGCTCATTTTCTTATCTACCACCTTGTTATCTCTGAGTCGGTCGTCTACCGTAGCGGCGAACACATACTGTCACAGGTCAGTTACGGATAGGTGGGAAATGGTCGAAGATCGCCCCCCGGCGTCCGGATCCAGCAGCACGATCCAGAGCAGGGGTTCAATCACCGCTCATCTCGAAGCGCTCGCGGAACGGCTGCGGGCGGAGGGCTGGTACGCGCGGGTCATCGCCTCCGCGGGGCAGGCGGCATTACTGCGGGTAGGAAACCCGCTCGCGCCGCCGTTGAACGACGACCTCGCGCTCCGGCAGGACCAGGCGGGGCTGTGGTGGTTCTGCTGGTCGTTCGGCGACCGGATCGCCCACGCCGACAACCTCGACATCGCCGCCGCCCGTATCACCCAGGTCCTCGGCTGCCCCGGCCGCTGAACAAGCCACCGCGGCGGCCGGGACCTTCCCCCGAAGCCCGGCCGCCGCGGTCACCGACACCTCCTGGAGGTCCCCGGAATGTCCCCCGACCGCACCGCCGGCACGCCGCGCGAGCAGCAGTGGTCCTGCTGCCTCGACGGCGACCCCCAAGCCGTCGTCACCGCCCGCGCCCTGGCCACCGCCGTCCTGCTCGGCTGGGACGCCGACCTGGTCGAGGACGCCGTCCTGGTGACCAGCGAGTTGGTGACCAACGCCATCGCGCACGGTGCCGCCCCCGTCACCGTCGCCCTCACCGTACGGAACGGGGAGGAGCCGGCCATCGTCATCGACGTCACCGACGCCTCCCCGGACCTGCCCGTCCAGGACCTTCCCGGCGAGGTCGGCCACTTCGGCCTGTGGATCGCCGAGGAACTCGCCCGGGTCACCGTCCACCCGGCCCCACCCGGCAAGACCGTGCGCGCCACCTTCGACGTCATCGACGCGAGCCTGCTGCCGTCACCCTCTTAGAGACGCCGTCTGATCCGTTAGGCAAGCCGAGCCTTGAGCGCGGGGATAGCCTCGATCTTCTCCGGTGTGAGGTCATTCCAGACAAGCCTCTTTGGCCGGCGCCGGTTGGGGCACTCGATCACCTCGTCCGGCGTGACGATCAGATCGACGCTGAAGTCGTGTTCGGTCTCGGGGATCTCCTCCTCCACAACCTGGAGCTGATGGACCGGCGCGACGATGACGGTCTCATCCGTCACCAGACTCGCCTCGATGAGCAGAGCCACTTCCAAGTCCGAGTAACCGGCGCCCTTCCCGATCCGCGCACCCGAGCGGTTCACCGCCACGCTGCCGCAGATCACGATGTCGATGGGCTGCATGTCTTCCACGCCGACACGACGGGCGGCCTGCGCGGCACCCTTCTTCTCGGCCGCCTGCTCAGGAGGAGCATCGAGGGACGCCGGATCGAGCAGGAAGAACGGCTGGAGACTGGCCATCTTGGGGACGGCCATGTAGAGCAGCTTCCCGTCCCTCAACGCTTGGGCGCGGACCGGGAGCTGCGCCCAGTCCGGGTTCGCTTTGATCGTGCGAGTGCGCTTCCAGAGCTCAAGCTCGGCGAGACGCTGGGCCGTCGCCTCCGCACCATAAAAGCCGGGGATCTTGCCGTACGAGCCTTCCGGCGCCGCTCCCTCGTGCTCCAGCAGCCGCCACACCCGGTCGCGAACGGCCTCCTTGGCCTGGTCGACGTTCGTCACGCCCCACCACCACCCCTAGATCGCTGCTATGAGGGCGAGCAGGCGGGCGTTGCCGTCGCTGTTGACAGGCTGCCGTCGGTATGGCCGGTGGGACGTCTGGATCGTCGCGTTTGGCCCGGCGATAGCGACGGCAAGGTCCTGCGGGGAGTAGTGACGTGGGCGGCGGCGGTCGGGGGTCCGTGGCTCTTCCCACATGGCGAACCCACCCCAGGGCCGGAACCCGAGCGGTTCCGGCCCCTCGCCATTGTCTGAGCCGGTACGGTGACGCGGGTCCGGGTCACTTGCGTCGCAGAAGGCTCACATGCCCATCACCGACTACACCGGCTACTGGGATCGCTATGCCGCCGGCGTCACCGAAGCAACGCCCGAGGAGGCGTTGAAGAAGGCCTTCGGGTGGACCCAGTACGACGGTCACGGCCCCGGTGATGAACTGCTCGCGGACCCGTCCACGGCCCTGGAGCTCGGCTCGGGCCGTGGCAACGCCGTCGCGGCGCTGGCCACCAAGGGCATCGACGCCACCGGTATCGACATCTCACCGGCCCAGTGCGAACGCGCCCAAAGCCGTTGGGGCCACCTGCCCGGCGCCCGCTACGTCCACGGCGACGTCGTGGACTACCTCACCTGCGCCGAGCAGCGGTGGGAGGCGATCTACTCGATCTGGGGCGCGCTGTGGTTCACCGATCCGGCCCGGCTGCTGCCGCTGGCGTACGAGCGGCTGGTCCCGGGCGGGAAGCTGGTGTTCTCCCACGCTCCGGCCGTCCCGGGCGGCTACGGCGTCCAGGGCATCTATGCCGCCGGGTTCACCGGCCGGCAGGTGTGGGCCTACCGGTGGGCGTACGAGCCGCCGGTCTGGGCGGACCTGTTGCATGGTTGCGGCTTCACCGGCGTGAACGCCCGCATTGAAACCGCCCCCGAGGCCGGCCACGTCGGCACGCTCATCGTCGAGGCTGAGAAGTGAACGGCCGGGCTCAGGCCGTCCACTCGTAGTCCTTCGCGGCCCAGGCCCGGTCATCGCTGCGGTCCGCATCAGTGGTCCCCGAAGATTACTTCGGAGAAGAATTCACGGAGATTGTCTGAAGTCCGGCGCTTAGCCGATACCGGTGACGTGTTGCAGTGCCCCGCAGCGGGTCTTATGGGCGGTAGGTGGCGGCGAGGTGGTCTTGGAGTTCGGCGTGCCGGAACTGGTAGACCGGTCCGACGGCATGGAGTAGGCCTAGCCGGCGGGCATCGTCGAGGAAGGGCATCAATCTGCGAGGCAGCCGGTCGGTCCGAGCCAGCTGGTAGGTGGCGACCAGGTATGCCAGCCAGGCATGGTATCTGCCGGGCCAGAGCCCGATCGGGAGCCCGAACACGAGCACACCTACGAGCATGCCCGCGAGCCCGGATGTGAGCCCGGCCATAGGCCCGGTCATCCGCCCATATGCGATCCCGTTCGTCAGTCCGAGCGTGAGCGCGATCGTGATCCCGAAGGCGGCGATGCGCAGCATGTTCAGGGTTCGGTCGTCTCGCCAGCTGGTCATCGGCGCGCTCGCCTCTGCTGTCCGAGTCGGGGTCTCCGCCCATTTAAGGAACCCGTACGTGAGCCCGCCCATGAGCCCGAACACGAACCCGAACCCGAACACGAACTTGAGCCCGTACATGAGCCCGTGCATGAGCCCGGCCTCCGGCCTGCTTGTGAGCCCGGCCACGAGCCCGGCCATAAGCCCGACTGCGAGCCCGGCTGCGAGGATGGTTCTCAGCACGGCGCCGCGGAGGTTTGCAAGCTGGCGTAGCCGTCCGCGTATTCGGAGATCAGCAAAGCCAGGGAACTCTTGCGACCACGACGTCCCCCTGAGTCCGATCGCGAGCCCGACGATGAGCCCGGCCGTGAGCCCGTCCCACTTGGCCGCCCCCCCGAACCCGCCACTCTCGGCACCACTGAGCACGGATATGAGCCACACCGCGAGCCCGTAGGTGAGCCCGAGCGTGAGCCCGAGGGTGAGCCAGCGCCTGCGTGTGAGCGTGTCACGGGCCAGGTGCCACCAGGCGAAGTCGCGTGTGCCGGTGGTGGCGTCGTCGTTGGTTGTGCAGGAGAGGTGGTGGGCGAGGCAGCCCAGCCAGCGCCGTACGCGGGTGGGGTCGTAGCGGCGGCGTGGGCGGAACAGGTCGGCCGGGTCGGTGCTGGGTTCTCGGGTGATGATGAGGGCTTCGATGAGCTGGTCGAACAGGTGGGCGCGCAGGGCTGAGAGGTCGGGGAAGCGACCGGGGTCGATCAGGGGCGTGGGGTCGGTGCGGGAGGTGATGTAGACGGCGCGTAGCAGCCACAGTCCCAGCGGGGTCGCGGAGATCTGCGCCAGCGCGGCGAGGGGCCCAGGCGGTGGGGCGGGGCTCTTGCGCAGGCCGGTCAGGATCTGCTCCCATACCGGCCCGGGCTGGCGGGGTCGACACCGGCTGAGATAGTCGGCGGCCGTCGCCGGGTCCAAGGGGTCGGGTTCGACGACCACCGCCGAATGGAGCACCTCCCCGGCTGATCGGACGGCGTGACCGAATTCGGTTGTGCGGCTGGTGAGGATCAGCTGATCCTCACTGCCCAACGATCGGTTCAGCGCGGTGATGCCCTTGGCTTGGGCGGCGGGTGGTAGTTCGTCCAGGCCGTCCAGGATCGGCAGGATGTGCCCGCGCTCGGCCAGGGTCTGGGCCATGTCGGGGCCGAGCTCGGCGGCGCGGAGCGCGGGGTAGTCCTGTTCCAGGCGAACGCCCAGCCACTCATGCAGCCGTGGGAAGGCGGTGGTGTCCCAGCCGGCGACCGACAGCAGCACCGGCACGGGCTCATCCTCGTGCCGGGGGGACAGCAGGGCGAGCAGAAGTTGCACCGCCAGGGTGGTCTTACCCGTACCCGGCCCGCCGAGCACGACCAGGCGGCGGCGTCGCATCCGCCGGAACTCACTCACCAGTGCTTGTATCTGATCACTGGCCCCGCTCAGCGGCGGCGACGCGGCGAGATTGGCGTGATGGTTCATCACCTGCTCATCGCGGGTGAGCCGCCACTGCACCGGGATCGGGTCCGGGTCATCGAGGGACCGCAACAGCGCCTCGGTACGCCACTGCTGGGCCACCAGACCGGCCAGCACATCCTTGGCCCGCGCCACGCTCGCGGTCGTCGGCGCCGCGGCGGCTCTCGGCCTGCGCCCCCACGCCAGCAACGACTCCACCGCCGTAACCACCACAACGGGGAGCCCGAACAGTTCCGCCATGTGCGCCGCGGTCGGCAACTCCTTGGTCAACAAGAACGCCCCCACCACCGCGAGCCCCACCGCAAACCACAGCACCCCGGTGAACATCAAGACCCTGTGCCACCACGCGCCGCCGCGCCTCGCCATGACCGCTATCTTTATAGGCTGGAACACCCTTATGGGTACACTAAGCGCAAAGAGTAAATAATATGCTGTAGCGGACATCGATCGTTGTGCGAGCCGCTGACCAGTTCGATCCGCTCGGCTTCATTCCCGATACGCTGTCCCGACCTCTCAGCGCTTCCGGCCTCTCGACAGGTGGCCTGTCGGCTGTTCAGCAGCCCACAGGCGCCTGGGGGCGCCCAGCGGACCAGCCACCACCCCGCCGAACCCAACGCGAACCGGACGGTCAGACCGAAACATTAACTACGCCGGAGCCCCGCTGTAGGGCTGAGGGAGACCCCTTAGAAAGCACCACTTCCGGCGCGTACCAGACCGGTCTGCTGGTTCGTCGCAACAAGTAGATCAACAGTCATGGTTCGCATCTCATGGCCAGGCTGGCTGGAGACTTACTCACCCTTTGCCCATGTTTGTCTCGGGCTATATTGAATCGTCTTGCCGCGCTAGGGTTTCCTGGAAATTAGAAATGAGCGGGCATGTCCCGGATTGGGCTTGCGTACTCGTCCTCGACTCAGGCGGACGCAGAGGCTCTATGTGTCCTACGCATCTGAGCTTCGACCCGAGTCGGGAGCTGAGCCCTGCAGCCATCTACGCCTTTCGGTTCTTCGGTATCCGTACGATCCTGATCGGTCTCGACCTCGTGACCCAGGCGGAAAACGAGCAAGATCGGCTTGCACGCGAAGCTGTGGTTATCCACGGCAGCAACGTGTTCACCGTGGTGACGCTGAAGGTGCGTCGCCAGTTGCCGCCACGTACCGCGGCGACCGTCGGACTCATCTCGACGGTGAACGTTGTGCTCGCCCTGGCATCACTGGAGCGTCCGATATGAAGAACCAGTACGAGCCGGCCACAGTAGAAGACGGATTCGACTATGTTGTGGTCGGATCGGGTGCGGGCGGCGGTCCTCTCGCCGCCAACCTGGCCGAAGCCGGCGCGAGAGTGCTGCTGCTTGAGGCTGGTGGCATGAACGAGAACGATTACTACCGGGTGCCGGTGTTTCACGCGCAAGCATCCGAGGACGCGAGCTTTCGGTGGGATGTTTTCGTTCGGCACTATGCCGACGTCGAGCAGGCGAGCAGAGACAGCAAGTTCGTCGCGGGCAGAGGCGTGCTCTACCCGCGGGCGGGCACGCTCGGTGGCTGCACCGCGCACCACGCGCTCATTATCGTCTACCCCTACAACGCCGACTGGGATGATATTGCCGAAGCGACCGGCGATGACTCATGGCGCAGCGGTTCGATGCGCACGTTCTTCGAAAGGATCGAATGCTGCCGCTACCGGCGACGCCCGATGATGCTGCCGCGCAACCCGCTACTGGCCCGGCTTTTGGCGGCGCTTCCGATCGTGTCGGACCGTTTCGTCAACAAGGCCCGGCACGGCTTTGACGGATGGTTGGAGACTAATCTCGCCGATCCGGCGCTCGTCGTCCGAGACAGTCAGTTGCGCTCTGTTCTGCTTGCCGCGGCGGAGGGGGAGCTTGCCGACTTCCTCGGGCGGCCGTTGGCTCCGCTGGAAGGGCTCGGAGGCCTGGCCGACCCGAACGACTGGCGCGTGCAGGACAAGCACTTGCAAGGCCTATGGCTCGTGCCGATTTCGACCTCTGAAGGCCGTCGGGTCGGCAGTAGAGAGCGCGTTGCGGCGGCGCGGGCACGGCGTCCGGATAACCTCGTTGTCCGCACCGGCGCGCTGGTCCATCGGGTCGTGCTGGACAGCACGGGCACTGCGGTGGGCGTCGATTACCTAAACCAGCCCCATCTCTACCGCGCCGACCCGGCGTCCGACGCGTCAGCGCCCGAGCCAGTACCACGGCGGGTGCTGGTGCGTCGTGAGGTCATCCTGTCGGGCGGAGCGTTCAATACGCCGCAGTTGCTCAAGCTCTCTGGTATCGGGCCGCAGGCGGAGTTGGAACGCCACGGCATTGAGGTACGGGTGGATCTCCCGGGAGTCGGCGAGAACCTGCAGGACCGCTACGAAGTCGGCGTGGTGGCCGAGGTGAATGACGCGTTCACGCTGATTAAGGAGTGTACGTTCCGTGCGCCTAGCCCCGGCACCGAGCCGGACCCGTGCTACCGAGAATGGCAGCAGGGTAGGGGTGTCTACACGACCAACGGCGTCGCCGTCGCCATCACGCGCAAATCTCGGCCAGATCTTCCAGACCCGGACCTGTTTATTTTCGGCCTCGCCGCAGACTTCCGGGGTTACTACCCGGGCTATGCGGACGCGCTCGAACGCAGCCGTGACCGATTCACCTGGGCGATTCTCAAGGCGCGCACACACAGCACCGCCGGCCGCGTCCTGCTGAAATCGGCGGATCCTCGCGACCAACCCGTGATCGACTTTCACTATTTCGGCGAAGGGATGGATACCCGTGAGGCCGATCTCGATGCAGCCGTGGAGGGCGTCGACTTCGTGCGGCGTATCAACCGGCGGGCGGACGTCGTACGCGACGAGATCTGGCCAGGGCCCGAGGTGCGTACCCGCGACCAGATCCGCGATTTCGTCCGCGACGAGGCATGGGGCCACCACGCTTCGTGTACCTGCAAGATGGGCCCGGCAGACGACCCCATGGCGGTGGTCGACAGCCGTTTCCGCGTACACGGCGTCGACAGGCTACGCGTCGTAGACGCGTCGGTCTTTCCCCGCATCCCGGGCTTCTTCATCGTCACACCGATTTACATGATCAGCGAAAAAGCCAGCGACGTCATTCTTGCCGACTCGGCGACGGCGAAGGTCGCGGCGACTGCCCGGCCAGGGGCCGGACATACCACGAAATCCGGCCGATCACCGTCGGACGAGCGTCGCTGACGGGGGGAGCGACACGATGACCAAGCGAAATCCGACTACAGATACGTGGGAGATGAGGCTACCCGCGACGCGTCCGCCGTCTTGGCGTGCCGTTGAGCCAGCCGGTCATGGCCGCCGCAGGCGGGCGCCGTTCCTGGATACCTATCTTGAGCTGTCGGAATACCTGGACAGGCGTATCGGATGGGACAAACTATCGACGGTTCTAGGGCTCGCCGACCTCCTCGGCCTGCGTATCCGCCTGCGGGAACGCAACCTGTATGACACCTCGCACCTACCGGCCACCAACCTGCCGCCGATCGAGTCGCCAACACCGCGGCACACGGTCAACCGCACGGCGGACGGCACCTACAACGACCTCAATGACCCACGGATGGGGATGACGGGCGCTCGCTTCGGGCGGAACATCCCCCTCGACCGAATAGCATCGGCGGATCCGTCTGACGTGCTCACGCCGAACCCTCGGGAGGTCAGCCGTCAACTGCTCACCCGTACCGAGTTCGTGCCCGCCAACACGGTCAACTCGCTGGTCGCCGCGTGGCTGCAATTCATGATCAGGGACTGGTTCAGTCACGGGAAGGGCCCCAAGGACGACCTATGGTCAGTATCGCTAGCCGACTACGACCCGTGGCCCGAGCGACCGATGCTCATCGCGCGGACCCGGGACGACCCGACCCGGCCGCCCGATGTAGGTGACCTCCCGCAGACCCACATCAATGTGAACTCACACTGGTGGGACGCCTCGCAGATCTACGGCGCGAACGCCGATGAGCAGCAGCGCCGGCGCACCGGGACTGACGGCAAACTCCACATCACCGAACACGGCCTGCTGCCACCGCCGGTGACCCCCAACCAGGATCCGTCCCGGGAGCCGGGGTTCTGGCTGGGCACGGCGATGATGGTGACACTGTTCACGCGGGAGCACAACGCCATCTGCACGATGCTGCACAGCCGGTACCCCACATGGAGCGACGAGGAACTGTTCCAGCGGGCCCGGCTGATCAACGCCGCGCTCATCGCGAAGATCCACACGGTCGAGTGGACACCGGCCGTCATCAGCCACCCCACGACGGTGAAGGCCTTGCGCACCAACTGGTGGGGCCTGGCCGGCGAGCGGGTACACAGGCTGTTGGGCCGCATCAGCTCCAGCGAGGTGATCAGCGGGATCGTCGGCGGCAGGACCGACCACTTCGGAGTGCCGTTTTCGATCACCGAAGAGTTCGTCGCGGTCTACCGCATGCATCCGCTGATCCGTGACGAGTGGCCACTACGCTCGACGGTAGACGACACCATCGTGCGTGGTTGCTCATTCCGAGACATCGCTGGCCCACAGGCGGTCAAAGTAATGAACGAGGTGGCGATGTCCGATCTGTGGTACAGCTTCGGCACGCTGCCGCCAGGTCTGGTGACCCTGCACAACTACCCCAAGTTCCTGCAGGAGTACGAACGGCCGGATGGTCACCTCCAGGATCTCGCTGCCACTGACATCCTGCGTATCAGGGAACTCGGCGTTCCCCGATACAACGAGTTCCGGAGGCTGTTGCGTCTGAGGCCGGCCGCGACCTTCGACGACCTGACCGGCAACCGGCAGTGGGCCCAGGAGATCAGGGCGGCCTACCACGGCGATATCGAGCAGGTCGACCTGAACGTGGGCATGTACGCCGAGCGACTCCCCGCCGGATTTGCGTTCAGCGACACCGCGTTTCGCATCTTCATCCTGATGGCGTCTCGCCGGCTTAACAGCGACCGCTTCTTCACCGAGTACTACACACCTGCCGTCTACACCCACGCCGGGCTGAACTGGATCGACGACAACACGATGGCGACCGTGCTGCTACGCCACCACCCCGAACTCCGCGCGTCATTGGCGTCGGTCGACAACGCGTTCAAGCCGTGGAACACCGCTGGCGCGGGTAGACCGCGCTGGTCACGGCGACGGCAAGGAGGGAGAACGCTATGACTCCCGGAAACCCTAATCAGGATGATGGGGGCGAGGGCAAGAGGCCGAATTGGGATAGAACGGTTGCCGTGTCGCCTGCAATGCGATTTGAGATGGATTCGGCAGGGGTCGGTTATGACGATCTCGCCCTCAAGTACGACGAGCGCGAGTCTTATGGTTTCGAACCGGTGTACCCCAATTTGAAGCAGGTTCTGCTTACCGAAGAGAATCATCCGTATAAAGAGATCGCCCATGCGCTGGTCACGTGTTCGGCATATGCGTATTCCGACAGTGACACACTATCAATGATTATGACGAGAATGGGGCTCGAGAACAATCGTTGTCGCATGATTACTCAGTGTGTCGATGCGATGCTCATCGATTCGACCGCGTTCCTCGTCGAAAGTGATGACGGCGAAGTGGTCATCCTCTGTTATCGGGGAACGCAACCACTCAGTCTTCTGAACTGGCTCGTCAGCTTCGATGTGGAGCATAAGAAGATTCCCATTTCCATAGCCGGCAGGGAAGGGGATTTCGATATCCATGCCGGATTCTATCGCAATGTCCGGGCGACGCGACATCGAGTGGAAGACGCACTGGCTCGTGCGCTCCGTGAGAACGAATCTGTTGTCAAGGATCGACTGAATGAGAAAAGCCTTAAGCCTCTCAAAGCACTCTACATTACAGGCCACAGTCTAGGTGGCGCAATGGCCGCGTTGATGGCCGTCATGCTGCGCAGCAAAGATAGATACGGTCCAATTGCGGACAAGCTTAAAGCTGTCTACACCTTCGGGCAGCCGATGATCGGGTCCCCAGAATTTGCTGGCGCCTGCAATGATGATGATTTCCTCAGAGAGAAGGTATTTCGCTACGTCTACGACAGAGATCTCGTCCCTGCGGTCCCGCCGAAGCAGTCTGGCGATTCGAAACACTTTGGCCATGAGCTCAAATGGGACGGCAAGGAGTGGAAGGATCCAAACGGATCGACAACGCAGGCGTCAGACCTGCAAGCACTCGTTGGCTTCGCGTCATTCTTTCCGTTCCTGATAAACCAGATGCCAGGCCTGAAGGTGCTTTCTGATTCCCTTAATAATCCTGGCAAGGGCGGACTCGGCCCCATTGTGCCGTGGAAGATTTCCCTTCCCGTCGGGGTCAGATTTGCCAAGATTCCAGTTCCAAAGACTCCCGTCACCCCTGAGGGTGGGGTTGTCTCTATTCCGGTTCCAAAGATTCGAAACCCCATTTTCCGAGACGGCAATAAGATTAATGGTGAATTGAATGAAATGGAGGACATATTGGGGAGGTGGACGGATGAGGAATGGAAGAAACGTTTTCCGTATGCGTTGAAGGACCATCTCCCCGAGAATTACATCACGGCTTTTGAGCCGCCGGGCAAGAGTGAATTCGGGGACGATAAAGACGATAGATGACGGCGACGGCAGAGCGCGCGATCAAGGAGCGGCCGGGGCGAATAAGGCACGGGCGGCTACGGCCACCCCTGTCGTCCAGCTCGTCGACCCTCGCGACCTTCTGTTCGCAGACGCGGCGATGCGCCAGGCCCCCGACGGCACCGTCAGTCCGGCGCTTCAGCTCCGGCCGCTCGCCGACACCTGGCGGGCCGCCACGTCGACCACCCCCCCGGTGACCCGAGCCGACATCCTGCCCTACCTGACGGAGCCGCCCGGGGCCCAGCTGCGCCTGGAGATCGCGTGACGCTCAGAGTCCTGTTCCTCGGAGAGGGCACCAGCGACAGCGGCATCACCGTCCACGTTCAGCGGATCGCCACGGAAAGCGGTGTCGACGTAGTGATCACCGACCCGTTGATCGACCGGCTCGGCCGTCCACCGAAAAGACCGCCGCCAGGAAGGTATCGGGTCGCCGAGTCCGGCATTCAGAGGACCGTGGGGTATTGCTTCCGGTATGCCCGGATGACGGGTGCGACGCTCAGGTTCGCAGTTGGTTCACCGCTAGGCCGATGTCGGCCAAGACCTTTACGTGATCACATGGGCAGTGGGAGGAACGCCCACTGTTCCCTGAGCGGTTCCAGGCGTGGGCGAACGGGCCTGTCTCCCCGGACCTGTACAAGTGCCATCGCGGCCGGTTCCAACTCAACGACGGCGACATCCCTGGCGACCCGAATCTCCTCGACGAAGGGGAGCGCGAGTCGATCGACCTGGTCCTGCAGGGCCTCGGCGACTACACCGCGCACCAGTTGTCGACCATGACGCACCGCGAAGCGCCATGGGTGCAGGCGCGCGCCCGCGCCGGCGCGCAGCCGCTGCAGCGCCGTGGCGCTGGGCCGCCTGGAGGAGATCGGCCTGTCGGACATGACGAAGATCCATCGGTTACGGTTCACCGGCACGGCGCGCCTGTACGGCTTCCTGGTTGATCATGTGTTCCACGTCGTCTGGTGGGATCCGAACCATGAGGTGTGGCCAAGCAGGCTCAAGCACACGTAGCCGCCAAGCGGCCCGGGGAAATCATCGCGCTTCGTGATGGACCGACGTCAGAGGTCGTCGGTGTCGTCGTCCATCTCGAAGGTGTCCGCCGCGTCGGCCTTCATGTCCTCGGTGTCTTCGACGCTGCTGCGCCGCTCGGCGTCGCCGCGGATCGTGAACATGTCCAGCAGCGTCGGCTCACTCACCCGGCAGTCCACTCCCGGTGCCGAAACGGGCCCGATCGCCGTTGGGCTTCAACGGCCACCGCGGCGTCCGCACCCCCGAACAGGGCGCGGCGATCGCGATCCGGCTCGCCACCCTGCCCGACGACGGCCCGACCGGCGGGTTCTTCGAGGACGCCGGGGTGGTGCCCTGGTGACAGCCGGATGCCCGGGTCCTCGCCCTGTCCGACCCCGTGGTCCCGGGCCACGGCCCGGCCGTCACGGCAGCTCGCCCTGAAGAGTGCACCAGGCATGCATCACGTGGTGTAGCACCCGGTGGCGCAGCGTGGCATGCGGGCGTAGCATCGGGGTATGGCCGCGCAACCTGAGATCACCCAGCGGGATCTGCGGAACCGCTCCAAAGAGATCATGGACGCTGTCGAGAACGGGCAGGCGTTCACGGTCACCAGGGACGGTCACCAGATCGGTGAACTGATCCCCCTGCGTCGGCGTCGCCGGTTCGTGCCACGTGAGGAGTTCGCCGCGATGTCCCGTGGCGCTCCCGCCATCGACATCGACGCGTTCCGCGCCGACCAGGATGCCGCCCTCGACCACGAGGTGGCCGACCCTTATGGCCGCTGAACGTCATCCGCAGGGTCTGCTCGACACGAACATCGTGATCCTGCGGAAGTTGATCGATCCTGCCGAACTGCCGGCCGAGATGGCGATCAGCGCGATCACACTGGCCGAACTGTCGGCAGGTCCCCACGAGGTCCGCCCCAACAGCGAACAGGGAGATTACGACGAGCATGCCGAGCGTGCTCGACGGCTCGACGTGGTGCAGCGGGCGGAGCACGAATTCGACCCCATCCCGTTCGGTGTGGAGGCCGCGAGGGCCTTCGGCAGAGTCACCGCAGGGGTCGTCGCCGCAGGCCGCAAGCCGCGCCGGAGAGTCGCCGACCTGATGATCGCTTCGGTGGCGATCGCCGAGGGGCTACCGCTGTTCACCACGAATCCCGATGACTTCCGGGGGTTGGACGAGCTACTGGCAGTCGTACCGGTGACGCGACCCGTGGTCCAGCATGAGCGGCGACCGGATTCCCGCTGAATCGAGTCGGCCCCGCGCCCAGGCTTCCAGCGACGTCCGGCACGTGCTCTGTGGTCACCGCGACGGGGAGCGGCCGTAGGCTGGCCGGTTCGAGTAACGCCTTCGCATAGATGCGGTCTTCGGCCACACCGAGGGTGTGGTGCGCCACATGCCACCGGAAGATCTCCCCGACACTGATGCGGACCAGGTCGAAGTCGCTGGCGAGCATGGTGCTCTGCGTGCTCTTGCCGCTACCCGGTAGTCCGACCACCGTGTACTTACGCATCGTCATCACGATGGCACACTCGGTGCCGCGCCGTCAGATGCCGGTGGGACGGTGCTGACGCCGGTGCCCGAACCCTGCCGGACGCCCGTCTGCGGGCGTGTGGCAGGGATCACGGCAGGGTATCGCGCAAGTGACACTCCGGTGGCCGCAGACGTGTCCGGTCGCCGTGCAAGCTCCTTACGAGACGGGCGGACGCCCGTCCAGGTACCCACTCGGACGAAATATCGGGGGATGTCATTACATTGCCAATGAGGCGCGCCAGAGGCGGCCGCCTACACGGAATCGAGCCATCCGCGATGCTGCGGCGAGATCCGTTCACCGACGTGCAAGAACTGCTCAACCGCATGACAGGGCTCATCCAGCCGGCGGCCGAGGCCGAGGCCGAACGCCCGTGGATGCCGGTCGCGGAGATCGACGAGGACGACGACGGCTACGTCGTCCGGCTCGAGCTGCCAGGCATCATGCCGGACGACATCGACATCGGAATCCGTGACCGCGAGCTGTGTGTGAACGGTGAGGTCCGCGAGGAGGAAGAACGCTCGAACGCCCTGCGCGTACGGACTGGGCGATTCCATCGCCACACCTCGCTGCCCTCCGACGTCGACCCGGACAACGTGGAGGCATCCATGGACCAGGGGGTGCTGACACTGCGCATCCCGAAGGCTAGGCGCGCCCAGGGTCATCGCACCGAGATCACGGGCGGGACAGGCCAGCGGGCCGGTGGCAAGCGGTCCGAACGCTAGCGGTCTTCGACGTACAGGTGTCGGTGCAGCCGGCGCCCTGCGCTGCCCATCAGGCCAGGCACCGGGGGCCATCCCGAGGCCGGTCACACCTCGGATTGGGGCAAGGCCGGGTCGGGGCGCAGACGGAGCATGGTCGCGGTGCCGTCGGCGTCGACGATTCGTACGTCCGTCTCCGTCGGCCTCGGGATGGCGATCGTCGTGGCCTCTGTCATCGTGACCGTCCTCGTTGCTATCGGTCCTCTCGTTTCAGGGGAGACATGCCACATGCCAGGAGATGTTCAGTCATCATCCAAAGACTCCGATTCCTGGCCGGCCGACGAGTCCAATGCCGTTATTCGACTGCTCGTCAAGCTGGAACACATTCTTCTCTACATCGTGGCGTTCAGCCTGCTGGTGGTGGGGGCGGCCGTCTTGGTGGCCTCGACCGCCTCGGCCATCCTCCAGCATGCGTCGTGGACGGGACGGCTGATCACGAGCGTCGAAGGGATCCTGCTCTTTCTCATCATTATGGAGATCTTCATGACGATAGTGACCCACGCTCGCGGCGGGCGTATTCAGCTGGAGTTTTTCATAGTGATCGGCATTATCGCGCTCGTACGGCATATTTTATCGGTCGTCGTCCGCTTGACGATTCCGACGGCGCCGCCCGCGAGCCGGCAGCAGCTGCTGGACCTGGCGGTCGATGCGGGGGCCGCCTTCCTGCTGGTTCTCGCCCTCGCAATCGCGCGTTGGTCCGCGCGGAGGGCCGATGTGGCTTGACCGCCGGGCGCAACGCCGGCGTCGATGGTGTCGCATGGGCGAGACATGATCCGGTGGAGTGTGATCAGCAGGTGGCTCTGGGGGTACCAGGGGGACGCGATCCTTCGGGACGGGCGTAGAGGTCCTGGCGGAAGTCGTTATCATCCGCGCCAGTTCGGCGTTGCCGGGATTGCGTAGCACCCGGTCGCCGTAGAGGATCACCACCGGTGTGTCGGCGGGCGGGATGCCCATCTCGCGCAGGAGCAACTCGGCTTCAGGGTTCTCCTCCAGGTCCATCCACCGGTGCGGCAGGCGGTTGCGGGCCGCGAAGTCGCGCAGCTACCTGGCCGTCGCGCAGGACGAGCAGCGTCGGCACCGCCTGGACGCCGAACCGTTCCTGGATTCTCGGCGCCCGGTCGATGTCGACCTTGACCAGTTTGATCCGCCCGGCCATCTCGCGGGCGACCTTTCCAGCACCGGGCTGACCTGAATCCGGTCACTGCGGGACGATGTCGATGAGCTTCTTGTTGACGAACTCCTGGATACCCAACCAGGAGAGCTCCCGCCCGTAGCCGGACTTCTTCACGCCGCCGAACGGGAGTTCGGGCGCGGTCCAGGTCGGGTGGTTCACGAAGACCATGCCGCTGTCGATCCGCTCGGCGATCTCCTTGCCGTGCTCGAGGTCGGACGTGAACACCGATCCGCCGAGACCGTAACTCGTGTCGTTGGCGATGGCGATCGCCTCGTCCTCGTCGGCGACGCGGAAGAACATCGCCACCGGACCGAAGAGCTCCTGGCCGTAGACCGGGTTGTCCCGGGTCACGCCGGTGAGGATCGTCGGCTGGACGAACGCCCCGGTCTCCGGGACCGGAACCCCCACCGGTGTCGCCTCGGCGCCGTGCTCGATCGCCGTGGCCACCTGCGACTTGAGCAGGTCAGCCGCGGCCTGTGAGGACATCGGCGGGAGCGTGGTGTTCTCGTCCATCGGGTCCCCGGCGGTCAGCCCGCTCAGCGCGGCCGTGAACTCCTCCAGGAACTTGTCGGCGATCTGCTCGTGGACCAGGAAACGTTTGGAGGCCACACAGCACTGCCCGCAGTTGTTCATCCGGCCCCACACCGCCCAGCGGACGGTCGGAGCCAGGTCGGCGTCGGGCAGCACGATGAGCGGGTCGCTGCCGCCGAGTTCCAGGGTCGTCTTCTTGACCGCACGGCCGGCGCGTCCCGCGACGACGCTTCCCGCCGTGTCGCTGCCGGTCAGCGCCACGCCCTTGATCCGGTCGTCGTCGATCACCCGGCCGACCTGCTCCTTGGTGACGTACAGGTTCGTGTAGACGCCCTCCGGCGCCCCGGCCTCGAGGTAGAGCTGCTCGAACGCCTGCGCCGACTGCGGCACTCCCGAGGCGTGCTTGACCATGACGACGTTGCCCGCCATGACGCCCGGCACCGCGAACCTGGCCAGCTGGTAGTACGGGAAGTTCCAGGGCTGCACGCCGAACAGCACGCCCAGCGGCCTGCTGACGACGGCGGCCTCGCCCTCACGCGTGTCGATCCGGACCGGCTCGAGGAATCGCTCCGCGTTGTCGGCGTAGTAGTCGAGGATGTCGGCCGCCAGGGTGACCTCCTCCAGGCTCTCCTTGATCAGTTTGCCCATCTCCAGGGTGAGTAGCCGGGCGAACTCGCGGGCCCGCTCGCGCAGGATCCGGGCTGCGCGCCGGGTGACGTCCGCGCGCTCGTCGAAACTCCGCCGCCGCCACGTCTCGTACGTCGTCTGGGCGCGCGACAGCGCCTGTTCGAGTTCGGCGTCACTGATCTCGGTGAACGACGCGAGGAGCCGGCCGTCGTACGGATTCACCGACCGATACGGCATGTCTGCCTCCTTTCCCGGGCGGGCGCGGGCCGCGCGGGCGGTCCTCGCCCGCCCGGGGTCACGGATGGACGACCAACCAGGCGGCCGAGCCGCCGGTTGGCCGTGCTTGTTCCATTTCGCCCACTATGGCACCTTGGCGATGCCCGTCCTCGCAGGTGGGGGGCCGGTACGTCAGCGGGGGAACACGCCGCCAGCTCATCCAGCGCTCGGCGTGTCTCCTCGAGCGAAACCGTGGGCAGGCCGAACAGCACCCGGTCGACGGCGGCGTCCGCCAGCCGGGCAACGGCGTCGCGGTCGGCCGGAACGGCGTACACGGACACCGGGATCCGCTCCGTCCGGCGTCCTCGGCGCGCCGCTCCGGTTCGGCGATCCGGCGGGCGATCTCGTCCGGGCCCAGGGTGTACGTCGGCATCCAGCCGTCGCCGTAGTCCAGGACCCGGTCGAACATGCTCGGCCCGGCGCCGCCCACGAGGGTCGGCGGATGCGGCCGCTGGACCGGCTTGGGCCGGCAGAAGATCGGATCGGGCGAGCGCTACGTGAAGACGGCATGGTCAAGACCGTGCCCGGTCGTGGGACGTTCGTGCTCGAACCGAGCCAACGGAGCGATTAACGGCGGCATGGCGCGGGCAGGTTCGGCCCGAAGAGGCCGCATGCCTGCCCGCGATGATGCCGCCCGGATGGCCTAAGTCCCCGATCCAGCCGACCGGCACGGCGCGTAGGGACCGGCGTCCACGCCGCACGCCCGTAGCGGCGGGCCGGTCGGCTGGGCGGCGGCGCGAAGCGCCGTCGCCTTCTTCGGCGGGGAGCCTACTCGCGGTGACGCGGCTGCTTCGGTTCTCGTACATCCGCCGGTGGGGGTGTTGTGACCTTCAAGATACGTTGATCATGCGTCTGACCTGCGGGTGGAGCATCTCGACGTTTCTCGTCGTTTCACGCTTGATCACGTCGTCATGTGCCCTCAATATGCCCTCGCCCATTACCGTCCGAGCGCCCCGCCTATATGGGTGGGGCGCTCACCTGCGAGTACGTGCTCTGAACCTGTGGATCCACTCGCTTCGCCAGACGGCGGCCAGGGGCGTCGGACGCTCACTTGCGTCCCGCGCCGTGGCCTCATCGGCGGGCCTGGTGCTAGTAGCTGGCCGCCTGGACCGTAGGGCTAGTAGCCCCAGCGCGGGCCTCGGCGCCCCCAACCGTGATCCCGGTCGCCGTCGTGATCCCGGTCACGTCCCCAACCGTGGTCCCGGTCGCCGTCGCGATCCCGGTCGCGCCCCCAGCCGTGGTCCCGGTCGCGCCCCCAGCCGTGGTCCCGGTCGCGTCCCCAACCGTGGTCGCGGTCGCGCCCCCAACCCGGACCCCTGTCGTTGTCGCTCGGAGCATAGGAGGCAGGTTTCGCAGGCGTGGCGGCGTGTGCTGCCTGCGAGGCGCCCGCCAGCACTCCGATAGCGATGGCCGGGCCGACAAGAAGACCGGTCACGGATCGAGCATGTTTCATGGATCCCCCTGATCGTGTATTTCTTATTGACGACCGACTATCTACCCGTGCGAGGTGAGGGCAAGCCCAACCGATCTTCAACCCGAGGGCGTGAATTACAGTTCGCCATATCCCACAAGGTGCCGCACAATCACGCATTTGCCCGCATCTGCCCCGCTTTGACGTTGCCGTTTTAGCTCCCATGAGATCCCGCTAACGAACGGTATCTTTTCGGGTAAAGGCACCTTCTGCTTGGTCTTCGGTGAGTGGCATGCGGGATCTGGCACGCGGGTGCGCGTCCGTTGATGCTTAAGCGTCGACGGGTCGCGACGGGAGGTCGTAGGTCTGATGGCGGGGGAGCGGTGATCAGACGAGATGCGGCGAAGGCTTTTTGGCAACCGTCCATGAGATCGCGTCTCTCGCCCAACGTCACGTGTGACCTCTGTGTACGGGCTGGGACGCGGTGACAATCCGGCGGGTGAAACAGTCACACGGTTTAGGAACGGCTCGATGTGCACGCCTATGACCAGCGCGAGTGGCTTGGTCCTCAACTCTCTGCCCCCGCTCCGCCCCCGACGATCTCTCTAAGACCCTGGCGGATCGGGCTGGATGTTTGGCCTTCTGGCCGAGGGCACCCCCGAGGCTTACTGCGCCTACGCTGCGGACTACTTCGAGGTCGCACTCAATCCTGCTGATGTCAGGGAGATCTTTGAGCACCGTCCCCTGAGCGCCAACCTCGTCCGACGCATCAACTCCGAGACCGACCTCGCCACCCTGACCGGAACCCTCACGGCCATCGGCTACCCACTCGCCGGAGCCCGCACATAAGTGGCCGGCGGCTGCCTCAGTGGGACGGCCCTTACCGGTGAACCGGCCCCGTGATACGGAGGGGCGGGCGCGATCTTTGGCCGGTGTCCTGCCTTGGGGCGGGAGCCCGGGGGACTCAAGCTGTCCGGCGATCTCGGGCTGGCCATTCCGGACTGACCGCAGTGATCGTGATCGGCTGTTCGCGAGGATCTGCAGGTCAAACGACATGGATGAGGTTTTCGGCACCCGCAGGTGCGCGGCTCGGGGCTCCGGTTCTCTCCGCATGAGGCTCGTCGCGCATCGGACCGGTAGATCGATCCGGACTAACGGTGCAAATACGTATTTAACAGATGTATCCCGCGAATCTGAACATGCGACTATGCAACTGCATTATGGTGTTTGCCATTGGTTGGGCCGTTTGCAAGTCTCCAAGTGGCGTCAAGTTCCGCATCTCGTGGTTTCGCCACGCTTATGACCGGGGAATCTGACATTCGTAGAACATGAGACATGAAGTCGGACGGTGGATGTACTCCCGTACTAGTTTCTGGTCGTGTTTTACTCTGATTCTGTTCCATCAGAATCTGGATGAACATATACAGTCCTATTTCTCAGGGGGAAACTTAATGGAGACTTCGAAGCGCGTGGCCATCGTCGTGTCCGGTCTCGTCCTCGCCGGTGCGTCAGCCCTTGCG
>JBJMIW010000082.1:0-12033 GCA_045806665.1 Actinoallomurus sp.
ACCACCTCGTCGGAGGTCTGCAGCAGCGGCCCGGGGGCCTCGGCGACGAGGTCGAAGTAGAACCCGCGGACCTGGTCGCGGTAACGCTCCAGGTCGTAGGTGAAGTACAGGATGGGCTTGCCGGTGCCCGCGAAGTCGAACATCGCCGAGGAGTAGTCGGTGATGAGGACGTCCGCCACCAGGTACAGGTCCGTGATGTCCGGGTAGGACGACACGTCGATCACGAAGTCGTCCATCTGGGACCAGGTCCGGTCGCTGATCAGGTAGTGCGTCCGGATGAGCAGGACGTGGTCCTCCGACAGGGCCGTGCGGGCCCGTTCGATGTCGAGCTGCAGGGAGAAGCCCCGCTTGCCGGCGGCGATGTGGTAGTCGTCACGCCAGGTCGGGGCGTACAGCACGACGGTCTTTCCGTCGGGGATGTTCAGGCGCCGGCGGACCGCGGCGGCGACCTCGTCGCGGCGGGGGCTCTTGAGGAGGTCGTTGCGCGGGTACCCGGACTCGAGGATCTCCCCTTCGTACCGGAAGGCACTCCGCATGATCGGAGTCGTGAACGGGTTCGGGGACAGCAGTACGTCCCAGCGGGGGACCTCGCGCTCCATCCAGTCGAGGGTCTCCGTGCGCTGGAAGGGCATCTCCCTGAGGTCGTACGCCAGCTTCTTCAGCGGCGTCCCGTGCCAGGTCTGCACGTAGACCTGGCCCTCCCGCTTGTCGAACCACGGGAACTGGCCGTAGTTGCCGAACACGAACCGCGCCTGCGCGAGCGCGCGGTAGTGCTCCCGGCTGCCGACCAGCACGGTGCGGGCGCTGCCCGGCACCTCGAACTGCCCGTCCTTGGTCACCCACACGTACTCGAAGGGGGCGCCGCGGCGTTCGAGCTCCTCGTAGACCGCCCGCGGGCTGCAGGAGTACTGCGCGCCCTCGTAGCAGTCGAACACGACGAGGTCCCGGAGAGGCTCCCTCCGGTACGCCGGATAGTCGTTCTCCTGGGTGATCCGCTGCGCGTAGCGCCCGCGTTCGTCGTCGCCGAGCGCCGTGCGGACCTTCAGCTGGAGGGCGTCGGTCTGGTACGACGCCAGCCGGAACTCGTGGCTCCCCACGACGTGCGGCGTGGTGAGGTCGGCGAGACGGAGCCGGTCGATGACGACGGGGACCTCGCCGGTCAGGGTGTGGACCACGAACGCCCAGTTGCCACTGGCGAGCGGCAGCTCACCGGCCAGCTTGGCGATCTTCCCCGGGGTGAACTCGACGGTGAAGCGGTCGCCGTCCCACGACAGCGGGAACCGGTGCTCGTGACTGACGCGCCGGTGCCGCAGGACCAGTTCGGTGGGGCGTTCGGCGGCGGTTCCGGACAGCCGCAGCCGGCCGTCGGGGAGCCATTCGGTCCGGTCGACGACGGGGCGGCTGGAGCGTTCGACGGCCGTCAGGTTGCCGTAGCGGGTGCGGGTGACGGTGACCTCGCGACCGCCGAAGGCGCGCCGGACCGAACCGACCTCGTCGTTCATCGCGAGCTTGCGCGCCTTGCCGTCCACCACCAGTGAGACGTCCCACTGGATGCCCTCGCCGACCTGGGCGACGTTGACGACGCGGTCGACGAGGTCGATGTCCTCGGCGAGCTGTTCCAGGGGGATCCGCGCGGTGAAGGAGCTTCCGCCGGCCGGGGCCGCCGGCTCGGTCGCCACGGAGAACTCGATGGCCCGGACGCCCTGCCGGCGCGTCAGCCGCAGCTCGCAGGTCTTGGGGCTGCCGTCGATCCACCCGGTGACCTCGGCGGTGTCGCCGTCGAGGCGCATGCCGGTGACGAGTACGGTCGGCCGCTTGACCCGGACGACGATGGGGTCGGCGCTGGGCCGGGTCACCTGGACGCGGGCGCCGTCGCCGACCCCGGTGAGGGGGGTCCAGGTGGCGCGTCCCGGGGCCTGCTTGGTGATCGTTCCGGTGCGGTGGAGCCCGCCGGTCTTCACGGCGACGTGGATCCGCCAGTCGGCGGCCTTCCAGGCGGAGTCGATCCGCAGCTGGGTGAGGGGGATGTCGACGCGGAAACCGCAGTCGTCGTAGCTGACGGCGCCCTGTCCGGAGTCGGCCGTCACGTCGGGCCGCCGTACGCGCGTGACCGGAAGCTCGAGCTTCCGCTTGGACTTCGTGTGCTCCAGCCAGACGTTCAGCCGGCTGTCGGGCGTCATCGGCAGGTGCCGGACGTAGGCGTGCCCCTCGATGCGCAGTCGGCCGTCCTGACACGTGACGTCGTCGATGCCGGCCTGCAGCTCGAGCTCTTCGCCGATGTCGTAGAGGCTCGGGGAGAGGTTGAGAGAGGCGTCCTCGAAGAAGGGGTACTTCGCGTAGTAGTGGGGGCGCAGGCGGCCGCGGCGGACGACCTCCATGCGCCACTTCTCGGTCCGGTCGAACTTCAGGACCTCGATGAGCTGCGGCAGCAGCCCCCGGCCCAGCAGGTGGTAGCCCAGCCGGTGCGAGACCTTGAGGTCCTCGAGGATCGCCGGGTCCACGTCGCGGAGGAACTCCTGGCCGAGCTCGACGATGCGCTGCTGGTCGGCGTCCGGGGCGGTCAGCAGCGACTCGACGAGGACACGCAGGTCCACTTCCAGGGCGTAGCCGTCGTAGATGGCCTTCAGCTGCGGCGCGTGCTCACGGAGGAAGTCGTGGACCTGCTGCACGGAACGCATGCGGTCCTCGAGGTTGGCCAGCTCGGCCTTGCGCTGGGTGATGGACAGCTCGCCGGAGTCGCGCTGCCGCCAGTAGTACACGTGCGGGCTGAGCACGTCGACCGAGGACGCGAGGACGTGCGCGCGGACCATCACGGGGGAGTCCTCGTAGAGCATCCCGGGGAAGCGCAGGTCCTTGGCGTCCCAGAAGGACCGCCGGAACACCTTGTTCCAGACCATCCGGTCCTGCATCAGGTTGGTCTGGGTGGTGACGTGGGTCTTCTGCTTGGTCTTGCGGAACGGCTCGGCATGCGCCCAGCCCTGCCAGACGCGGCCGGAGTTGAACCGCATGACGTTGCCGGCCGCCAGGTCCGAGCCCGTCTCGTCGAGCGACCCGACGAGCAGCTCGTACGCGGAGCGGGCGACGATGTCGTCGCTGTCGACGAAGGCGATGTACTCACCGGACGCGTGGGCGGTGCCGGTGTTGCGCGCGGGCCCGAGTCCCTGGTTCTCCTGCTGGACGAGTTTGAACCGGGGATCTCTCACCGTGAACGCCTTGGCGATCACGGTGCTTTCATCCAGAGATCCGTCGTCGACCATGATCACTTCGAGGTCGCGCATCGTCTGGCGGGCGAGCGATTCCAGACACGCCTCGATGTACGGCTCGACGTTGAAAAAGGGGACGACGACGCTGAGTTTGGGTGACACCAGCAGGAACCTCTTGACTCGGTGGCCGGCGATGCATGGTGCCGTGGCCGGGGGACGGCGGCGCATCTCGTTATTCACGCTGAGTTGACCTAAGCGGATCGATCTTAACCGTCTGGTCACCCTGCGCGCGACGCAGGTTGAATAGCGGCAGATCGAGCGCTACCTGACGATTAGGGCGAATCGCCGAGTGTATCCGGCTTTCGCGGGCTTTCGGGTGGGTTCGGCGGTTTGGAATGATCACTGCGGGCGAGCGGCCGGCACAAAGATCGTGTTCCCGAGATCACATTGTTCGATTCCGCTCAGACGCCGAGGGCGCGGAGCCCGGCGGTGACCGCGGCCGCGGCCACCAGCACCACGAGGAACGGCGCGCGCAGCAGGAGGGCGACCACCGCAGTGGCCAGCCCGGCCAGCCGCGCGGAGTCGAGCTCCAGAGCGCGGCCGTGCGCGAGGGTCTGCACGGCGACCAGCGCGGTCAGCAACGCGACCGGCACCAGCGCGGTGAACCGCCGTACGCGCTCGTCGTCCAGCACCCGCTGCGGGGCCACCAGCCCGGCGAGCTTGAGCGCGTAACAGCCGAGTCCGGTCACGACGACGGCGATCCAGACGGCCATGGCTCCCCCTTCCGCCGATCTTCGAGAACTCTTCAGGCCTTCGAGAGCTCCCCGGCCCGGCGGACCGGAGGAGTGCGGCGCCCTACGACTCCGGCCAGGGCGGCGACCGCCGCCAGCATGACCGGCACGCCGGGAGGCAGCAGCGGCGTCGTGGCGACCGCGACGGCCATCGCGAGCAGGGCGACGAGCCGTTCGGTGCCGCCGGCGGTGAGCCGGGGCCACAGCAGGGCCAGGAACGCCGCCGGGCCGACTACGTCGAGGCCGTACGTCTCCGGGTTCCCCAGCCGGGCCGCGCCGAGCGCGCCGGACAGGGTGGCGAGGTTCCAGGTGAGGTAGAGGCTGATCGCGGTGGCCCAGAAGCCGGCCCGCGCCGACCGGGGCCCGGGTTGCGCCGTGGCCACCGCGGTCGTCTCGTCGATGACCAGGTGGGCGGCCACCAGCCGCCGCCATCCGCGCGCGCCGAGCATCGGCGCGAGGCGCAGGCCGTACAGGGCGTTGCGACCGCCCAGCAGGATCGCGCCGACGGCCCCCGCGAGCAGGTTGCCGCCGCCGCCGACCACCCCGATCAGTGCGAACTGCGACGCTCCGGTGAACGCCACGACGCTCAGCGCACAGGCCTGCGCCACTCCGAGCCCGGCCGCGATCGCGGCGGCCCCGAACGCCATCCCCGACAGGCCGACGGCCAGGCCGACGCCCAATCCGTCGCGGACGGCGGCGCGTGTCTGCGATTCCATGCCCGCAGGTTAGGAGGCCAGCCATATGCCGGTCTTGCACGAAATTGCAGTTTCGCGGACCTTCGCGGAGAACGGTCGGGCGGGGCGGCCGAGCAGGTAGGCGCCGGGCGGCACGCCGACGATCCGCTTGAAATGCCGCGTGAGGTGCGCCTGGTCGGTGAACCCGAGGTCGGCGGCGGCATCGGCGGGGCGGACGCCGGCGTCGAGGAGGGCGCGGGCGCGCTGGACCCGCAGGTTGGTCAGGTAGGCGTGCGGCGGCAGCCCGTACGCGGCCCGGAACGCCCGCAGTAGCGCGAACCGGCCGGTGCCGACCATGGCGGCCAGGTCGTCCAGGGACGGCGGGTCGGTCAGCCGCTCGTGGAGGATCTCGCGGGCCGCGCGGACCGCCCGTGGCGGCGCGCCGCGCGGGACCGACCGGGGCGGCCGTGCGGCGTGACGGCGCAGGAGCCCGGCGAGCGCCCGGTGCAGCGTGGAGGAGGCCGCCAGGGCGTCGCCGCTCTCGGCGCTGTGGTGCACGGCGCGCAGCAGCCGCGCGGCCTCCGGATCGTCCACGATCGTCTGGGGGAAGTACGGCGTGCCGCGTGGAGCGCCCAGCTCGGCGGCGATCTGCGCCACGACGTCCACGGTCGGGTACAGCACGCGGTAACGCCAGCCCTCGGGTACGCCCGCGTGACCGGTGTGGACGACCTCCGGGTTGAGGAGCGCGACCTGGCCGGTGGCCGCGCGCAGCAGCGACCCGGCGTGCTCGAACTCCTCCACGCCGAACTCGATCAGCCCGGCGGTGTAGGTGGCGTGGGCGTGCCTGCTGTAGCGATGGGTGACGTAACGGGCGCTGAGTAGGTCGACGCCCGGCTCCGCCGGGTGCCGCCGGTAGTGCGCGACCTCCCGGCTCATGGCATCGATGCCATCGGCCGCCGTGGCGCGGTCGGCAGCACGGCGGGCAGCCCGAAGGTCGTGAAAAGCCGCAGGTCGAAGAACATGGCGACGTGCGCCACCCCGGTCGGCGCGGGGGTGAGGACCTGCAGCGCGAACGCGTGGTGCGCGCCGTCGGTGCCGTGCATGTAGACGGCGAAGGCGGACTGGCCGTTCGCTCGCGTGGGGACCAACCGCATCGCGCCGGGCCCGTCGGCCGGGCACTGCGTGCCGATGAGCCGGCCGATGTCCTCCCGGCCCTGGTACCAGCCGGTGTAGGGCGGCATCTCCCAGACGGCGTCGGCGGTGAGCAGGCGCACGATCTCAGCGACGTCGTACTCCTCGAAGGCCCGGACATAACGGGCGAGCAGCTCGCGCTGCTCCGGCGAGGTCGGCTCGGTGAGGTCCTCCTGCGGGGTCGTCACCTCGTCGAGGCGGGCGCGGGCGCGCTGCAGGACGCTGTTGACGGCGACGGTCGTCGTGTCGAGCGCCTCCGCGACCTCGGCGGCCCGCCACTTCAGCACGTCGCGCAGGATGAGCACCGCGCGGTGCCGGGGCGGCAGGTGCTGCAGGGCGGCGATCAGCGCCAGCCGGATGCTCTCCCGGGAGGCGACGATCGCGGCCGGGTCGGCGTCCTGGGCGCCGGCCATGGCGTCGGGGATCGGCTCCAGCCAGGGCACGTCGGACCGCTCGACCAGCGTGTCGTACGGGTCGGCGCTCGGCTCGCCGAGTCCCGTGGGCAGGGGCCGGCGATCGCGGCTCTCCAGGGCGGTGAGGCACGTGCGGGTGGCGATCCGGTGCAGCCACGTCCGCAGCGAGGACCGGCCCTCGAACGCGTCGTAGGAGCGCCAGGCGCGCAGGTAGGTCTCCTGGACCTGGTCCTCCGCGTCGTGGACCGAGCCGAGCATGCGGTAGCAGTGCGCCAGCAGCTCGCGCCGGTACGGCGCCGCCTGCAGCAGGAAGTCGTCCTTGACCGCCTTGTCCGTGCTCATGGTGACCCCTCGAGTTGGTCGCTCCGGGTGACCGGCGATCCGCGCGCAGCAGGCACCGCCACCGTCCCTGTATACGCCCGCCGTACGACAGAACGACGCTGAAGGACGATGACTCGGATGAGGCGATCGGCGTATCCCGAGGTGAAGGTCGCCGCGTACGGCTATTCGTCTCATTGACCGAGACATAATCCCGCCGGGTGGCGACCCTGCGGCCACCGTGGTTACCCTGAGCACGTGGATCGTGGCTATTTCGCGTTTATGCAGCCGGCTCCGGGCGAGTCGGTCGACGTGACCTGAGCGACGACCCCCGAGCCGGCAAAGGCAGAGCCCCACGGGCTCTGCCTTTCGCATTTCCACCGTGAGTGGGCGGCTCGGCTCCGGAGCCGCCCCGGAGGGAGACACCGATGGACCTGCATGATCCGGACAGTCCGGTCATGATCGCCGGACCCGCCGCCGACCCTGACGTCGCCGTGGTCAGCCTGTGCCGCCTGCACGGGCGCGTGGACGCCGCCGCCGAACTCGCTCGGGTGCGCCGGTCGTACCACGGTCCCCTGTTGGTCGAGCCGTTCTCCGCGCTGGACCTGCCGGCCATCGTGACGCACGCCGATGGCGTCCTGGTCGGTGGTGCCTGGATGCAGGACTTCCAGTTGCTGCGGGCGGTGGCCCGTACGGGACGTCCGGTGGTCGTGCAGCGGGCCCCCGCCGCCACGCTGGAGGAGTGGCTGTCGGCCGCGGAGTACTGCGTGGCCGAGGGCAACGGGGACGTCGTCCTGTGCGAGACGGGGACGCGGACGCACCTGCCGCACGCGACCACCGACCTGTCGCTGGTCCGGGAGGCCGGGCGCCGCCGGCCCGTCCTCGTGGACGTCTCGGCCGCCCCGGACCTCGCCATGGCGGCCCTGTCGGCCGGCGCGCGCGGCCTGATCCTCGGCGAGCACGCCGACGCGGACCTGGTGGCCGAGGTGCGGGCCAAGGCGGCCCTCCTCGGGGCGCTCGTCCGTGACGACGTGCCGGAGACGATGCCCGACGCCAGGGCGGCGATCGACCGGATCGACGCCGCGCTGGCGACCCTGCTGGAGCGCCGGGCCGAGCTGGCGGCCACCGTCCAGCGGCTCAAGCCGGTGGGCGGCTTCGCCGGTCGGGACCCGCGGCGCGAACGCGAGATCGTCGAGGCGATGGCACCGCGCGCCCCCCGGTTGGGCGCCGACCGGCTCGCCCGCATCATGGCGGCCGTCATCGAGGCCGGTCTCGAGGCGTCCGAGGAGCACGACCTGTCCCCGGCGTGACCACCGACCGGCCGGGCCGGGCCGGGGCGGGGGGCAGGGGCCGTCCCCGTCCCGGCGCGACCCATGAGTGGCCTGTCCGGCGAGTCTGGCCCGCCGGCCTGGCCCGGCTCGTGAGCCCGGCGCGACCCGCGCGCCTGACCCGGCCCGTGAGCCCGGTCCGGCCCGTCAGCCCGGCCTGACCCGTGAGCCCGGCCGGGTCGCCGTACGGGACGGGTCAGGGGCTCTGGCGAGCCGGACGGACGGCAGGTTCGGGGCTTCGGCGGGCCCGTACGACGCGCCAGCCGGCGAACAGCACGATGACGACGCCGGGCAGGCACCAGAACGCGATCTTGTTGGCCGTGTCCGCGAACGCCATCAGGAACACGACCAGGACGAGGAAGCCCAGCGTGACCCAGTTCGAGATCGGGGACCACGGCATCCGGAACGACGGGCGGTCGATCGCGCCGCTGTTCGCCCGGGCGCGGAGCCGGATCTGGCAGTACACGAGGGTCGCCCACACGGCGACCACGCCGAGCGAGGCGACCGAGGTGGCGATGTCGAAGGCCATCTTCGGTACGACGTAGTTGAGGACCACGCCGAGGAGCAGCACGATCGAGGTGAACAGGATCCCGCCGTACGGCACGTGCCGGCTGTTCATGCGCCCGACGAACCGCGGCGCCTCACCCTTGGTGGCCAGGGCCCGCATGATACGGCCGGTGGAGTACAGGCCGGAGTTGCAGGAGGACAGGGCGGCGGTGAGCACCACCGCGTTCATGATGTCGCCGGCGCCGGGGACGCCGAGCCGGGAGAACACCGTGACGAACGGGCTCTCGGCCGCGCTGTAGACCGTCCAGGGCAGGACCATCGCCAGCAGCAGCACCGAGCCGACGTAGAAGATCCCGATCCGCCAGATGACGCTGCCGATCGCGCCGGGCAGGACCTTGCGCGGGTTTTCGGTCTCGCCGGCCGCGATGCCGACGAGCTCGATGCCCGAGTAGGCGAACACGACGGCCTGCAGGCTCATCAGGACGATGGGCACCCCGTGCGGCAGGAATCCGTGGTGCGCGGTGAGGTTGGAGACGCCCGCGTGGTCGTGCCCGATGCCGGCCCCGGCGAGGACGAGCCCCAGGGCAACGAACAGGAAGACGACGATGGCGAGGACCTTGATGACGGCGAACCAGAACTCCAGCTCGCCGAAGAGGCGCACCGACAGCAGGTTCACCGCGAGGAGGAGGGCGAGGGCGACGAGGGCGGTCACCCACTGGGGGACCTGCGGCAGCCACTTGTGCACGTAGATGCCGGCCGCGGTGGTCTCCGCCACGCCGGTCATCGCCCAGTTCAGCCAGTACATCCAGCCGCTGACGAAGCCCGCCCACGGGCCGATGAACTCCCGGGCGTACGTCACGAAGCTGCCCGTGGAGGGCCGGTGCAGGACCAGTTCCCCCAGCGCGCGCATGACGAAGAACGCCGCGATGCCGCAGATGGCGTACGACAGGACGAGGCCCGGCCCCGAGTCGGCGAGCTTGCCACCGGCCCCGAGGAAGAGGCCGACCCCGATCGCCCCGCCGATGGCGATCATCTTGACTTGGCGGTTGCCGAGGGACTGGGCGTAGCCGGCGTCCTCGCTCTCCGGCGCGGTGCCCGGGTGATCAAGTGCTGTCGACACGCAGCCTCCGAATGTCGATTGGTTTTTGCTCCCCCGAAAACCGAGATATGGCCATGACCCTACAAGGTCGCGGAGCGTGTCCGCACCGCAACGCGAAAACAGCCGCCTCGCGAGTGACAATGAGGTACACCCTGGTAGATGAGGTGGTAACGCCGACCGGCCCGCCCGCCGCGACGGGCGCTCATCGTCTGGAGGAGAGATATCGCCGACCGAAAATAGCCTTAAACCGGGCATCCGGAGTGTCGAACCCCGGTGACTCCTGTGGCATCGTTAGGCTCAGGGAACCCGGTCCCAGGCCGGCCCTTCACCCCCAGACGACGACTTTCGACGCGGCGCGTGCTCCGGGCACGCGAGGCGTCGCATGCCTGAAGGAGGCGCATCGCGCATGAGTGACTCGTTCGTGCATCTGCATGTGCACACCGAGTACTCCATGCTCGACGGGGCGGCCCGTCTCAAGGAGATGTTCGCCGAGGTCGAGCGGCAGAAGATGCCGGCCATCGCGATGACCGACCACGGCAACACCCACGGCGCCTACGACTTCTACAAGCAGGCCACCGCCGCCGGGGTGACCCCCATCGTGGGGATCGAGGCCTACGTGGCCCCTGCGTCCCGGTTCCACAAGGAGCCGGTGCGCTGGGGGGAGCCCAGCCAGAAGGGCGACGACGTCTCCGGCGGCGGCCACTACACCCACAAGACGATCTGGGCGCGCAACGCCGAGGGCCTGCACAACCTGTTCAAGCTGACGAGCCGGGCCTACACCGAGGGGTTCGTCCGCAAGTGGGCCCGGATGGACTTCGAGCTGCTGGCCGAGCACTCCGCCGGCCTCATGGCCACCACCGGCTGCCCCTCCGGTGAGGTCCAGACCCGGCTGCGCCTCGGCCACTTCGACAAGGCCCTGGACGCCGCGGCCAAGTACCAGGAGCTGTTCGGCAAGGACAACTACTTCCTGGAGCTGATGGACCACGGCCTCGACATCGAGCGCCGGGTCCGCGACGGGCTGATCGAGATCAGCAAGAGGCTCGGCATCCCGCCCGTCGTCACCAACGACTCCCACTACACACGGGAGTCCGAGGCCGTCGCGCATGACGCGCTGCTGTGCATCCAGACCGGCAAGCAGCTGTCCGACCCGGGCCGCTTCAGGTTCGACGGCTCCGGCTACTACCTCAAGACCGCCGACGAGATGCGGGCGCTCGACACCTCCGACATCTGGGCCGACGGCTGCCGCAACACCCTCCTCGTCGCCGAGCGCGTCGACTCGTCCGGGATGTTCGAGTACCACAACCTCATGCCGCGCTTCCCGGTGCCGGAGGGCGAGAGCGAGGAGTCGTGGTTCCGCAAAGAGGTCTGGCGGGGGATGGAGCGGCGCTTCCCCGAGGGGTTCGACGAGGAGCACCGCAAGCAGGCCGAGTACGAGATGGACGTCATCTGCCAGATGGGGTTCCCCTCCTACTTCCTCGTCGTCGCCGACTTCATCATGTGGTCCAAGAACAACGGGATCGCGGTCGGTCCGGGCCGCGGGTCGGCCGCCGGGTCGCTCGTCGCGTACGCCATGGGCATCACCGACCTGGACCCGCTCCCGCACGGCCTGATCTTCGAGCGGTTCCTCAACCCCGACCGCGTGTCCATGCCCGACATCGATGTCGACTTCGACGAACGTGGGCGCGCCGACGCGATCCGCTACGTCACCGAGAAGTGGGGCGCCGACAAGGTCTCCATGATCGCCACCTTCGGCACCATTAAGGCCAAGGCCGCGATCAAGGACGCGGGCCGCGTCCTCGGCTTCCCGTACGCCCTGGGCGACCGCATCTCCAAGGCGTTCCCGCCCGCCGTCATGGGCAAGGACATCCCGCTGTCGGGGATCTTCGATGACAAGCACCCGCGGTACGGCGAGGCCGGCGAGCTACGCAAGCTGTACGAAGAAGAGACCGACGTCAAGCAGATCATGGATCTGGCGCAGGGCCTCGAGGGCCTGATCCGCCAGACCGGCGTGCACGCCGCCGGTGTGATCATGTCGGCGGAGCCGCTGACCGACCACATCCCGATCATGCGCCGCGACTCCGACGGCGTGATCATCACGCAGTTCGACTACCCGACCTGCGAGACGCTCGGCCTGCTGAAGATGGACTTCCTGGGCCTGCGCAACCTGACGATCATGCAGGACGCACTGAAGGCCATCAAGACCAACAAGGGCGTCGAGCTCGACCTGCTGAAGCTGCCCTTGGACGACAAGAAGGCCTACGAGCTGCTGGCCCGCGGCGACACGCTCGGCATCTTCCAGCTGGACGGCGGCGGCATGCGCTCGCTGCTGCGCCTGATGCGCCCCGACAACTTCGAGGACATCTCCGCGGCCCTCGCGCTGTACCGCCCCGGCCCGATGGGCGCCAACTCCCACACCAACTACGCGCTGCGCAAGAACGGCCAGCAGCCGATCACCCCGATCCACCCGGAGCTGGAAGAGCCGCTCGAGGAGATCCTCAGCACGACCCAC
>JBJMIW010000083.1:0-15359 GCA_045806665.1 Actinoallomurus sp.
GGCGGGAAGTTCAACGCGTCGAAGTTGAACCACTCGGCCTCGACCTCGGGGCCTTCCGCCAGCTCGAAGCCCATGGAGACGAAGACGTCGGCCATGCGCTCGGCGATCGTGGTCACCGGGTGCCGGGCGCCGCGCGGCGCGCGGTCCAGCCGCAGCGTGACGTCGACGGACTCCTCGACGAGGACCCGCTGGTCGCGCTCCTCCTCGAGCTCGGCCTGGCGCGCCTTGAGCGCGTCGGAGACCTCACGGCGGGCGGCGCCGACGCGCTTGCCCGCCTCGGCCTTCGCGTGCGGCGGCAGGGCGCCGATCTCCCGGTTGGCGAGCGCGAGCGGCGAGCGGTCACCGGCGTGGCCGAGGCGGACCTGCTTCAGCTCGTCGAGGCTCGCGGCGGCCGAGATCGCGGCGAGCGCCTCGTCGCGCGCGCGGGCCACCTCGTCCGGATGGAGCGCGGTGACCTCGACGGGGTCATAGGACTTGTTCGGTGCGGACATGAGTGTCAGTTACTCCAGCGATGGCGGAACGGCGATCGAGTCTAGTCGGCACACGGCCTGCGGCCCGTGACCCGGCCGATCAGACGGCCGATGGCACCGGTGTGCCGCCGGGAAGCCCGCGGCGCTCTCAGGCGAAGTCTGGAGCCCCGGCGGGCAGCCTAAATCGGAACTCGGCACCGCCCCCGGAGGCGCGCTGCACGGAGATGGTGCCGCCATGCGCCTCGACGAGGCCCTTGACGATGTAGAGACCGAGGCCGGTGCCCCCGCGGGGCTGACCGTGGCCGCGCCAGAACTGCCGGAAGACCCGCTGGGCCGCCTCGGGCGGGATGCCCTCACCCTCGTCGCGCACGGCGACGACGGCTCCACGCGTGCTCGCGTCGGGCTCCACCACGATCGTTACGGTACCAGCACCGTGGCGGAGGGCGTTCTCCACGAGATTGCCGAGGATCTGGTCGATCTTGTCCGGGTCGAGCCACATCTCCGGCAGCTCGCCGCGTACCTCCAGCCTGAACCGGTCCGGAGAGTCACCCGCCGCCACCCGGCCGACGATGATCTTGCGGGCCTCCTCGACGACGTCGACGACCTGGCGGCGCATCTCCAGCCGGCCCGCCTCGATGCGCGAGACGTCCAGCAGCTCGGTGATCAGCCGGGTCACCCGGTCGGCGTCCGAGTTCACCGTCTCGAGCATGACGCGCTTCTGGTCGTCATTGAACCGGTGCCACTTGGCCAGCAGGGTGGCGGTGAAGCCCTTGACGCTGGTCAGCGGGGACCGCAGCTCGTGGGCCACGGTGGAGACCAGGTCGGCGCGGCCGCGCTCGTGGCGGGCGCGCTCGGCCGCGTCCCGCAGCGCGACCGTGAACCGGCGGACCGTGCCGTCCGGCTCGCGGTCGTAGGACGCGGTGACCAGCAGCTCAGGTCCGTCGCCGAGGTACAGCGGCCGCTCCGGATGGCGGGTGCGGGTGGCCAGGCCGCTGTACGGGTCGAGACACTTCCACCAGTCCCGGCCGTCGGCGTCGCGCAGCGGCAGGACGTCGGCGAAGTCGCGGCCGAGCGCCTCGGCCGCCGCGATCCCGGTCAGCCGCACCGCGGACCGGTTGAACACCACGACCCGCCGATCGGCGTCGGCCACGAGCAGCCCGTCGGGCAGCGAGTCGGTGCAGAGCCCGGGAGAGGGCTCAGCGCCGCGCGGAACCGGTGCGCCCACGACCGCGGCCACCTCCCCCGGCTCCATATTGACAGTGCCAGCCTGACTCTAGTGCGGACGACGGAAATCCCGCCACGCCGGAGTCGTTGATTACTGGTGTTCCCGGCATGTCGCCCGGGCCTCAGTTACGGAACGCCTCGTCGACGCTGTCATAAGTGGGGAACCGCTCGTCGAGACGGGTGATGCGCAGAATCCTCCGCTGCGCCGGCCGCACCCGCGCGAGGCGAAGCGTGCCGCCCTTCTCGCGAAGCCGGTTGCCCACCGCGACGAGGGCGCCGAGCCCGGCGGCGTCGCAGAAGCGCACGGCTCCGAAGTCGGCCACGAGGTCGATGTGACCGCGGTCGACCAGTTCGAGGAGATCCGCGCGCAGCCGCCCCGCCGTCTGCACATCGATCTCCCCGCCGATCGCCACGACAGCCGCGGCGCCGTCGCGCCGGACGACCCTGGCCGCCATCGGTCGCCCCGTGGTCTGGCACCGGTGCGCGCCCCCGCGCGCGATCGGCGACCTGCCCGGGGGCCTGTCACAGTTCGCCGCCGCGCGGCGGCGAGGCAGCGGAATGCCCTTTATGTTCGTATTCAACCTTTTCGCCCCGTTCATCGGAATCCGCATCGACCCCGTGACGGTCGCCGGGCACCGGGAACCGCCCCTGAGGCGGCTCACCGATCCGGCGCGACGGAATCGACAGCACCGATCATGTCGGCTTTTGCTCGAATGAACGAATCGGGACGCCGATTTGTTACAGCGAGAAGACATCACTGTTGCGTTCGGTATCCGGCACCTCGTCCCAGCCCGGCGGACCGGCCGACACCGCCGCATCTCACCCCCACCGACCGGGTGACGCCGGGCCGCGATCGCCCGGATACAGTCGTCGACCGACGCCGCGACTCTCCGAGACCATGAGACCGTTCCCAGCACCGCCGTAGGAGCCGGACTTGGACATACTCGACATCGGCCTGCTGGGCGCGGCCGGCGTGGCGGCCGGCGGGGTCAACGCGATCGCCGGCGGCGGGTCGCTGATCTCGTTCCCCGCGCTGCTGGCCGTGGGCTGTCCGAACATCACGGCCAACGTGACCAACTCGGTGGCGCTGTGGCCCGGCTATGTCGGTGGGGTGGCGGGCTACCGCGCCGAACTGGCGGGCCAGCGCGGGCGCGTGATCGCGCTCAGTGTCACCAGTGTGATCGGCGCGGTCGTCGGCTGTCCCCTGCTGCTGATCACTCCGGATTCCGTCTTCGGCGCGCTGGTGCCCGTAATGATCGCCGTCGCCAGCCTGCTCCTGGCGGCACAGCCGTGGCTGAAGCGCAGGCTCGAGGCGGTGCGGCTCCGGGGCGGAACCGGGCACCGGGTGATGCTGCACGGCGGCATCCTGGTCGGCGGCGCGTACGGCGCCTACTTCGGCGCGGGCCTGGGCGTCATGCTGCTCGGCCTGCTCGGCGTCTTCGTGCATGACCACCTGCAGCGGCTCAACGCGGCTCGCGCGATGCTGTCCCTGGTCATCAACACGGTGGCCATGGCCGCCTTCGCACTGTTCGGACCGGTGCGCTGGGGGGCCGTCGCGATCATGGCCGTGACCGGCCTGGCCGGGGGATTCCTCGGCGCTCGCGTGGCCCGGCGCCTGTCCCCGGGCGTCCTGAGGGCCGTCGTCGTCACGTTCGGGCTGGGGGTGGCTCTCTCCCTGGCCCTCCGCTGAGACCGGCTCAGGAGGGCTCGCCGGACCGCTGGGCGCGTGCGGAAGCGTACAGGCACACCGCGGCGGCGGTCGCGAGGTTGAGGCTCTCGGCCCCGCCGTAGAGGGGAACGCGTACGACCTCGTCGACGGCGTCCAGGACCTCGTCCGGCAGGCCCCAGGCCTCGTTGCCGAACACCCAGGCGGTCGGGCCGGCGAGGGTGCCGGCGTCGAGCGCGGCGTCCAGGGAGCACTTCCCCGCACCGTCGGCCGCCAGGACCGTCAGGCCGGACTCCTTGAGAGCCGGGATCAGAGTGTCGAACCGCGGTCCGACCACGACCGGGAGATGGAAGAGGCTGCCGGCCGACGCGCGCACGCACTTGCCGTTGTACGGATCGACGGACGCATCGGTGAAGATCACCGAGTCGGATCCCGCGGCATCGGCGGTGCGCAGCACCGTGCCGGCGTTCCCGGGATCACGCACGTGTGCCAGCACGGTCACGAGCCGCGGCGGGGGCGTCAGCGCCGCCTGCAGGTCGACGTCCACGAAGGCACAGACGGCCAGCAGGCCCTGCGGGGTGACGGTCTGGGCGAGTTCGGCCATGACCTCGCCGCTCACCCGGAAGATCGGGATACCGGACCGCTCCGCCTGCGCGATCAGGTCGGCGTGGCGGTTCTCCGCGTCCGCGGTGGTGAACAGCTCGGCGAGGACGCCGTCCAGCGCCAGGGCCTCCCGGACTGCCTGGGGGCCCTCGGCGAGGAACCGCCGCTCGCGGCGGCGGAACGCGCGTTTGGCGAGCCGACGAGCCGCCTTCGCCCGTGGTGATCGGGTAGAGGTCAGCTCGCGGCCCGCCATCAGCGTGATTATCCGTGCCGTCAGGCGGCCACGCTGCCCTCGGCGGGCAGCGCCTTCTTGGCCGTCTCGACGAGGATCGCGAACGCCTCGGCGTCGTTGACCGCGAGCTCGGCGAGCATGCGGCGGTCGACCTCGACACCGGCCTCTCGCAGGCCCTGGATGAACCGGTTGTACGTCATGCCGTTGGCGCGGGCCGCCGCGTTGATCCGCTGGATCCACAGGCGGCGGAACTGGCCCTTGCGGTCCTTCCGGTCACGGAAGGCGTACGTCATCGAGTGGAGCTGCTGCTCCTTGGCCTTGCGGTACAGCCTCGACCGCTGGCCACGGTAGCCACTCGCCCGCTCGAGGACGACCCGGCGCTTCTTGGCGGCGTTGACCGCCCGCTTCACGCGTGCCACGTCTTGAACTCCTTCGTGGAGGCCGTGCCTCGTGGGCCCGGCCGGTCGTTCGAGTAACGGGATTCCCGGCACCGGAAGTGGTGCCGGAGCCCGGCGATCAGGTGGTGCCGGGCTTAGTCGCCGAGCAGCTTCTTGATCTTCTTCTCGTCCTGCTTCGAGACCACGACCGCTCCGTCGAGCCGGCGCGTGCGCTTCGTCGGCTTGTGCTCGAGCAGGTGGTTACGGTTGGCGCGGCGGCGCATGACCTTGCCGGTGCCGGTCAGTTTGAACCGCTTCTTGGCACCACTGTGCGTCTTCATCTTCGGCATGGTCGCCGACGTCTCCCTATATCCGTGCGCCTCGTTCCGGGCATACGGCGACTCCGTGGGGAGTGCCGGAGGCCTGAAAGGCGCTGTGTGCCTACCTCATCGCGAGACGACCCCGCTTGGTGAGCAGGGTCGTGGCGGAGCGTGCCCGGTCAGGCCGGGGAACCGTGCTCCTCCTGCCGACGCGCACGACTACCGGTCGCGCGCTGTTCGGGCTTCGCCTCGCTCTTCTTCTTGTGCGGGCCGAGGACCATGATCATGTTGCGGCCGTCCTGCTTGGGCCGCGACTCGACGAAGCCCAGCTCCTCGACGTCCTCCGCCAGCCGCTGCAGCAGCCGGAAGCCCAGCTCGGGCCGTGACTGCTCGCGGCCACGGAACATGATCGTGACCTTGACCTTGTCACCTGCCTTGAGGAACCGCTCGACGTGGCCCTTCTTGGTGCCGTAGTCGTGCGGATCGATCTTCGGCCGGAGTTTGATCTCCTTGATGACCGTGTGCGCCTGGTTACGTCGCGCATCGCGGGCCTTCATCGCGGACTCGTATTTGAACTTGCCGTAGTCCATGAGCTTGGCCACGGGCGGCCGCGCGGTCGGGGCGACCTCGACGAGATCGAGGTCGGACTCCCGGGCAAGGTCGAGTGCCTTGGCGATCGGGACGATGCCGACCTGTTCGCCGTTCGGACCGACGAGCCGGACCTCGGGCACGCGAATGCGCTCGTTGATACGCGGTTCGGCGCTGATGGGACCTCCTTGGGGCTTCCGAGCTGTCCTGACCGGCCATGTCCCGGGCCCTTCAAAGCGAAAAGCCCTGCATGACTCGCATGCAGGGCCACCACCGGACGCCCCGAGGGCCAGAGCCGACGAGGTGGGCACGCCAATGACGTGCCAGACCGGAACCCATCAGCCTGTCGACTCCCGAGGGGAGCGCGGCCGATTAGGTGGGAGGTGACCTCCGCTTGCGCGCCCGGCGCGTGAACGCCAGGCCAGTCAAAAGTTAAAGGTATCAGCTTTCCGGCCGTACGTCGAAAGCACGCACCTCGAAGGCCGCGGTGACCTGGACGGGCTCGGAGAGCGCCGCGATCCGCGCCCGGAGGATCTCCGGATCGGTGTGCCGGGCGCTCGGCCCCATCCCGACGAGCGACAGGACCTCGGCGTGGGCGAGGGACAGGGGAACCTCCAGCGCCCAGGTGCCGGTCGGGATGAAACGCTCGCCCACCGCGTCGGCCACCCGGTCCGCCTTCCGCTCGTCCACGGACAGCAGCCCGAGCCGTTCGATCAGTTCGGCCAGGTGGTGCGCGGCCGGCGTGACGACGATCAGCGCGCCGTCGGGCCGGAGGACCCGATGAAACTCCGCCCCGCTCCGTGGCGCGAACACGTCGATGAGGACCGACACCGCGCCGGTGCGTACGGGCAGTGGCCGCCAGACGTCCCATGCCAGCGCGCCGATCCGGGGATGGGCCCGCGCCGCGCGGCGCAGCGCGTGCTTGGAGATGTCGAGGGCCACGCCGGGCCGTCCGGGCAGCCGGTCGAGCGCGGCAGCGAGGTAGTGGCCCGTGCCCGCACCGGCGTCCAGCACGCACCCCTCCCCCGGGTCCAGCGCGGCCGCGCGTTCGGCGATCAGGTCGGCGAGCGGGTCGAAATGGCCGCCGCCAAGGAAGTCCGCGCGCGCCGCGACCATCTCCGGGGTGTCGGCGGTGCCCAGGTGCGCCTTGCCGGTCAGCAGGTTGGCGTAGCCCTGCCGGGCGATGTCGAACGCATGCCCGGCGGAACAGCGCAGGGCCGTCCCGGCGACGGAGAGGTCACCCGCGCACAGCGGGCACTGGAGGTACGGAACGACGTCAGCGAGCACCCTCCCATGGTGACTCCTCCGCCCCCTTAAGGGAGCGGCTTCTCGCTAGGCCGCTTGCGCGGCGTCGCGAAGGGCAAGCCCTGCCCTCAAGATGTTGACCGCCGCGTTCACATCGGCGTGCGTGGTGTGCCCGCAGGCCGTACAGGCGAACTTGGCTTGGGTGACACGGTTTTCCGCCGCACAGTGCCCGCACCGCGAGCAGGTGCGGGAGGTGTTGCGGGGCTCGACGGCGATCAGCTCGCGACCGGCGCTTTCAGCCTTGTGCGCGAGGACCGTCAAGAACACCCCCCAACCCGCGTCCAGGATCGACCTGTTCAGGCCGGACTTTTGTGTGACGTTCCGGCCAGGGGCCTCGATCGTGCCGGACGCCGAGCGGGTCATGTTCGCGATCCGCAGATTCTCGTGCACGATCAGTCATACGCGCGAACGAGCGCGAGCGCAGCCTTGTGCGCGCCGTCGATGCGTTGCCGGCGCACCTGGGCGTGCAGGGCCGCCACCCGCGCGACCGCCTTGCGGCGGCGCTTGGACCCGCGATTCTTCCGGGCCAGATCCCGCTGTGCCCTCGCCAGGCGTTCGGCAGACGTTTTCAGGTGGCGAGGGTTGGTGCCGTGCTCACCGTCACTGGTGGTGACCAGCGACGCCACGCCCATGTCGATCCCGGCCGCCGCGCCAGTCGAAGGGAGTGGCTGGGCGGATACGTCATCACAGGACAGCACCACGTACCAGCGGTCGCCTTCACGCTTGACCGCGATCGTCTTCACCCGGCCGCATACGGGCCGGTGCTGGTGCACGCGGATATGCCCGATGCCCTGCAAACGCACATACGTCGCCCTCGGATGCTCGGGTTGGGAGTCCCACCGGCAGCCGTCACCGTCTTTGGGCCACTCGACGGTGTCGAACCAGCCGCGCCCTTTGAACCGGGGGAAACCCGGATTCTGTCCGGTCTTGAGGCGGCGGAAGAACGCGGTGAACGCCTTGTCCAACCGCCGCAGCGTGGCCTGCTGGGAGGAGAACGACCACCGGCCCTGCCCGACGGGGTCATCGGCACGGATGTGCTTCAACTCCCCGGACTGCTCGCCGTACCGAACGGTCACACCCGCCCTGCGGTAGGCCGTACGGCGATGCTCCAACGCCGCGTTGTACGGCTGCCGGTGATCTTCTAAGCATGCGGCGAGCGCGATCTGCTGGTGCCGGGTCGGCCGCAGCAAGAACTTAAACGACCTACGCACGGCCAACCCCCTTAGGGGCGCGCGAAAACTGCGTCTCGATGTAACGCCGCACCTGCTTCCGTGTTCGTCGGCTTTAGTGCGGATGGCTCCTCAAGGCGGGTCTTCGCCCGCCCGCCGAGGACCGGACGACGGTACTTCGGACACCACACCACGTGGTACTCGAGGTCGTACGCCGCGCTGGGGGAAGTGCGCACCTGACGAGTCACACGACCAGTCATAACAGCGTCGTCCATCTAAAATGTTGGAGAAAGGGAAACCGGTGGTGAGATCAGAGAGAAGAAAATCGGTCAGGGACGGCATTCCCCCGTCGCCTGAAGGCGACAGTCCCCTGCCGAGATCCTGATGGTGCAGCCGGGCGGGCGCTTCGTCCCGTCACTTGTCGATGTATGCGCGTCATGAGACCGCGGCGCGCATCGCCTCCACCGGGGCAGGGGCGCGCCCGGTCATGAGTTCCACCTGGCGGGCCGCCTGGTGCACCAGCATGGGCAGCCCGCCGACGACGATCCCCCCGCGTTCGCCGACCGCAGCGGCCGCGGCGGTCGGCCAGGGCGCGTAGACGACGTCGAAGACGGCGCCCGTCGCCCCCGCGATCGCCTCGGCGTACGGATCGGCGGCGTGGGCCGGGAGCGTCGAGATGATCAGGTCGGCGTGCGGCATCGTGTCGGCGAAGGTCTGCACCGACACGGATACGCGCAGCCGGTCGGCCGCCGACACCGCCTCCGCGGCGCGCGCCGGGCTCCGGACGACGACCACGGCCTTCGGCAGCCCGAGTTCGCGCAGCGCGGCCAGGGCAGAGCACGCGGTCGCCCCGCCGCCGAGCACGACGGCCGAGCCGGGTTCCCGCATCCCGGCCTCGGCCAGCGCGGTGACCATGCCGTACACGTCGGTGTTGAAACCGAGCCGACGCCCGTCGCGGAAGACCACCGTGTTGGCGCCGCCGACCGCCCGTGCGAGCCCGGACACCTCGTCGAGCAGCGGCAGCACGGCCCGCTTCAGCGGCATGGTGAGGGACAGGCCCGCCCACGGCCGCCCCAGCACGCCGGCAAGATCCGCCTCACGGCACTCGATCGCCTCGTACGTCCAGTCGAGGCCGAGCGCGGCGTACGCGGCCCGGTGCAGCGCCGGCGACAGCGAATGCGTGATCGGCGACCCCAGGACGGCGGCGCGCGTCATCCGTGCCCCGTGTTGCGTGCGAGCTCCTGCCTGAGCTTCTGGAAGTCGGTGTAGCTGTACGCGAACTTGGTGATCTTGTTCTTGGGGTCGGTGGTCACGAAGTAGAGCCAGTTGCCCTTCGCGGGCTCGAGCGCGGCCTTGAGCGCGACCTCGCCCGGGTTGTCGATCGCGCCGGGCGGCAGGCCGGAGACCTGGTAGGTGTTGTACGGGCTGTTCGTCTTGGTCTCCGCGAGAGTGGCCACGATGTTGTACTTGCCCAGGGCGTACATCACCGTGCTGTCGAGCTGCAGCTTGCGCATCCACGGCTGCTGGCTGTGGATCCGGTTGTCGATGACCCGGGCGATCTTCGGCATGTCCTCCGCCCGGCCGCTCTCGGCCTGGACCAGGCTGGCGATCGTCACGACGTCGCCGGGCGACATGCCCAGCTGGGCGGCCTGCCCTTCCAGGTCGATGGAGGCCGCGACCTTCTTGAACTCATCGACCATCGAGCGCAGCACCTGCGTGGCGGTGGCCTTCGGGTCCAGGTCATAGGTGAAGGGGTAGAGGTACCCCTCGAGCCGGCCCTTGGCGTACGGGGGCAGCCCCAGGTTGCCGGGGTGCTTCGCCGCCTTCTCGAAGTCCTTCAGCGGGATGCCGGTCTTCTTCGCCAGTATCGGCAGGATCTGGGCGACCCGCTTACCTTCGGGGATCGTGAGGCGACCGGCACGGGAGGCGTCGCTCAGCAGGAGGTCGAGCGCTGACTTGACCGACATCTGCCGACGCAGGTGGTAGTAGCCGGGCTGCACGCTCGTCGCCCGGATGTCCTTGGAGGCGAGTTGGACGAACGCGTCGACCGACTTGACGACGCCGGCGTCCTTCAGCCGCTGCGCCATGGCGCTGACCGAGTCGCCCTCGTGGATCCAGACGGTGACGTTGCCGCTGCCCTGCCCCGTGTAGTCCGGCGGGTTGAGCAGGCCGTTCAGCATCGTCACGCCGACGTAGCCGCCGCCGCACACGACCGCCAGAAGGAAGGCGACCGCGATGAGAGGCGCGAGTTTGCGGCCCTTACGGCTCTTCCTGCGGCGCCGCCCCCGACCGGAGCGACCGGCCCGTGAAGCACCACCCGGAGGCTCCGGGCGCTGCTGGCGCTCGGAGAGTTGGCGCAAGAAATCAAGGTCTGCGTCGCTCATGAACCCCCCTGGACAGTCTCCCCCGGAGGGCGGCCCGTCAAGCGCTCGGCCTCGAGCGCCGCCTGCAGCAGCACCGCGGCCGCCGCCTGGTCGACGACCTTGCGCCGGGCCTGTCCGCGCACGCCCTGGTCCCGGAGACCGCTTTCGGCTGTCACGGTGGTGAGTCTCTCATCGAACAGACGGACCGTCTCGGGATCCAGCCGCCCTGCGATCTTCGCCGCGAACCGGCGGGCCGTCTCGGCCGCCGGCCCCTCTCTCCCGGAGAGCGAGGTCGGCAGGCCGACGATCACCTCCATGGCGTCGTTCTCGGCGACGAGCTGAACGATCCGGTCGATGTCCCCTTTGCCCGCGCGTACGGTCTCCAGGGGCGACGCCAGGATGCCGCCGGGATCGCTGCGCGCGACGCCGATGCGGACACTGCCCGCATCGACGCCGATGCGCACACCTTGCCTCACGCGGCCGCCACGGCCCGGCGGACGGCGCCCAGGGCCTCGTCGATGGCGCCCGCGTTCGCGCCACCGCCCTGCGCCAGGTCGTCCTTTCCGCCACCGCCGCCGCCGAGGACCTTGGCGGCGACGCCGACGAGCGCGCCCGCGCGAAGGCCGCGAGCGCGGGCCTCCTCGCTGGTCGCGACGACGATCACGGGACGGTCCTTGGGGGCCCCGGCGATGATGACCACGGCCGGCCGGCCGGACAGGCGCCCGCGGACGTCCATGGCGAGCCGCCGCAGGTCATCGGCGCTGGTGCCGTCGGGCACCCGATGGGCGACGAAGGCGGTACCGCCGACGTCCTCGGCCCCGCCCGCCAGCTCGCCGGCCACCTGCAGGACCTGCTGGGAGCGCACCCGCTCGAGCTCCTTCTCGGCCTCGCGCAGTCGCGTGACCACTCCGGAGATCCGCTCCGGGAGCTCCTCGCGGCGGGTCTTCAGCTGCTCGGACAGCTGGGCGACGAGGACGCTCTCCTTCGCGAGGAAGCGGAAGGCGTCGATGCCCACGAGCGCCTCGACCCGGCGCACGCCCGCGCCGATCGACTGCTCGCCGAGCACCTTGATCAGGCCGAGCTGGCCGGAGCGCGCGACGTGGGTGCCACCGCACAGCTCGCGGGAGTAGTCGCCGATCTCGACGACGCGGACCTCGGAGCCGTACTTCTCGCCGAACAGGGCGAGCGCGCCCATCTTGCGCGCCTCGTCGATCGGGTGAACCGAGGCGTGGACGCCGAGGTCGTCGATCAGGGTGGCGTTGACCTCGTCCTCGACGTCGCGCAGGACGCTGAGGGGCACGGCCCCGGAGGCGGTGAAGTCGAACCGGAACCGGCCCGGGGCGTTCTCCGAACCGGCCTGGGCGGCCGACTCCCCGAGCGCGTTGCGGAACCCGCGGTGCACCATGTGCGTGGCGGTGTGCGAGCGGGAGATCGCCCGGCGCCGCTCGACGTCGATCTCGGCGTACGCGGTGTCCCCCGCCTGCGCCTCGCCGCTGCGCACCCGGCCGCGGTGCACGACCAGGCCGGACAGCGGCGACTGCACGTCGAGGACCTCGACCTCGGCACCGTTGCCGAACCGGATGACGCCCTGGTCGGCGAGCTGGCCGCCGCCCTCGGCGTAGAACGGGGTGCGGTCGAGCACGACCTCGACCTCGCTGCCCTGCCCCGCCGACGGCACGCTGGCGCCGCCGACCAGCAGGCCGACGACCCGCGCCTCACCGGCGATGGCGTCGTACCCGGTGAACCGCACCGAGCCGGTCTGCTCCAGGAGGCTGCCGAGCACGGACACGTCGAGGTTGCCGGTCTTCTTGGCGGCGGCGTCGGCCTTGGCACGCTGCCGCTGCTCGTCCATCAGGCGCCGGAACTCGCCCTCGTCGACGGACAGCCCCTGCTCGGCCGCCATCTCCAGGGTGAGGTCGATCGGGAAGCCGTAGGTGTCGTGCAGGGTGAACGCCTGCACGCCGGACACGGTCGACTCCTTACGGCGCTTGGTCTCCTCGACCGAGGCGTCGAAGATCGCGGTACCGGTGCGGAGCGTGGCGAGGAAGGACTGCTCCTCGGCGTCGATGACCGTGTGGATGTGGGCGGCGTCGGAGCGCAGCTCCGGGTAGGTCTCGGCCATGCCCTCGACGGCGACGGCGGTGAGCTCGTGCAGGTAGCGCTCGTCGCCCGCCCCGAGCAGCCGAAGGTGACGGATGCTGCGGCGCAGGATGCGCCGCAGAACGTAACCCCGGCCCTCGTTGGACGGCACGACCCCGTCGGCGACCATCATCATGCCGCTGCGGACATGGTCGGTGACGACCCGCAGGGACACGTCGGCCCGCGTGTCGCGGCCGTACTTGGTCTTGGTGAGGTCGGCGGCGCGGTCGAGGATCCGCCACATGGTGTCGATCTCGTAGATGTTGTCGACGCCCTGGAGGATCGCGGCCATGCGCTCCAGGCCCATGCCGGTGTCGATGTTCTTGGCGGGCAGCTCGCCGAGGATCGGCCAGCCCTCCTTGCCCGCGCCGGCGCCCCGCTCGAACTGCATGAAGACGAGGTTCCAGACCTCGAGGTAGCGGTCCTCGTCGACGACCGGGCCGCCCTCACGGCCGTACTCGGGCCCGCGGTCGTAGTAGATCTCCGAGGAGGGGCCGCAGGGGCCGGGCACGCCCATGGACCAGAAGTTGTCGGCCATTCCCCGGCGCTGGATGCGCTCCTCCGGCAGGCCGACCTTCTTGTGCCAGATCGCGAAGGCCTCGTCGTCGTCGTGGTAGACGGTGGCCCACAGCCGGTCCTCGGGGAACCCGAACCCGCCGTCGGCCTCCGACCGCGTCAGCAGGTCCCACGCGAAGGGGATCGCCTGCTCCTTGAAATAGTCCCCGAAGGAGAAGTTGCCCAGCATCTGGAAGAACGTGCCGTGCCGGGTCGTCTTGCCGACCTCGTCGATGTCCGGGGTCCGGATGCACTTCTGGACGCTCGTCGCCCGAGGGTACGGCGGGGTCCGCTGCCCGAGGAAAAACGACTTGAAGGGCACCATGCCCGCGTTGACCAGCAGCAGCGTGGGGTCCTCGGCGATCAGGCTGGCCGAGGGCACCACGGTGTGGCCGCGCTCCTCGAAGAAGCGGAGAAAACGGCGGGCGATCTCTGCCGACTCCATCAGTGCGAGTCCTTGTCTATGTCGGCTTGTGCGTCGAGGCGCAGGGCGTCGCGCAATTCTTCCTCTCGGTGGTTCATCGCGACGCGGACGTCGCCGGTGAACCCCCGTACGGTCCGGCCGAGCCCGACGGCCTGGTGGGCGAGCCTGTCCGGCAGGACGGCGCGCACCGCGCGCTTCAGCCGGAACGCCGACCAGGCGCCGAAGGCCGTGCCCAGGGACAGCCAGAACAGCCGCCGGATCATCGTTTGCCGTCCTGACCGCCGTGGCCACGCGAACCCATGGCCTTACGCACACCATAGGAGAACGCCGCGGCCTTCACGAGAGGGCCGCCGACGATCGAGGTGACGGTGGTGGTGACCGCAGCGGCGTTCTGGCTCACGCTGCCCATGTTCTTCGTGATCACGTCGACCCGGGCCAGCTGCTCGTTGGCCCGCTCCACCGTGCCGGCCATGTCGTCCAGCAACGGGGCCGTCCGGTCGCCCAGCTCGGCGACGGTCTCGGTCGCCTCCTTCAGCAACCGGGCGAGTTTCAGGAGCACATAGGCGAGGAAGGAGACGAGTATCGCCCAGAACATGGCCACGATCAGCCCGACCAGTTGTTCTCCCGTCAGCATCGCTTCCTCCTCCTCTGGTCGCGGAGAACTCGGTCGGACCGACCTTACCGTCCCGGCCTTGCGGAAACGCGCCCAGCCGACCACGCCGCACCCGGCGCTGTCTCCTCCGCTCGCCTTCCCTACGGCTCGCTCATCGCTCGTCTCAGTCGGCACGCCTGCCGCGGAGCACGGAGCGGAGCCGCTCGACCACCTCGGAGAAGCGTGCCTCCATCCCGTGCCTGGTCGGATGGTAGTACTCCCGCCCGGCCACGGCGTCCGGCGCGTACTGCTGCTCCACCACCCCACCGGGGAAGTCGTGTGCGTAGCGGTAGCCCTTGCCGTGGTCGATCTTTGTCGCGCCCTTGTAGTGCGCGTCCCGCAGGTGCGGCGGCACGGGTCCGACGAGGCCCCGCCGTACGTCACCACTGGCCTCGGCGATCGCCCGGATCACGGCGTTCGACTTCGGTGCCAGGGACAGGTGGATCACGGCCTGGGCGAGGTTGATGCGCGCCTCCGGCAGACCGACGAACTCCACGGCGTGCGCCGCGGCGGTCGCCGTCTGGAGGGCCGTGGGGTCCGCCATGCCGATGTCCTCGCTGGCGTGGACGATCAGTCGCCGGGCGATGAACCGGGGATCCTCACCGGCCTCGATCATGCGGGCGAGGTAGTGCAGCGCGGCGTCGACGTCGGACCCGCGGATGCTCTTGATGAAGGCGCTGATCACGTCATAGTGCTGGTCGCCCTCGCGGTCGTAGCGGACCGCCGCCCGGTCGACCGCCTTCTCCAGGACGTCGACGTCGATCGGCGCGCCGTTGGGCACGACGTACGACGCGGCCTCCAGGTACGTGAGCGCCCGGCGGGCGTCCCCGCCCGCGAGACGTACGAGGTGGTCCTCGGCGGGCTCGGTCAGCTCGGCCGCTCCCCCGAGGCCACGCTGGTCGGTGAGGGCCCGGCGGATCACCTCGCGGAGCTGGTCGTCGCCGAGCGGCTCGAGCGTCAGCAGGAGGGAGCGGGACAGCAGCGGGCTGATCACGGAGAAGAACGGGTTCTCGGTGGTGGCGCCGATGAAGGACACCCAGCGGTTCTCGACGGCGGGCAGCAGGGCGTCCTGCTGGGCCTTGTTGAACCGGTGCACCTCGTCCACGAACAGCACCGTCTGCCGGCCGCCCATGCCCAGCTCCCGTTTGGCGACGTCGATCGCGGCGCGGCTGCGCCCTCGGAACCTCGACGAAGTCGTCGGCCAGGAACACCTGCTCGGGCGGGGCAAGCCGTTGCGTGTGCTGATCGAGTCCGACCGGCTGTCGTCGCTCA
>JBJMIW010000084.1:0-6722 GCA_045806665.1 Actinoallomurus sp.
CGCTGGCTGCTCGCCGGGATGCACCTCAGCGCCATCGCCGGGCCGCCCGCAGGCGCCCCCCGCCCCGAGGCTCGGGCGGACGCCGGGCGCTGAGCCCTGATGCGTGGCCGCACCCCGCGCCGGCGGGCGCGGCCACGCGTCCTCCGAACCGTCGCCACGCCGACCGGTCCCGCCGTCTCCCGACGGTTCCGGCACCGATCGGCCCGGCCGTCTGCGAACAGTCGCGGCACCGATCGGGTCCGCCGTCTCCGAACGCGCCGACCGGCCCCGCGGGGCGGACGCGTCAGGAGCCGGAGGGCTCCGGCGGGGCGGTGTAGGCGGCCGTCGTCCGGTCGGCCGCCGCACGGGCCTCGGCCTCGTCGGCACCCGCCTCGATGTCCGCCTCGCACCACCGGTCGCTGCTCAGCGTCATGAACCGTCGGCCCTCGTCGGACCCGGCCCACGCCATGGCCTCCCGCGGGTCGACGGCCTGCCCGGACGAGAGGTGGGAGGCCAGACCCACCAGGCCCATTTCCCAGCCGATGCCCACCGCGCCCGGCCCGAACTGCTCCCAGTGGTCGTCGACGTGCGCGAGGTGCTCGAGTTCGAAGCGCGTCCGGTCGTCGGGCTCGGCCGTCAGCCGGAGCTCGATCCAGCTGACCTGCCCGCCGTACTCCCACGTCGCGGCGAAGCCCTTCGGCGGATCGCAGCGCTGGATGGTGCCGCCCGCGTTCCCCTCCAGCTGGTAGCGGCCGCCGACGCGCAGGTCGCCCGAGACGGGCAGGAACCACCGGGGGATGCGCTCGGGATTCGTGCAGGCGTCCCAGATGTCGTCGATGGGAGCGTCGTAGGTCTGGCTGATGGTGACGGTGCGGCCCTCGCCCGCCTCCAGCATGCGGCTGCCGACCTTGCGGCGGACGGAGTTGATCTGGTGCGTGACGTCGATCATGGGGTTCCTTCGTCGTCGGATTCGCGTCGGCGGCGCTCCCGCCGGCCACGGGCGAGCTCCGTCGCCAGAGCCTCCAGCGGAGGCGTCCAGTAGCGCCGGAACCGGTCGAGCCAGGTGTCGACCTCCTGGAGGGGATCGGAGTTCACCGCGTAGAGGCGCCGGGCACCCTCCGGACGCACCGTGGCGAAGCCGGAGTCGCGCAGCACCTTGAGGTGCTGGGAGACGGCCGGCTGGGAGATGCCGAACTCCGCCTGGATCACCGCGCAAACCGCGCCGGAGGTCATCTCGCCTTCGGCGAGCAGCTCGAGGATCCTGCGGCGCACCGGGTCGCCGAGCACATCGAATGCGTGCGCGTCCCGCACGCTATCGACGGCAACTTATATAAGTCAACCCCTATATGGCCTGGTCCACGTAGGCGAAGGCCGGCTTCGGATGCATGAGGAAATCGTGGTGGGAGATGAGCCACACCACAGCTCCTCCATACCGGGACGTATTTGTGGCAAGTTGATCTCATGGAACGTCAGGGCTACGACCCTTCCGCGGGTTCGCCGGTCCGTGCCCTCGCGAAGGACCGCCCACACTCGGCGCGCGTGTGGAACTACTGGCTGGGCGGGAAGGACTGCTACCAGGTCGATCGCGAGCTCGGCGACAAGGTCGCGCGGCTGGTTCCCGGCATCGTCGACTCGGCGCGGGCGGATCGGGAATTCCTCAACCGTTCGGTGCGCCACCTCGGCGAGCAGAAGGGCATCCGTCAGTATCTCGACATCGGCACCGGCCTGCCCACCATGGACAACACCCACGAGGTGGCGCAGCGGGTCGCCCCCGAGTCACGGATCGTGTACGTCGACCACGACCCGATGGTCCTGTCCCACGCCCGCGCGCTCCTCACCAGCGCCCCCGAAGGCGCTACCGACTACATCGACGCCGACCTGCGCGAGCCCGAGGAGATCCTCAAGGCCGCTTCTGAGATCCTGGACTTCGGCAAGCCGATCGGGATCATGCTGCTCGCCGTCATGCACCACATCGTCGTCGACGACGAGGCCTATGGGATCGTACGGCGGCTTATGGCCGCGCTGCCGTCCGGCAGTCATCTCGTCCTGACACACGCGTGCACCGATGCCCCGACGACGCGAACAGCGGTCCAGGCCTACAACGAGAGCGGCATCCCCACGCTGATCAAAGGTCGCAGCAAGAGCGAGATCGGGGCGTTCTTCGACGGCCTGGAACTGGTCGAGCCCGGAATCGTGTGCTGCCCGGAGTGGCGGCCCGGCTTCGGCCCCCGCAGGACACGGCGTGAGGTCATGACCTACTGCGGAGTCGCGGCGAAGCCCTAGCCGCCTTCGGCACCGGCGGGCGACGATTCACCCCTCAACACCTCACCAGCCGTGATCATTTGCCGACGTACGCGAAAGTCGGTTTCGGGTGCATGAGGAAGTCGTGGTGGGAGATGTTCCAGGCGTACGCGCCGGCGAGGGCGAAGGCCACGATGTCGCCGATGGCGAGGCGGTCGACCGGCACCTGCCGGGCGAACACGTCCTTCGGTGTGCACAGCTGCCCGACCAGCGTGACCGTGCCGCTCGCTGCGGGTCCGCCGGCCGTCGGCAGGATCGTGAACGGCTGGTCGTGGCCCTTCGTGACCGGGGTGCGCAGGTGGTGGGTGCCGCCGCGCAGCACGGCGTACCACTCGCCGTGCGAGCGCTTCAGGTCGAGGACGTCCGTGACGTACCACCCGCAATAGGCGGTCAGCGCGCGTCCCGGTTCGATGCGCAGGGTCTCTTCGGGCCGGCGCAGCGACGCCAGTCCAGCGCCGTACGCCGTCCAGTCGAAGCGGGCGCCGGGGGCGCGGTAGTCGACGGCCATGCCGCCGCCCAGGTTGACCTCCTTGGGCCCGTCCATCCAGGTCCGCGCCCACCCGAGGACCTGGGCGGCCACCTCCAGCAGCGGCTCGGCCGCCAGCCCCGACGCCAGGTGGGCGTGCAGGCCGCGCAGCCGCAGCCAGGGTGTCCGCTCCAGGACGTCCAGGCAGGCGCCGAGGGCTTCGGGGTCCATGCCGAACGGGCCGCTCATCCGCAGGGCGGCCCCGCTGATCGCGACCGGCAGGTTGACCCGCAGCAGTACGTCCGTCTCCCGGCGCAGCGTAGCGAGGCGTCGCAGCTCGTGCGGGCTCTCCACGTGCAGCCGGTCGACGGGCGGACGGCCCCCGACGGCCGACGCCAGTTCCTCGTCCGTCTTGCCCGGCCCGCCGAACGCCAGCCGGACCCCGGGAAGGGCCGCGCGTACGTGGGCGAGCTCGCCGCCGGAGGAGACCTCGACGCCGTCGACGTACGGGGCGAGCGTGGTCAGGACGCGCGGGTCGGGATTGGCCTTCGCCGCGTAGTAGATCTCCACGGGCGTCGCGGCCCGGACCGACGCGGCGTGGGCCCGGAGCCCGGCCAGGTCGTAGACGTAGGCGGGCAGCGGCGTCGACAGGGCGCGCTCCCGGACCGCCTCGGGAAGCAGGCCGGTCACGCGAGGACCTCGGCGAACGGGTTGGGCACCGGAACGTAGGTCGCCTGCCGGTCGGCATCACGGGCCCACCGGGTGCGCAGGTTCGCCTTCGCCGGCAGCGGGACCCCGGCCAGCAGCGCGCGCAGCCGCGCGGCGCCGTCCGTGTCCGCCGGTGTGTCCTCGGCGCAACGGGCCACGTGCCGCCGGACGACCCGCCACAGCGCGGGTTCCAGCGCCGGATGCGGGTCCGCGAGGGCGGCGGCGACCTCGGCCAGGTGGTTGACGAACAGGCAGTAGACGACGCGGTTCCACCCGCGCTCGGGGTCGTAGGTGAGGGCGCGCGCGACGGGATCGGGCAGATCCGCGAGGAACGCCTCCCAGGGTCCCGGCAGCAGCTTGGTGCCCTCCAGGTCGCGGAACACCGCCCGGACCGGCATGCCGTCGCCGTCGACCGCGATGAGGACGTTCTGCAGGTGCGGTTCGAGGACGACGCCGTGCCGCAGGTAGGCGTGCAGGACCGGCGGCACGACGTGTCCCACGTAGGCGCCCCACCAGGCCAGCACCCGCTCCGGCGAGGCGTCGTCCCCGACCAGCCGGGACACGGCGGCGGGGCCGTCGCCGTCCGGGTCGGCGATGGCGGCGGCCAGCAGGGGAGTGCCCGGCAGGTCGCGGACGCCTTCGCGGACGATGACGCCGAGGCCCTCCCGCAGGCGCGTGCCGCCGACGGACACCGTCCGGTAGCCGGGCTCGGCGAGCAGCTCGCAGGCCAGCTCGCCGAACACCGGCCGCAGCGCCCGCGTCAGCGCCACCGCGCCGGACAGCTCGTACCAGGCGTTCTTGCGCACGCAGTTGGTGATGCGGACGTCGAGGCTGAACTTCAGGAAGGCGTCCGGGACGTACACGGTGCGAACGGAGGACGTCGGAACCGCCTCCGGGCCGTACGGTCCCAGGTCGACGATCGCGTCGGACTCCGGGCGGAGCAGCGCGAGCTGCCACGGATGCGCCGGAAGGACGCGGTAGCCGGCGCGGACGGGCGGGCCGAGCCGGTCCAGGAGGGAGACGTCGCCCTCCTCGACGACGGCGTCCGCCCGCACGGCCAGCCAGCGCAGCGGGAAGCGGGCCCCGAGCTCCGGGGCGTACCGCGGCCAGTCGGCTCCCTGCCGGGCCTTGGGCGAGGGGTGGAACCGGTGTCCGGCGAGCAGCGACTGCTCCGACCGCAGGAACGGGTCCGCGGCACGCGCCCGGCGCCGCCGGCCGATCAGCTCCATGGCGTCATGGCTGGCCGCCACCTGCGCGGCGAACTCCGGGTTCGCCGTCCCCGTCGTCAGCTCCAGTTCGCCGGCGATCAGGTCGGTGATCCGCCGCCAGTCCACGGGCACCCAGCCGTCGCGGCGTTCCTCGATCGGCCCGGCCAGCCGGGGGCTCATCAGCGGTGGGCGGCGCAGGCGGGCGCGCAGCGTGACGCCGACGCGCGGCAGCCGGGCCACGAGGTATCCGTCGCCGGCCCGTACCTGGTGCTCGGGCGCGCACAACTCGCGCACCGCGCAGTTCAGCAGGGCGAGCGCCGTGGCCGCGTCCGGGTCGACCCGCCCTCCGACGGAGGTCGCGGCGGGGGCGAGCGGTGTCACGTGGTCGACCTCTTCAGGTAGTTCGGTCCGGGCGGGCCGTAATGCTTGTTGATGTCCTGGGCGCCGGTACGGTCCTTGCCGACCAGCGTTCCGGCGGAGACCATGGCCTTCACCGGCAGCCGGTCCGCGTCGAGGGTGCGCGCCCGCAGGAACCCGTCGTCGTACGCGTCGAGAGCGGTGGCGAGCCGGTCGCGGACGAGTTCCAGCCCGGTGCCCAGGTCGAGGAGCCCGCGTTCGGCGAGGCCGAAGGCGAGCGCTCCGGCGCACAGGTGCACGGTGATCGTGACGAAGACGCGGGCGAGCGCCTCCGGATCGGTCGTCACCAGCCGAGGGTCGGCGAACTCCGCCGTATCCGGCGCCCGGCCCAACGCACGGGCGAGCCGGCCCAGGTCGATGAGCGCCCCGTCGTTGTCCTTGATCATCAGGTGCGGTGGGTCGCCGGGCACGATCGAGACGTTCTGCTGGTGGGCCTCCAGCGCGATGCCATACCGCGCCGCGAGCAGGACGTTCCAGTCGAACAGCACGGCGAGGTACGCCCCGAAGAAGCCCGCGACGTCGTCGGTGAGCTCCTCGATGAGGTACGGCCCGTCCGGCGTCCGGGCGAGCAGTGCCGCGACCGGGACGCCGTCGGCGGGCAGCCGCCGCACGAGGTAACCGCGCAGCGGGTCGTCCGCGTGGCCGTACGTCTGCTCGTCGGCGAGCAGCACCGGCACCCGCTCCCGCTCGACGATCGCGCGCAGCACGCGTTCGACCAGCGCGCCGTCGGAGAGCGTGCCGGGCATGATCACTCTGCGGTTGCGCAGGCCGAGGGTGCTGGTCGGCAGCGGCAGCTTCAGGTGCTCGCGTGCGTCGGTCGCGACCGTGCGCATCGACAGCGTCGGCCGTACGGTCACGGCGGGGCCCGGGACGGTGGGGACCAGGCGGGTGGTCAGCGGATGCACGGGGAACACGTCGTGGCCCGCGGGCAGCCCGAGGTCGCCGGGGTCCGGCCACCAGGCGGGGCGGTCACCGTGGCACTCCGAGCGGGCCACGGCGGTCCACGCGAGCCGGAACGACGGCCCGAACTCCGGGGCGTAGGCCAGGAGGTCGCGCTCGCCCAGGCCGAGACGGCACCGCGCGGTCGGATAGACCGGGTGGTCCACGGCGGCGGCGAGGGCGTCGTACCGGGTGACGCCGGCCGGCCGCGGGCGTACCGCCTCGTACAGGCGCAGGGCGTGCAGCGTCTCCCGGCACTCGCGGTCGAAGGCCGCGACGTCGTCGCGCGGGTCGGCCAGCGCCCGTACGACGCCGAGCACCTCCTCCAGCCCGACGGCGTCGGCCACGACGCGCTCGGCGAGGAACCCCGCGTACCGCCCCCACCCGGCCGGCCCCGCGGTGAGCCCCACGACCCGGCCGCCGGGCAGGGTCAGCCGGTCCCCGTCGACATGGCGCGACAGCCCGCCGTAGTCCTCGCGCAGCAGAGCGTCCAGTACCCGCGCGGCGAGGTACGCCTCATCCAGCCGCGATGACACGAGCGCCGGCGGCCGATCTCGCCGCGGTGCCGTGCGCGGCTCATGGGCGATCTCCCCGGCCTGCCGTACGCGGCTCATCCGGCGATCTCCCAGCGGTGCCGCGCGCGGAACCGCCGGATCGCCGCGTCGACGCGGGCCCCGTCCGGGCCGACCGCGCGGATCGTCCCG
>JBJMIW010000085.1:0-9253 GCA_045806665.1 Actinoallomurus sp.
CCGTTCTCGTAGTCGACGGCGGCCTGGATCTGCGGTTCGGCGAGGATCCGGGCGAACACGAACGCCAGCAGCCCGGCCAGCGCCCCGGCGAGCAGTCCATGGCCGACAAACCGGACGACACGTGGCCGCCGCCGCACCTCGCGTACGTGGCGCCCGCGCGTCCGACCGACCGGGCGTGGGCGCCGCCGGCCGCCGAGGACGTGCTGCGCGGCGCGCCCGCCGGCCGTCGGCGACGACGGCGTTGTGGCCGTGCTCGGCCTGCACCGGCTGGAGGCCGTCGAGGAGGCGGTGCGGGCCGCGCCGGACGGTGCCGTGGTCACCGTCGTGGTCGTCACCGGTGACCCCGAGCCGGCCCGCTGGCCCGCATGGCCCTTGCCCGCCTGCGCGACTGCCTGCGCCTGGCCGTGCCGGCGCCGAGCAGCGACGGCGGGATCCGCCCGTCCATCGTGAGGCCGACGATGATGTACGCGCCGAGGGAGATCAGCAGCGCGAAGACGATCATTACCAGCTCGACGCCCCGCCGCTTGCGCGGCAAGGGGGCGGCTCCGGTGGGCGGCGAAGTCACGCCGGGGCCCCCGGACAGCCATTGGGCACGCTCGGACGCGGCGACGGCTTGACCGTGAGGTGCCCGGAGCGGGTCGGACGCGGCGTCGGCTGCGCCGCCTTCTTGCAGGCGTCCGCCTCGCGGCGCAGGCGGGCCATGGCGTCACGGGCGGCGTTCAGCGTGCCGGGCTCCATCGTGCCGCGCACCGCGTCCTGCGCGTACGCGGGCAGGTCGGAGACGTTGATGCCGGTGCGCTCGAAGACCTTCGACAGGCCGAGGCCGGCAACGTTCTGGTTCACGCCCCGGTAGATGACCACCTCGGTGCCCTGGGCCCCGACGTAGTACCGCCCCTGGGTGTACTGGTAGCCGGCGTATCCGGCGCCCGCGACGACCAGGACGAGGATGATCACGCCGAACGCCCACGGCCAGCGCCGGCGGCGCGGCCGGGCCTCCTCGTCGGCGAAGTCGTCCTCCTCGTCGCCGTCTTCCTCGTCGATCGTCGGCGTCATGCCGGTCGGCGTGTCGCACGCGCGGCTCGCCGGGGTGTCCTCCGGCGGCGCCTCGGCCCGCCGCGTGGCGTTCGCCGCCGCGCCCGCCACCACCGGGCGGTCCGGCATCGGGCCCGTGCCCGACTCCACCACGTCGGCCACGATGCACGTGATGTTGTCCGGGCCGCCGCCGCGGTTCGCCAGATCGATCAGCTCACGTGTGGCCTGCTCAGGATCGGGAACCGTGCTCAACGTGCGCAGCAAGGTGTCCGCGCTGACCACGGTGGACAGCCCATCGGAGCACAACAGGTACCGATCGCCGAGCTTCGCCTCGCGCAGGTTCGTCTCGAGCTCCACCTCACCGCGGCCGTCCAGCGCACGCAGCAGCAGCGAGCGCCGCGGGTGCGTGGCGGCCTCGTCCATGGTGATCCGGCCTTCGTCCACAAGCTTCTGGACCAAGGTCTGATCACGGGTGATCTGGTACAGGTCGCCGTCGCGCAACAGGTACGCGCGCGAGTCACCGATATGCGCCACACCCACGCAACCACCCGACCACAGCATGGCGGTCAGCGTCGTGCCCATGCCCTCCAGGGACGGGTCCTCCCCGACCATCTGGTGCAGGGTCGCGTTCGCGTCGCGGATCGCCGCCTCGAGGGCGCCCGTGAGGTCCGCGCCGCTAATGTCGCCGTCCAGCGGCGCGAGGGCGGAGATGGCGACGGCGCTCGCCACCTCACCGTGGGCGTGCCCGCCCAGGCCGTCGGCGACCGCGAGAAGGCGAGGACCGGCGTACGCCGAGTCCTCGTTGCCTTCGCGGACAAGACCGACGTCCGATCTGGCCGCGTACCTCATTGCAAGTGTCATCTACGCAGTTCCACCACGGTGGTCATTACCGATAGCGCCCGGTGAACACCGCCCCACCGCCCAGTTCAGCGAAGCGAAGACCGGTGACGCTGCCCTGTTCGACGATCCAGTACAGTTCATCTCAAGCGCGATAGGACGGCGGCCAGAACGAGCAGAACCGCCCCTCGCCGTAGAGATACCACTCCCCGTGTGTCTTCCGACCAGCCTCGACACCCACATCGGAAGCGAACAGGTAGGGATAGACCTCGTCGGCGTCCGGGTCCCCGACCAGCCGTCCTGCCCGCACCACTCCCCTGGTCCTCGTACAACTCCCCGTCGCTGTCGGACGCGTCTCCGAGCCCGTCGCCCTGATCCATAACGGGAAGGACATCCGGCACCTCACGGGCGAGTCGTTTCCCGAGATCCTCGTGGCCTGCGGCCTCCCGCGCCGTGAGACCCCAGTCGAGGACTGCAAAGGGATGTTCCGGCGGCGTGCCACCCTCATCCGGGACGTTCAACACGCCGCAGTCCGCGAGGCTGCCCTCAGGATCCAGAAGACCGTCGTCCAGGTCGACACCGCCGTTTTTACTCGTCGGAGTCGTCACTCAAGGGCTTCTCCCATCGGATCCGCCACGCTGCCCGGCGATGATATCAAGAGACGGACTATTTAGTCCATTCCTTAGAGGTCCGGCGTGTCGACGAGCACCGTTCCCACCAGGTGAAGTGAGAGCGGGCGAAGTGCCTCAGCGTCGCCGCGGCGTCCCCGACAAGACCGAGGTGGACGTGGACTCGGCGGCCGATGTGCTCACCGTCGGCGTCGACCTGGATGACGGTCTTGCCGTTCGGGTACCACTCGCGGTAGGGGAAGTCGGTGCCGATCATCAGCAGGACGTCACCGTGGTCCAGCGCGTGCTGCGCGGCCGGGTTGCCGAGTAGCCTTGTCACCGAGCCAGGTGGGTCCGCACAACACCAGGATGTCGGCGGTGAGCACCTTCTCGTATAGAGTCGGCCACTGGTCGGTCGCCCAGCCGCGCTCGCTCATGTCCCGGTAGACGCCGACCGCGATGTCGCGGTCGATGGTCCGGATCACCCCGCACCTGGCACGGCCTCCAGCACCGTCTGAACCGGCACCTATGGCGACGACGCCACCAAGCCCGCGCCTGCTGGTTCCACCAACGAACCCGCCTCGCCCGCCGATGACCAGATCAAGGTCTCGGACTGCCGTAGTAATTGGACCTGAAGGTCCGGCCGAGTTATGGTTCACTGACCCTTATTGATCGAAACTGACAAGGACAACATGCCTATCACCAGAGGCTTCGTCGGTCGTGGACGTTCTGGGAGGGACACCCGGCTGCCGCCGGGCCAGTTCGACGCGGGTGACGACTGGCCGGTACTGCACGCCGAGGCGACCCCGTCGCTCGCCACCAAGGACTGGACGTTCACGGTCGACGGTCTGGTCGACACTCCGACGACGTGGACCTGGGATGAGATCCACGCTCTTCCCGGTGACCGGTACGAAGGCGACATTCATTGCGTCACCACCTGGTCGAAGTTCGACATGACCTTCGACGGCGTCTCCGTGGACACCCTGCTGGAGATCGCCGGCGTCCGGGACGACGCAGCGTACGTGATGGCGCGCTCGCATACCGGCTACACGACGAACCTTCCGATCGAGGATGTCACCGACGGCCATGCCTGGGTGGTGTGGGACGTCAACGGCGCACCCTTGGAGGCCGTACACGGCGGGCCGGCGCGGCTGTTGGTTCCGCACCTGTACTTCTGGAAGAGCGCCAAATGGGTCTCCGGCCTGACGCTCATGGCCGAGGACGAGCCCGGCTTCTGGGAACAGAACGGCTACCACGACCGCGGTGACCCGTGGCTCGAGCAGCGGTATCAGGGGGACTGATGGCAATGCCAACCCCGTGGCAGACCGCCACCGTCACCGATATCCGGGCCGAGACCGCCACCGCCAAGACGTTCCGGCTCGAACTCGCCGCGCCCCATCGGCATCTGGCCGGCCAGCATTACGTAGTGCGACTGGTCGCGCCTGATGGTTACCGCGCCCAGCGTTCGTACTCAGTGGCCAGCGCCCCAGACGGCAGCGCCATCGAGCTGACCGTCGAGCTGCTGCCCGACGGCGAGGTGTCGGGGTTTCTGCACGAAGTCGTCGAAGTCGGGGACGAGCTGGAGGTCCGCGGTCCGATCGGCGGTTTCTTCGCCTGGGACGGCGAATCGCCGATCCTCGGTGTCGCCGGCGGGTCCGGTGTGGTTCCGCTGATGTCGATGTTGCGGCAGGCCCGCTCCCAGGGACACGCCGATCGTGTAAAGCTGGTCGTGTCCGTCCGCACCCCGGCCGATCTGTATTACGCCGACGAGATCACCGGGCCCGGAACATCGATCGTCCACACCCGGCAGGCCCCCGCAGGATCGCATCGCCCGGTCGGACGACTGAGCGCCGACGACCTCAAGCCGATACTCGACACCGACCGCGAGATCTACGTTTGCGGCTCCCCTGGCTTCTGTGACAGCGCCACGACGATTCTCCTCGACCTCGGCGTGGACACCCGTCGCATCCGCGTCGAACGCTTCGCTCCCACCCGATAGTGCGTATGAACGGGTGGAACAGGTCCTGACCGGCCTCGCCGGGTCGGGGTCGACTACAACGACCTCGTCGAGTTGCTCGAACGCGAGGGCGTCCGCAAATTGATCGACGCCTCGGCCCTGCTGTCGCAGCACCTCGCTGACTCCCGCACTGCCGCCACCCGTTCAACCATCGATGCCCCGCTGAGGGACCTCACGGCACGACAATGAACGAAAGGTTGCCCGGATGATGGTGCCGCACAGCGCCGTTCTCGCCGCCGGCAGTGCCGTCGCGCCCCGGTCGCAGATGGGCTTCTCTCTTGGCTGGCACATCATCCTGGCCTGTCTCGGAGTAGGCCTACCGGGCCTGATCCTCTTCCTCGAGTGGCGTGGCCATCGCACAGGCGAGACGGCTTACCGGCTGCTCGCGCGGCGTTGGGCTCGCGCGATGGGCGTGTTGTTCGCCGTCGGCGCCGTATCGGGCACCATCCTGTCCTTCGAAATGGGACTGCTCTGGTCGGGTCTGATGGAACACTACGGCTCAGTCATCGGCCTGCCGTTCGCCATCGAGGGATTCGCCTTCTTCATCGAGGCGATCTTCTTGGGCATCTACCTGTACGGCTGGGACCGGCTCTCGCCCCGGGTGCACCTGATGGCCGGAGTGCCGATCGTGGTGGCGGGTATGCTCTCCGCATTCTTCGTGGTCTGCGCCAACGCATGGATGAACAGCCCACAGGGCTTCACCGAACGCCACGGCCGGCTGGTGAGCGTGCGGCCGTGGTCGGCGATGTTCAACGCGGCGACGTGGCCGGAGACCATCCATATGATCCTCGCGGCGGTCATGGTCACCGGATTCACCGTCGCGAGCGTCTACGCCGTCGCCATGCTCCGGGGCCGCCGGGACCGCTACCATCGGCTCGGACTACTGGTGCCGCTCACCTTCGCCTGCTGTGTCACACCCCTGCAGATCGTGGTCGGTGACTGGGCGGCACGCTACGTCGCCGCCGAGCAACCCGCCAAGCTGGCGGCGATGGAAGGCCTGTACCGCAGCGAGCACGGCGTTCCCGAGTCGATCGGCGGCCTCTACCACCACGACGCGCTGCACGGCGCGATTCGCGTTCCGGGCGGCCTGTCGCTGCTGACCCACGGGAACACCCACGCGTACGTCGCCGGGCTGGACGGAGTGCCCGCCGACCAGCGACCGCCCGTCAACATCGTCCACCTTTCCTTCGACACGATGGTCGGCATCGGCTTCTTCCTGCTCGCCCTCGGTGCCTGGCTGGCGTGGACCTGGTGGAGACGGCGCGATCTACCGGGCTCTTCCTGGTTCCTCCGTGCCGTGACCGTGTCCGGCGTCGCGGCGGTCATCGCGATGGAGGCCGGTTGGGTCACCACCGAGGTGGGTCGCCAGCCTTGGATCGTGTACGGAGTGCTGCGCGTGAACGACGCGGTCAATCCCGCGGGCGGGATCGGCTGGGGGCTCCCGGCGCTCGTCGCCGTGTACGTCGTCCTCACGGTGGCGACCGTCTACGTCCTGCGCTACATGATCCGGCGACGGCCGGTCCCGGTCGCCCCCCAGGAGCACGACGTGACCGAGTACGAGGTGAGCTGACCGTGACTCTGGCCACCTGCCTGCTGGTGCTCGTATGGCTGTCGCTGACCGCCTACGCGCTCTTGGCCGGCGCCGACTTCGGCGCCGGTCTGTGGGACCTGGTCGCGGGCGATGCCCGGCACGGCCGGCCGCGACGGTCACTGATCGAGCACTCGATCGGCCCCGTATGGGAGTCCAACCACGTCTGGCTCATCTACGTTCTCGTCATCACGTGGACTGCGTTCCCGCCGCTGTTCGCCGCCATCGCCTCGACGCTGTACATCCCGCTGTCCATCATCGCGTTCGGCATCATCGCGCGCGGGTCGGCGTTCGCCTTCCGCAAGGTCGTCGAGGATGTGTGGCTGCAACGCCTGTTCGGTGCCGCGTTCGCGCTCTCCTCGGTGCTCACGCCATACTTCCTGGGCGCGGCCGCCGGCGGCGTGGCCTCAGGACGCGTCCCACCCGGAATCGCGCGCGGCAACGTGATCACCAGCTGGGCGAATCCCACGTCGACCGTCTGCGGCCTCCTCGGCGTAGCCCTGTGCGCATACCTGTCCGCGATCTACCTAACCGCCGACGCCCGACGCGGCGGACACCACGAACTCGCCGAGTACTTCCGACGCAATGGCCTGGTCACCGGTGTCGCCATGGGCGTTCTCTCCCTGGCCTCCTTGGCGGTCGTGCAGGATGACGCACCAGACCTCTACCATTCGCTGACGCACCGAGGCCTACCACTCGTCATCTCGTCAATGCTCATGGGCGCGGTCTCCCTGGCACTACTCGCCCGCCGGAACTACGCTTCGGTACGTGTCAGCGCCGCCCTCGCGGTGGCCGCCATCCTGTGGGCCTGGGGATACGGGCGATACCCGACACTTCTGCCCGGGCTGGAGGCCGGCCAGGCGGCATCGGCACACGCGACGCTGCAGGCGACCGCGTTGACCTCGGCCGTCGGCCTGATGATCCTGCTTCCGTCCCTGGCGTGGCTGTTCATCTTGTTCCAACGAGCGCGCACTGCCCCACAAGAGATATCTGCCCCCCGCGACACGCCTTCCCCCTAAGGTGAAGCTGCCCCGGTCTTGTGGACACCTGATCGCTTGGGACGATGTGTCCCGGAGGAGTTCACAAGTGCCTGAACCGATGTCAACACGCGCCATTGAACGACGCTGACCTGTGACATCTCGAAAAACCACAGGTCAGCCCTTGATCGGATCACCTTGACACGGTAGGGGTCCTCCCACAGCGAACCGCCCGTCGATCACAAGCTGGCCATCACATATCGGCAGGTCACGCCCGTTCCCGCTTGTGTGGCTTCCTCTACGAGATTCGAACCTGCACACTGTCCCAGTTCGCGCCACCGACCATGCGTCACCTCGACCACGCTCACGCCGCTGCGCCCGCGTGTCATGGCAACGGTTAGGTATCAGCACCAACTCAGCACCGGGTTGAGAAAACAACGGGAAACGATCGGGCCTAACGGGCATTCGGCGGCGACCGCGTAGGCCGCCACCATCCGCCGGCGTTACTGCAAGAACCGCGATGGCCACGCCGGTGACCTGGGGGAACGTTAGCGAACCGGCAGGCCCGTGACCATGCGGCCGATGACCAGGCGCTGGATCTCGGACATTCCCTCGAAGATGGTGAAGATCTTGCCATGCACGGCAGCTTCCGCAGGTAGAACCGGTGTGGGGGTGTGCTGGGTCAGCACCGGGTCAGCACGGCGCGGTCACCGGACCGCGTGGCCATCACGGTAGGCAGTTGCGCGTTGGCCGGCGTGGACCGTGGGCGTGCGGATAACGGGGCGAAGCGACTGTGGGCGGACGGTCAGGACACCGTGTAGATCGGCGAGCGGCGCGTTCGGACCCGAACCGCATGCACCCGCGGCGGCCCGCAACTACCGCGCGATTCGGCATGGATCACACGAATCATCTGGGTCAGTTCCTTGTCCCGCAGATCACGCGGCGACTCGGGCCGGCCGAGCCAGTCGTAGTATCCCGATTTTGGGACCTTCAGCACTCGGCAGGTCACCGTGCGCAGCCCAGCACAAGCAGTACGAGGCTGGCGATCGAGGTGGGCCGTCGGTCCAGGTAATTGGACAGCCGTCCCATCACCAACAGTGTGGTGAGAGTGGCAGCGGAGTAGGCGACGACGGTCATCGAGATATCGGCGTTGCTGAACCCCTCCTCGGCCCGGTAGATGTTGAAAAGCGGGATCGTCGAGCCCACCGCGGCAAACGCGGCCACCAGGGATACCACCGCAGATGAGAAAGCCAGCCGGAGCGATCTGCCCCGGCTGACCTGGTTGATCACAGGTGCCACGTTCTGCATCTTTCTCTCGTTCTGAACTAGGTCGGCCGCGAATGGGCCTAAATGGCGACCCACGCGACACCGGTAAGCGAGAAGGCCCAACGAATGGCGTCGCCCGTACACCTGATTTGTGTCGGTTCGTCGCGCAGTCTTACTTACAACGTCACGATTTCGCTCGTCCTTGACACCTGCGCGCCGACCATCAGCAGGTGCGGAGTACCAAGGTCATCGGTGGCCTTTGGTCACTCCCGGGTGCTGAGGGTCGATGAGGTCGGCGTACTCGGGGTTGTGCTCGATGAAGGTGCGCACGATCGGGCACATGATGGTGACCGTCTTGCCCTGCGCACGCACGTCGTCGAGGACGCGCCTGATCAGCTCGATGGCGATGCCCTGTTTGCGGAACTCGGGGAACACCGAGGTGGCCAGCAACACGAGCCGGTCGTCGCCCGCGACGTTGTAGGACAGTCCGGCAATCTCGCGGTCGCCGACGATGGCCTCGTAGATGCCGGCTTTCTCGTCGTTGACGACTGCGAAGTCGAACGCGGGAGCGTGGGGATTGTCGATTACCTCGTCGATAAGGACGATCTGGTCCTGACTGAGGGTGCCATTCCCGTCGGGGTATCCGGCCTCGTCCGGGTACTCGAAGGCGTAGCGGGCTGGCTCAGTCGGGTCGGTCATGGGGGGTGTCCCTTAGTTGATTGTTCGTTCGCCGGCCGGGGCCGCTCGTTCTTGTTCTTGAGTGTGCCGAGTCCTTTAGGGGCGAACGTGGATGATGGTCTTTCCCTTAATCCGCGCGGTCGGGTTGAACGCGGCGACGGCATCGTCGAGTGCCGCGATTTGGCCGATGTTCGTCCGCAGCCGACCATCCCGGACCCGCTGGGCGACCTCACCCAGTTGAACGCGATCG
>JBJMIW010000086.1:0-21440 GCA_045806665.1 Actinoallomurus sp.
CGACGATGAGCAGGACGCCCGCCGCGTCATCGGCGCGCAGATCCTCGGCGCCCGCGGAGCATAATCCCGCCGTGGACCGCAGTGATGACCTTTCATCTCGCCGTGGCGCTCTCGGCCGCGAACTCGGCGGCCAGCCGCGTCTTGCCCTGGCCGCCGGGGCCGTGCAGCCAGACGGCCGACAGCCGCGGGCCATTGTCACGCGAGTTCGCGAGTTCGGCCCGCTCCGCCGTCCGTCCTCGATAGTCGACAACCTGGAACTGGGCGTTCAGCATGCGGCTCGGCTGCTCGAGCAGCCAAGACCGGATGGGCGCCGGTGGCGGACAATGGGCGGCGAGGAGGTAGACCGTCTGCCTCCGCTGCTACAGGAACAGACGCGCCGGACCCCGCCGGGGTTTCCCCTCCACTCGAACGTAGGCGGCATACGAACAACCCCTATGTCGACAGAACACCCACAGATCTTCGGCGGATCACCCACGAGGTTTCCGGCAGAACGCCCACGAAGCTCTCGGTAGATCGCCCACCAGAGCTTCGGCGGAATGCCCACACGACCGCTCCCAGCTGCGATAAGCACGCCGGGTGCATGGCGATGGATTGCATGCTCGACGCGCTGAGGCGATGGCGCTCGAAGCGCTCGCCGACACTCGAGTCGTGGTGGTCAACGGTGCTCGGCAGGTAGGTAAGAGCACCCTGGCCAACTTGATCGCCGAACGGTCTCCTGGCGCACGGGAGTTGTCTGTACCTCACCGTCCGAACCTGACGTGCACCTTGATCGGTCGCGGCCCGGCTCCATCAGGAAGCCGGCCCGACGCATCTCTCGTCAGGCCGGCGGACGCCAACGGGCACTGACTAGAACCCCTGGCCGAGGAGTGTTCATCGCCGAACGAGGAAGATCGTCAGGGCCTGCGGCGTCTGCTCGGCGACCTTCTGGCCACCAGACACCAGCCGACCACTGGTCACAGCCGGACCGTACGCACACAAGTCCGGCTCCGACAGACGTTCTCGCAGGTGAGTGGAGATCACGGAAGCCCTTTGTATGCGAGCGGGCCCGGCTACGAACGCCCGCGGTCACGGGGCGCTGATGCCGAGGACCGATCGGACGACCTCGTCGGTGTCGGAAAGGTCCGCGTGCACCAGGTCGGCGCCCGCAGCACGGAGCACGGCCTGGTCGCTGCCTCCGGTCGCAACGGCGACGACGCGGGCGCCGCCGTGGTGACCCGCCAGGACGTCGTTCGGCGTGTCACCGATCAGGACCGTGTGCGCGGGGTCGAAGGAATCGCCGTACTTCGCGGCCGCGCGTTTGCGGGCGATCCCCACCAGCGGCGGACGCTCGAGGTCGTCGAAGCCGAAGGCGCCGACCTCGAAGTCGAGGAAGGCGTCCAGGCCGAACGCCGCCAGCTTGCCGTACGCCACGGACTCCAGGTTGCCCGTGAGGACGGACTGCACCACTTCGGGACGGGCCGCGAGCGCGGACAAAGCGTCCCGAGCGCCCGGTAGCACCATGCCCCGTCGCGTGATCTCGTCCTCGCGGTCGGCGAAGGCGGTCGCGAGCGCATCGCTGAAGGCGGAGAGAAGGCTCTCGGCCGGGGTGATCCGGTGCAGGCGCAGCGTCTCGGAGATGATCGCCCGTTCCGTCTTGCCCGCCATGTCCGCGAGATGCTCGAGTCTGCGGCCGCTGACCTGGTGGAACACCGTCGCGTAGATCTCCGCGCTGAGCCCGCGAATGCTGACCAGGGTGTGATCGACGTCCCACAGGACCAGGGTTCGCACGTCGGAATGTTAGTCGGCGCCCTGCCGACCGGCCCGGAGGCGGAGGAGCTCGGTGGTGGCCTGGTCGGCGGGCAGGAACGCCTCCAGGTGGAGTTCGGCGAGCGTGATGTCGGCCGGGTGGCGAACGACGTCGTCGGCGCAGGTTCCGTCGTCGTCGCGGGGCTTGAGGCGCTGCAGGAGGCTCTGGAGGGTCTCTCTAGCGACGGCGTTCGGTGCACCACCAGAGGAGGGCGAGGACGGGGAGGGCCGCGCCGAAGGCGGTCAGCACGGTCCAGCCTCCGTCGTGGTAGGCCAACGACCCGAGTTGTGACCCCACCGCCCCGCCGACGAAGAAGGTGGCGATGTACGCGCCGTTCAGCCGGGCGCGGGCGGTGGCGTCCAAGGCGTAGATCGTGTGCTGGCCGAGCACGAGTGTGGTCTGCACGGCCATGTCGATGAGGATCGCCGCGATGGCGAGCAGGATCACGTTGTGCCGGCCCACGGCGGCCACGGCGAAGGACAGCGCGGCAGCGACCAGACCGACCGCCGTCATCGGCCGGCTCAGCCCGCGATCGGCCCAGCGACCCGCCCAGGGGGCGATCAGCGCACCGGCCGCCCCCACGAGGGCGAACACCCCGACGCCTAGCTGGGAGTAGTGGAACGGCGGACCGGTGAGGACGAAGGCGATCGTCGTCCAGAAGGCGCTGAACGCGCCGAACATCGCGGCCTGGTAGAGCGCCCGCCGCCGTAGCGCCGGGTGGATCCGCACCAACGCGACCGTGGTGCGCAGCAGCCGGCCGTACGCCAGGCGGGTGCTGGGGGCACGCGATGGCAGGGCCGTCCAGAGGACGAGCGCCAGGACCGCCATGAGGACGGCCGAGGCGAAGTAGATGACGCGCCAGCCGGCGACCTGGGCCAGCATGCTGCTCAGCGCACGCGAGAGCAGGATGCCGGTCAGCAGCCCGCTGACGACGCGGCCGACGATCCGGCCGCGGGTGGCGTCCGGGGCCAGGTCGGCCGCGAACGGCACGAGGATCTGGACGACGACCGAGGTCGCCCCGCTGACGAACGAGGCGGCCAGGAGGACGGGGAACACCTGGGCGGTCGCGGCGACGAGCAGGGCCGCACAGGTCAGCGCGAGCAGGGCCGAGACGAGCCGCCGGTTCTCGACGCGGTCGCCGAGGGGGACGAGGAACACCATCCCGGCCGCGTATCCGAGCTGGGTGACCGTGATCAGTCCTCCGCCGGCGACACCACTGACCCGGAAGGAGCGGGTCAGCTCGGCCAGGAGGGGCTGGGCGTAGTACAGGTTCGCGACGGTCAGCCCGCAGGACACCGCGAGCAGCAGCACCAGCCAGCCCGGCGGTCCGGATTCCGGCGCGGAGCGGGCGGGGGACGCCTTGGTGTCGGAAGAGGGGCGGAGAGACACGGAACCTCGCGTGCGTGATCAGGGAGTTGTTCCGAAGGTACCAGTTAGACCGGTTCCACCCTTTAGGGTGGGGGCATGGCCACGACGACCGTTCGGTTCCGCGAGGGAGCGGGCCGGCTGTGCCTGGACTTCCTCCGTACGCTGCGCCACCGGGGCACGCCCGCGGCGTCGGAGGAGCTCCCCGACGGTTCCGCCCTCGCCGCCTGGGTCCGCCAGTGCGGCCCCTGCGGGCTCGACGTCGCATCCGATTCCGCCCAGGCCGCCCAGGCACGCGAGCTGCGGGAGGCGGTCCACGGGATGCTCATCACCGCGGTCCGTACCGGCGACCCGGCGTCTTGCCCCGACGTCGCCCGGCGTCATCTCAACCGGGTCGCGGCCGCACCCGTGCCCGTACCCGTCATGGACGCCTCGGGGCGGATCCGGTGGCGGGCGCACGACCCGGTGACGGCCACGCTCTCCCTGATCGCGCGGGACGCCCTCGACCTCGTCACCTCGACCGCCGTCACGCGCGTCCGCGAGTGCGCCGACCCGCGGTGCGGGGCGCTCTTCCTCGACGGTTCGCGGCCCGGAACCCGCCGCTGGTGCTCGTTGGGGACGTGCGGGAACCGCGCCAAGAAGACCTCGCTGCGCGCCCGGCGACGCGATGCCGGCACCGAGCCCGCGTCCGCCGTTCCCGAGGTTTGATCTTCGTCCTCCTGGACATCTCTTCGGCGTCTCGGGGGGACGCTGCCATACCTCAGGAGGCACTCGTGTTGGCCATCGTCGCAGCCATCTGCTTTGCGGTCGCCCTTATCGCCGACTGGCTCGGTTCCCATTCGGATTTCTTCAACTACCCGACGCTGGACACGCTCGGACTGCTGTTCCTCGCCCTGCACTTCGCGGGGTTCGGCGCCGGATACGACTGGCGTGCGCGGAGCCGGTCCTGGCGGGGCCGGCGCCGCTGAGTCGGTCCCTTCCCCTGCGCGGCGTCCACCGTGACGCCGCGCCGGGCCCGTTCCGCAAGAGGACTCCGACGCACCCGCGCGGCGTGGATGCGCGGTTTCACCGCACGAAGAAGGCAAAGGCCGACCGGCGCGGCACTAAACTGCATAGCGTGATCTTTAAGGCAGTAGGCGAGGGGCGCCCCTACCCGGAGCACCGGCTGAGCTCCCGGGACTGGGCGAGCGTTCCCCCACGCCAGGTGCGCCTCGACCAGTTGATCACCACCAAGGCCGGGCTCGACCTGAACTTCCTGCTCGCCGAGGACTCGACCTTCTACGGCGACCTGTTCCCGCACGTGGTCCAGTGGCGGGGCCAGCTCTACCTGGAGGACGGCCTGCACCGGGCGCTGCGGGCGGCCCTGCACCAGCGCCTCGTCCTGCACGCCCGTGTCCTCGACCTGGACGAGTGGCCGAATCAGTAGCAGGTCGTACGGCCGGGCGGCGGCGTGCACGGCGACGCGCTCGCCAGCCGTGGCGTCGCCCACATGAACATCTTCGGGAAGGCCTCCCGCCACGCACCGTAGTTGTGCTGCCCGCCCTTCACGACCAGGAACGGGACGTTCGACTGGTACCGCCTCACCAGGTCGACGAAGGCCTGCGCCTGCACCAGGTCGACCTGCACACCGCTGCCGGTCATCACCCAGAATTGGGGCAGCCGGCCGTGGAACCCGGGCTTGGCCAGCACCTTCAGCGGGGAGTTCGCCTCGCGGAGCGCCTTGTTCCCGCCGAACGGGTCCACCGGCTGCGGCAGCCGGTTGTGCCGCAACGGCTCGTAGTAGCCGCTCAGTGACGCGGCGATCCCGTACCGGTCGGGATGGCGCACCGCGAGGTTGGCCGCGCAGTATCCGCCTTCGGAGAACCCCGCGATCCCCCACCCCGGACCGGGCGGCTGTACGCGCAGCCGGGCGGCGACGAGGTCGGGGACGTCGTAGGCGGTGTACGTCTCGTCCTGTTCGCCGCCGACCATGTTCAGGCACTGCGTGGCCCGGTCCCGGCCGCCGCCGACGTCGGGGATGACGAGCACCGCCGGTTTGGCCTTCCGCGCGGCGACCAGCGCCCGGAACATCCCGGAGATCTTCAATCGACCCTCGTAGTCGCCCGGGTTCCCCGGGGCGCCATGGATGAGTTCGATGACGGGGAACCGCTCCGAGGCGTACTCGCGCTGGAAGTACTGGGGCGGCAGGTAGATCATGCCCTGGCGGACGATATGGCTGTTCGCGCCGCTCAGCACGGTCTCCATGGCGAAGCCGTTCTTGCGCGCCTGCCGCTTCTTGACCGCCTCGCTGAGCACCTGGTCCAGGCGGTCACCGAGGTCGGGCACGCTCGCCACGCTCGCCGGGGCCTGGTTGGTCAGGTCACGCCACGCGTCGTCCCAGCTCTGGTAGTAGCCGTAGAACTCGTTCACCAGTGCGACGCCGAACAGCATCGCCGGGGCGAAGGCGACCACCCCGGCGACCATCTTCAACGCGAGCAACCGTGTCTTGACCAACCAGTAGAGCGCGCCCAAGAAGCCCGCGACGAGCACGGTGAAGGTCACGAAGCCCTGTGGACCGAACACGACCCTCCCTATCCCGTGGCGCCTCGCTAGGCCGGAAGACTCCGACCAGTAAGCATGACGTCCACGACAACGTGAAAGATCCCGTTCGAGCCCGCCTGAGCACCAAGTTTCCTTTACCCGGCTCCCGCCGACTCAACGGACTCGTCGCGCCACTCGGCGGCGAACGCCCGTGCCGGGTTGTCGACGAAGATCTGCGCGGCGACGGTCTCGCCCAGGTCCCGCACGATCCTCGGTCGCATCGCGCGGAGTAGGTACGGCATTCCGAGGCCGCCGCCGGCCGACGCCCGCACTCCGGCGGCACGCCGTGCCGACCGCACAGCAGATCGAGGACCTCGAGCGAGGCGGTGCCGAGCTCGGTCGCGCGGCGCAGCCGCGCACGGAGGGCCCGGGGGGTCGCCCCCGGACAGAACCCGGGATATGGGAAGGCGCCCCCGAAGGGGCGCCGAACACGGCGGTCGCGCGGCGCAGCCGCGCATCGGGGGGCCCGGGGGGTCGCCCCCCGGACGGAAGCCCGGAAACGGGAAGGCGGCCGTTAGGCCGCCGAACATGGCGGTGGAGGTGGGATTTGAACCCACGGATGAGTTGCCCCATCACACGCTTTCGAGGCGTGCGCCCTCGGCCACTAGGCGACTCCACCAAGAGGGCAGCCTACCGGAACTCGGACGGTCCTCGGTCCCGTCGGGCGCTGAAGAACTCGGTGAGCAGTGCGGCGCACTCGTCGGCGAGGACGCCGGAGATGACCTCGGGGCGGTGGTTGAGCCTGCGGTCACGTACGACGTCCCAGAGTGAGCCGACCGCGCCGGCCTTGGGATCGAAGGCGCCGAAGACGACGCGGTCCAGCCTGGCGAGGACGGCGGCACCGGCGCACATGGTGCAGGGCTCGAGGGTGACGACGAGGGTGCACCCGGACAGGCGCCACTCGCCTGCGTACGTGGCGGCCTGGCGGATGGCGACGATCTCCGCGTGCGCGGTCGGGTCCCCGGTGCGTTCTCGCTCGTTGTGGCCGGCTCCGATGATCTGGCCGCCAGGGGCGAGCACGATCGCGCCGACGGGCACGTCGGCGACCGCGCGTCTCGCCTGTTTGAGCGCGAGCCTCATCGCCTCGTCCATCGTCGGCCCTCCGGCTCCCCTCACGGCCGTGGCTACCGGAGCCGTTCGTACTCCTCGGCGAACCCGGCCCTTTCGGCGATGACCGACAGCGCGTCGCCGGGAAGGGTCCGTTCGCCGAGCGCGGTCACGGTCTCCGGGCTGATCCCGAGGTCGGCGAGGAGCTCCGGGTCGCCGATCGGGTCCTCGGTCGCGGCCTCTTCTGAGGCTCCGAGCTGCTCGCTGAGCATGTCGGCCAGTTCGCTGCTGAGGGGAGCCCTGCCGTCGGAGAGGAATACGCGGGGGTCCTCGCCGTCGTCCAGGCGGACCACGGCGAACCATTCGTCCTCCTGCTCGACCAGGAGGACGACCGTGTCGGCCGCCGTCTCGACGGCGGCCTCTCGCATGATGTCGGCGATGTCATCGAGACCGGTGACCTCGGTGAAGTCTGCCTCGGTCCCGATCCATCCGGCGTCGCTGCGCGCGAACACCGCGGAGAAGTACGGCACGGTTCCATTCTCTCCCGAAACCCCGCGTCACTCGATCGCGCGCTCGAACGCGGGGCCGAACCCCAGTCGTTTGGCGATGCTCGACAGCATTTCGTCGGGGTAGAGGTCAAGGTCACCGGAGATGGCGCCGAGCTCCATCTCGTCGAGGCCGAGGTCCGCGAAGATCGACATGTCGCCTGCCGGGAGGACCTGGTCGAGCTCCTCATCGTCAGGGATGTCGAGTTCGAGGTACTCGACGATCTGCCGCGCGAGAACCCAGTCGACCGACGCGGTGACATCCGAAAGGAACACCATCACGTCGTCGGCGAGCACCCGCAACGCCAAGAAGAAGTCGTCGCCGACCGCGACCAGCCCGATCGTGCCGGCGATGCTGGGCTGTTGCCGGAGAGCGTGGATCAGCCCCTCAAGGTCTTCGGTGAGTGCGATGGGAAGCTGCTCCACCTCCCAGGCGTCGTCCTCGCGATATACCACGACGGCGAAGTCCGCCGTGTTCAGTTCAGTCATCTCCACCCCAGCCGCGCGCGTCCTGCTCGGGCATCTTGGCAGATGCCAGGCCCGAAGATTGACGGCACGGGAAAACCCGGGCTCGGTCAGTTGCTTCTGAAGGTGCGCATGCGAACGGCTTCACGCACGCGCTCGTGGCGTGATCGGCGTGGGGTGACACGCTTGCGGAGCTCACGCGCCTCGGCCAACTCTCGGAGGAACACCGCTCTACGGCGCAGTCGGTCGCGGACCTCCTCGGGGCTCATCTGGTCCTCGGGGTTCGTCCCTTCGCTCATGGCCGAGTACGTTCCCCATGCTCAGGCATCCATTCGGATACCGTTCCGGATATGAAGACCCTCGTCGTGGACCACCCCCTCGTCGCGCACAAGCTCACTACGCTCCGCGACGCGACCACCGACTCCCCCACCTTCCGGCGGCTCGCCGACGAGCTCGTCACCTTGCTGACGTACGAGGCGACCCGCGATGTCCGCGTCGCGGCTGTGACGGTGAACACACCCGTCGCCGCGGCCGAGGGCGTACGGCTGACGCGCCCCCAGCCTCTGGTCGTGCCGATCCTGCGCGCCGGGCTCGGGATGCTCGACGGAATGACCCGGCTACTGCCGACCGCGGAGGTCGGTTTCCTGGGCATGGTCCGGAACGAGGGCACGCTGAAGGCGACGACGTACGCCACGCGGTTGCCGGACGACCTGTCGGGCCGGCAGTGCTACGTCTTGGACCCGATGCTCGCGACGGGCGGCACACTTGCGGCGGCGATCCAGCTCCTCATGGACCGCGGCGCCGACGACGTCACGGCCATCTGCCTGCTGGCGGCGCCGGAGGGTATCGCCCACATGGAGGAGAAGCTCGCGGACTGCTCGGTGCCGGTCCGCATCGTCACCGCCGCGGTCGACTCGCACCTCAATGAGAGCGGCTTCATCGTGCCGGGGCTCGGCGACGCGGGGGACCGCCTGTACGGCGTCGTGTAGCCGGAGCCCGGATGATCTCGGTGGCCCCACACGGGCGGGCCGGCGCCCTCCGGTCGTGCGTCTCTTTGCGGCTGGATGGCTGCCTGGTGTACAAATTGAATGGGTCAGTGGGTCGGCCTTCGGGAGGCGGGGTTTCCTTGCAGAAGTACCTCACTCGGGCGGGCGGGGCCTTCACCGGGGTTTTGACGGCGAAATCCCGTGGCGCGACGCACATCCTCCCGAACGCTCCCCGGCCGAGTTCGGCCGGCGATTCGGCCGCTGAATTCGTGGCCGCGCCATGAGGCTGGTGACGCCGGGCGATTCGGCGCCCGCATCCATTCACCGATACCTGCTGCCGCACGAGCATCAGGTGATCACGGTTCGACGCCACCCCGCGGTGCTGATGACCCCGATCGGCTTCGTGCTCGGCGGCCTCATCGTCGCCGGCGTGCTCAGCAACCTGCTGGCCAAGCAGGGCGGGGCGATCGTCAGCTGGATCTGGTGGGCATGGCTGGTGCTGCTGGCCTGGTTCGTCTGGAAGGTCGCCGAGTGGTCCGTCGACTACTTCGTGATCACGAACCAGCGCATGCTCCTGACCACGGGCCTGTTGACCCGTAAGGTCGCCATGATGCCGCTGTCGAAGGTCACCGACATGAGCTTCCAGCGGTCCATCACCGGGCGGATGCTCGGCTACGGGGAGTTCGTGCTGGAGTCCGCGGGTCAGGACCAGGCGTTCCGCGTAGTCAGCTTCCTCCCCTACCCGGAACAGCTCTACCTCGAGGTCTGCAGCATGATCTTTCCGAGCAAGGACGACGCTGACGACTGACTCGACCCCCACCTTGACCAAAATTTGTCCACGTTGCCCTTGTTGTTTGGGTTACTCTCCATGTGTGAGGTAGTGCACCCTACGAACAAGACGTAACCCATTTCGGGTGAAACCCTTCGGTAAGTGAGTCGAGATGCCCGGTCAAGGAAGCGTCGGTGAGCGAGTCCGTAACCTACGTCTGAGTAAACATCTATCTCAGGCGCAGCTTGCGGGGACGGAGCTGTCCGACAGTTACATCTCATTGATCGAGTCGGGTAAGCGAACCCCGACGCCCGCTGTCGTCCGGCTGCTCGCAAGCCGCCTGGGCTGCCTACCCGAGTACCTGTCCGAGGGCATCGAGCCGGAGGAGCGCCTGCATCTGCAGGTGCGCGTCCGCCACGCGGAGCTCGCCCTGTTGGCCGGCGATGCCGACCAGGCGCTCAGGTTGTTCACCGACATCCTCTCCGCCGTCGACAACGACCCCGAGCTGACCAAGCGCGCCCGCTGGGGACAGGCCCGCGCGCTGGAGGCCCGCGGCGACGGCGAAGAAGCGATCAAGGCGCTGGAAGAGCTCCGCGAGGAGGCCGGACGCGACCGTGGCCGGGCCGGCTGGCTGCCGATCATCGTCGTCCTCGCCCGCTGCTACCGCACCGCCGGTGACCTCGGCCGTACGATCGCGCTCGGAGAGTCCGCGCTGGAGCGTCTCGCGGAGCTGGGTCTGCTCGGTGGCGAGGAGGCGGCCGAGGTCGGGCGCACCCTGATCGCCACGTACCTCGATCGCGGCGACGCCGACCAGGCGCGGGCGCTCGCCGAGCGCCTCCTCACCGCCTCCGCGCCGGACCCCGCCGCGATGATCACGGCCTATCGGAAGGCCAGCCAGCGAGCGCTGGAGGAAGGCGCGGGCGGGGAGTCCCTCTACCTTGCCGACCAGGCGCTCGCGCTGCACGCGGGCGACAGCCTGATCCGGGCGCAGGCCCGGCTCCGCGTGGCCTCCGCGCGCAGCCTCCTGCCCGGAGACGCCTCGCCGGAGTCGGCCACCAAGGCACTGGAGCTCCTGCACGCGGCGGAGCAGTCGCTCAGCGGCGTGGACGCGGCCGAGTGTCTCATCGAGACGGCCCGGTCCAAGATGGTGCTCGGGGAGCCCGGTGCCGCGGTCGCGATCGCCCAGCGGGTCCTGACCGAGCTGAGCTCTCACCCCGGCGGCTCGGTGACCGGCATCCGGGCCCGGCTCATGCTCGCCCAGGCACTCGTGGCCACCGACGAGCGCGCGGAGGCGCTGACCGCGCTGCACGCCACGGCGGACCAGCTCGGTGCGCTGCCCCCGTCGCGGGCGACCGCACGGGTGTGGCGCGAGCTGGGCGACCTGTTCGGCACGGCCGGGGACAGCGACGCGATGATGGACGCCTACCGGAAGGCGCTCGAGTCCGCCGGTCTGCGCTCCAGCCCGCAGCATTCCACCGTCGTCGCCCACCTCGGCTGCCGCTGACGCGGTAGGCCGGACCGGTCCCACCGACCGGTCCGGCGCGTTCACCTTCGGCCTGGGCCCGACGGCGCGTGCCCCGTCGGCTTCGACCGAACGGTCTCTTCCGGTGCCCTTCGGCGTACACGAGACCCACCGTCGGCCTCGGCGGAGCCGCGCGTACGGCCGCCCTGGCGATGGCCGTCCGGCCTCAGCCGGTGGTGACGAGACCGACGCCGGCGACGGCGATGAGGAGGCCCACGCGCTGCACCGGCCGCAGCCGCTCCCCGTACACCAGGCGGGCGAGCAGCACGGTGCTGGCCGGGTAGAGCGAGCTGAGGACGCCGGCCACGCTGAGCATCCCGGCCCGGGCGGCGAGGACGTACAGGGCGTTGCCGAGCATGTCGAGGCCGCCGGCCAGCAGGGCGACGGCGAGCGTGCCGCGGACCCTGAGGAGCGGCAGGGGGCCACGGCGCTTCGCGGCGGCGACGATGACGACGACGCCGAGCCCGGACACCTTCGAGGCCGCCAGCGGCCACAGGGTGCCGTCGTCGCCCAGGTGGAGGATGACGAAGAACAGGCCGAAGCACGTGCCCGCGATGGCGGCGAGGACCGGACCGCCCGTGGGCCGGATCGGGCCGGACCCGCGCTCGATGCTGACGAAGCAGATGGCGACGAGGCACAGGACGATCCCGGCGACCGTCGTGAGGCTGAGCCGGTCGCCGCGGGCGACGCCTACCGCGGCGGGTACGAGGGCGGCCATCAGCCCGGACACCGGTGCGACGACGCTCATGGGCCCTGCGGCCAGCGCCCGGTAGAAGACGAGCAGCCCGCCGCCTCCGGCCAGCCCGGCCACCGTGCCCCAGGCGAGCGCGTCGGCGTGCCATTGCCCGCTGAACGCGGCCGCGGGCAGCAGCAGGCAGAACCCGGTTGGGAGGCTGACCAGCAGGACCCTCAGGTCGTCGGCACGGCGTGTGGCCGCCCCTCCACAGAAGTCGCCGGCGCCGAACGCGATCGCGGACGCGAGGGCCAGAACGACGATCACGGTTCGAGCAGGCGCGTACGGATCACGACGCCGGGGGAGATCTCGGCGAGTGTGCCGGCCAGCGCCTCGCCCGCCGCGACGAGCCGGTCCATCGGGTACGGCTCGAGCCTCTCCAGGGCGTCCACCGACGGCCGGGCCCGCTTGGGGTTGACGCCGAACCCGCGGTACGCCTCGTGCCAGGCCTGCATGTGGCCGCCGTCCACGCCGCCTGTCGGCGTGGGCTCACCGGTACGGCCGTCCGACGGCCCGTTGGTCAGGCCCTCCGCGGTCATCAGCAGCACCGCGAAATCGGGACGCAGGGCCTGGACCGCCTCATCGATGACGATCTGGTCGAGCATCGGACAACTCCCTTCCCGGATCGGTCATTAGACCATACCGAGCGGTTCGATGGAATGACCATCTAGGGTGTCCTCCGTGACGGACAACGTCGGCGACGCGGTCGCCCGCACCGTACGCGCGCTGCGCTCGGCCCACGGCTGGAGTCTCGATCAGCTCGCCGCGCGGGCAGGGGTCAGCAAGGGCGTCCTCGTCGCGCTCGAACAGTGCCGCGGCAACCCCAACCTGGGCACGCTCATCCGGGTGTCCGAGGCGCTCGGCGTCCCCCTCACCAGGCTGGTGCAGGTGGAGGAGGAGCCGCCGATCCAGTTCTTCCCCGCCGACCGTCACGTCGTCCTGTGGCACGGACCGTCCGGCGGCACCGGCACGCTCCTGGGCGGCAGCGACCCGCGCCCGTCGGTCGAGCTGTGGCGCTGGGTGCTGCGCCCCGGCGAGTGCCGCGACAGCGAACCGCACACCCCCGGCACCCGTGAGATCGTCACGGTGGACTCCGGACGACTGGCCCTCACCGTCGACGCCGGCCGTACGGAGATCGGCGCGGGCGACGCGGCCGTGTTCCACGGCGATCGGCCGCACTCGTACGCCAACGAGGGTGATGAGGACGTGTGCTTCGTCCTCGCGGTCATGGACCTGTGACCGAGAGCTAGGGCACCGCGTCGAGTTCGGCGAGGTCGTCCTCGGTGAGGTCCACGCCGGCCGCCCGGGTGTTCTCGTACAGATGGTTCTGCCGCTTGGTCCCCGGGATGGGGATGACGTGCCCGCCCTGGGCGAGTGTCCAGGCGATCGCGACCTGGGCGGGGGTGACCGCGTGCCGCTCGGCGATCTTGCGTACGACGTCGACGATGCGCAGGTTCTCCCGGAGCGCCTCCGGCTGGAAACGCGGCAGCCTCCGGCGGACGTCGGTCTCCTCGAACTCCGCCGTGGTCACCGCGCCGGTGAGGAAGCCCCGGCCGAGCGGTGAGAAGGGGACGAACGCCGCGCCGTTGGCGGCGCACCAGCCCACGACGTCCCCCTGACCGTCCCCGCCGAGCGCGTCCCGGGTCCACAGCGACAGCTCCGACTGGACCGCGGCCACGGGGTGGATCCGGTGCGCCTCTTCGGCCTGCGCGACGGTCACCTCCGACAGGCCGAGGTGACGGACCTTCCCCTCGGCGACCAGTTCGGCCATGGCGCCCCAGGTCTCGGCCAGCGGGACGTCCGGATCGACGCGGTGGAGGTAGTACAGGTCGATGACGTCGGTGCCGAGGCGCCGAAGACTGGCCTCCGCGCCCGCGCGTACGTGTTCCGGCGTGCCGTCGCGGCTCATCCGGTGCGTCCGCGGGTCCACGACGATGCCCACCTTGGTACCCAGCACCACGAGGTCCCGGACTCCCCGCAGGGCGCGGCCGACGAGCGTCTCGTTGTGCCCGGCGCCGTACACGTCACTGGTGTCGAGGAAGGTGACGCCCAGGTCCACGGCCTCCCTGATGAGCGCGACCGATCGGTCATCGTCCCGCTCCGACTCGGTGTACGCCCAGCTCATCCCCATACAGCCGAGCCCGACCGCGCCCACCTGACGGTCCGCGAATCTCCTCATCCCGGGTGATCCTTCCTGGGCTCAGGCCACGGCCTCCCGAGCGGGCACGGACCGCGCCGGGGACAGGGAGTCTCGGTATACCCGGGCCGCGGGGATTCGACGCCGGGCCGCCACGTCCAGGCGATGCGGCGGCGACGCGGGGATCGCCTACGCTTGCCGAACATGCGGATTCTCGTGACCGGCGGCGCCGGCTTCATCGGCTCTCATCTGACGGACGCCTTCCTCGGCAACGGCGACGACGTGGCGGTGCTGGACGACCTGTCCCGTGGCCGTACGGGACGTCTCGACCCGTCGGTCGTCGTCCACAAGGCGAGCATCACCGATGTCCCCGCGCTGCGCGGGGTCGTCGAGCGCGTACGGCCGGAGCTGATCTGCCATCTCGCCGCGCAGATCGACGTACGGGTCTCGGTGGAGGCTCCGGCCGACGACGCGATGGTCAACGTCGTCGGCACCGTCAACGTGCTGGAGGCCGCCCGTACGGTCGGGGCCCGGGTGCTGTTCGCCAGCACGGGCGGGGCCATCTACGGCGTCGACGCGCCGGTGCCGACGCCCGAGGAGGTCCTCCCGGGGCCGGAGGCGCCGTACGGCACCGCGAAGTACTGCGCCGAGCAGTACCTCGGTCTGTACAACCGGCTGTACGGCACCCGGCACGCCGCGCTCCGGCTCGCCAACGTCTACGGCCCTCGCCAGGACCCCGCCGGCGAGGCGGGCGTGGTCGGCATCTTCTGCGGGCGCGCGTTCCGCGGGGAGCGGCCGACGGTCTTCGGCGACGGCGAGCAGACCCGCGACTACGTGTACGTCGGGGACGTCGCGGAGGCGTTCGTGGCGGCCGCGCGGACGGACCGGCCGGGCGTGTGGAACATCGGGACGGGCCGCGAGACGAGCGTCCGCGAGCTGATCGACCTGCTCGGCCGCGCCGCGGGCCGTGAGCTGGACCCGGAGTTCGCCCCAGCGCGCCCCGGCGAGGTGCAGCGCAGCGCGCTGGCCAACGACAGCGCCACCCGGGACCTCGGCTGGGTGCCGCGGACGACGGTCGCCAACGGCGTCGCGGCGGTCTACCGCTGGGTGGCGTCCGGCTCGCCCGACCGCGCCGGTCGCTGACCGGCGACGACGCTGCTCTCGGCGCCGGCGGAGCGGCAGGCGTCCACGATGGCGGGGATCAGGCCCGCGAGGAGGTCCTGATCCTCGGGACTCGCGGGCTCGTACTCGGTGAACCCGAGGCCGATCACCTTGACCCGCCGGGCGAGCGCGGTGACCATCGCGAGCAGCCGGTCCGGGGTCAGACCCCGCGGTGTCGGTACGCCGACGGAGCGGAACACCGCCGGGTCCAGGACGTCGAGGTCGATGTGGACGTACACCGTCGCGTCGCCGACCGCTTCGACGAGCGCGTCCGGGTCGTTCACGATGGGGATGCCCGCGGCGGCCGCGTAGTCGCGTTCGGCCGGGTCGAGGTCCCGGACGCCGGCGAGGACGACCTGGCGCGGTGTCAGCGGGCGCTCGGGCACCAGGTCGGCCGGCCCGTCGCCGAGCAGCGTACGCAGCACCATGCCGTGGAAGGCGCCGGACGGCGATGAGTCCGGCGTGTTCAGGTCGCCGTGCGCGTCGAACCAGACGACGGTGAGCCGGTCGCCGTACCGGCGCGCCGCCGCGGCGATGGGCGCCAACTCGACGCCGCAGTCGCCACCGAGCGTCACGGCGAACCGGCCGCTGGTACGTTCCAGCGCGGCACGGATCCGCAGGGCGTTGCCGGCCAGTGCCCGCGTTCCCGCGTCGTCCGCGACGTCGACGCGCACCCGGTCGGCGGCGGGCACGAGGTCGGACAGCAGGCGCGCCCCGGCGCGGAGCCGGTGCGCGGTCGCCGACGACGACCCCTGCCACTGCGGCACCTCGACGACCGCCACTTCAGGCCGTATCGGCTCGTCGTTGTCCATCGGGGGCCAGTCTAGGGAGCGGATCGCCCGCAGGAGGATCCGCCTGCCCCGACGGGCTCGAACGTCAGGTTCTCCACTCCCCACATGTCGGGAGCAAATGGCTGTCGATCCGCCGCGCGTCCCAGAGGATCTGCAGCTCCTCCGGGAGACCGGCCGTGTCGGCCGGTCAGCTCAGCCGGGCGTCGGCGTACGCGGCCATCGCGTCACGCTGGAACTCGGCCAGGCCCTCGGTGATCTTCTCGTAGTTGTCGCGGAATCTCGGGTCGTCGACGTACATCTGCCCGAGGTTGCGGTACGCACAGGCGTTCGGCTGCCAGAACCGGCCGACCGACCGGTAGTGCCAGGCCACCTCGTCCACGACGACCGGGTCGTCGGGCGCCGCACCCGCGACCTTCAGCTCGCCCATCCGGATCATGTGGGCGGTCATCTCCCGCTGCCAGGTCTCCATCTGCTCCGGCGTGAACCCGGCCACCACCTGCCGGCTCTGCGCGTACTGCTCCGGCCAGCGCCCGCGTGCCTCGTCCTCGTACGCCGCGGGGTCGAACCCGGCGAACAGGTTCTCCGGCCGGTTGATCTTCGGCGGCACGATCTCACCTCCTTCTTCGAGTCCGGCGATGGTGCGGGCCACGGTGGCGGCCAGCACGCCGAGCCGCTCGCGTTCGGCCAGCAACCGGGCGCGGTGGCGGCGCAGCGCGGCCACCGTGCTCGGCTCCGAGTCAATCGCCTCGGCGATATCCGCCAGCCCGACCCCGAGCTCCCGCAACAGGAGGATCTGCTGCAGCCGCAGCAGCTGCTCCTGGTCGTAGTAGCGGTAGCCGTTGCCCCCGACGTACGCCGGGGCGAGCAGGCCGATCTCGTCGTAGTGCCGGAGCGTCCGCGAGGTCACCCCCGACATGCGGGCCACCTGAGCGATCGACCAGGCCATGAGCCGTCCCATCAACCGATGCGGCCGGACGTTCCGGCCACGGTCACGACCATAGGAGTTGACGTAACGTCAAGGTCAACCGCACGGTCCGCGGCCCCGTCAGGCCGAGGCCGCCTCCCAGATCAGGCGGGCCGCGACCCGGGAGATCCGCCAACCGTCGAGCGTACGGGCGGCCGCAAGCCGGTACCGTCCACCGATGACCACCTCCCTTCCAGCGTCCGACGTCAGGCGTCGCGCTGCGCGCCGCCGCTCTTCGGTCCCTCGACCACAGCTACTTCGACGCAGTTCTCACCGTTCGAGCTGCTACAAGACGACTTCCGCCAACTCACGCTGTCCATCGTTCTACTGGCTTCGCTATCAGCTCGACTGACGCTGCTTGGGGGAGCGCTGCCGCCCGGACATTCTCCCAGGTTTGGGACATTGCGGACACTTGCTCGACGTCCTCAAATACGTGCCCCTTCAGGGTTCCGTCCTGGTAGGCGACCTCCATCCGATCGAACCGCTCGATCATGAAGGTTCCGGCGAGCCCCGGGTGATATCCGGCTTCGCGGGCAGGGACGATATGAACGATCGCCTTCGGTCGCGCCGACACCTGTATCAGGTGTTCGAGTTGGTCACTCATTACTTTGGGGCCGCCGACCGGCCTCAGGAGAACTTGTTCGTCGAGGACGAAGACGGCCATCGGCGGATCGGCACGATCGAGTACGGCGCTCTGGCGCCGCAACCGTTCCTGCACCTGGCCGGAAGTCCAAAATGCTGATCATGGAGGCGAGGTGCTCAGGGTGCGGGATCGATCGGCCAGTCTCCCAGGCTGCCTCAACTCGCCGGACACGAAAAGCGCTTTGCCCAACGCGGCCCGACTTATCCGTTTGGCCTCCCGGGCAAGCCGGATCTCTTTAGCAAGAAACTGTCGCGCCGACATAGCGCTCGGCAGAGGACGATAGCCACCTGTAGGGTCCCTGCCTCACTGTCATCTGACGATGCTCTGAGCAGCAGATTCGCGGGTTATCCCAGATGCATGACATATGGTTTTATCCCACCGTCATGACATCTGCCTTTACCGGCGCGCGGCGGCGCGGGCCCGCTTGGCGGCGGTGGACTGATGCTTCGGCATGGTGCTGCTGCTCCCTGCTCGGCGGGCCCCCACGCGCCCGACCGGGGCGAACGCACACGAATGCCGGACGTGATCACTCTCGCGGGCCCCTGGAGACCTTGGCCGACGATGCGGGGGTCGGAGTGATTCGGAACGAAATCCGGCGGTAGCGAGGGATTCCGCTGGTCACCGAGCCGCCGGCGTCCTCGGAGGCGATCGTGTGAATGCCGACGAGCCTTCTCGCCGCGGCCGACAGCCGACGATGAACCGAGGTATGTAAGAGCTTGATGACGACCAGGGCGATGTCGTCGCGGCCGCCGCTGCTGACGCCGAGGCGGGCCAGCAGCGTGTCGGCCAGGCGCTCCGTGCCGAGTCCGCTGCATTCGGTGAGGGTGCTGGTCAGGCGGTCCAGGCCTGTGTCGATGTCCTCCCCGCGGCGTTCGATCAGCCCGTCGGTATATAGCACGAGGACATCATCAGGGGCGTACTCCAGGCTGGCCTGGGGGCGGGGGACATGCTGCGGTCGCACGCCCAGCGGTGGATCGGTGGCCTGGTCCAGCAGCTTGTAGCCGTCGCCCGGGTGGACGAGCACGGGCGGTGGGTGGCCGGCGCTGCTGTAGATGAGCAGGCGACTGCGCTTATCGATCAGCACCTTGACCGCGGTTGTGCCCAGCGCGCCTTCGATGGATCTGGCGTACAGGCCGAGGACCTCCAGCGCCTGGGCGGGGTGTGGAAGGGCGCGGGTCGTGGCGCTCAGCGCGGCGCGGAGCATGCCCATGATGGCGACGGCCTGGAGGCCGTGGCCCACCACGTCGCCGACCGCCACGGCGGTGATGTCGGGCGGCAGGTCGACCACGTCGTACCAGTCGCCGCACACGTTCAGCGAGCCGGTGGCGGGCAGGTAGCGGACCGCCACGTCCTGGTGAAGGACCAGGTCGGGGGCGTGGAGCATGACCTCCTGGAGCGTGAGGGCGACCTCGCGGTCTCGGAAGTTGGCCTGCCGCAGTTCCTCGTTCAACCGCTGCAGCTCGGCGGCCCTGGCGTACAGCTCTGCCTCCAGGGCCTGCATGGCTTCCAGCCGCTCGCCCAGGTCCGGCCGGTCCGTGGTCGGGTGGCGGGCACGGTGGGCTTTGACGAACGCGGTCACGTCCTCGACGCGGTGGATGATCCACGCTACGTTCCCGTCCGGCCCGACCACCGGTGTGTTGACCGGGGACCACCACCGCTCCTCGAACACCCCGGGCCGGCCCATGACTGGAATGTCGTACTTCTGTAGCGCCATCGTGTCCGGCCTGCGGGAGGCCAGCACCCGGTGCAGCGACGCATCCAGGTTCCGCACGCCGTCGGCCTCGGGATCGGCCGGGTTGTCGGGGAACGCCTCGAAGACATGCTTGCCTATCAGGTCCTGCCGGGCCCGCTTGGTCGTCTCCAGGTAGGCCTGGTTGACGTCCACGATCACCAGATCCGGGCCCAGCACCAGGTACGGGCTCGGCGTGGCGGCGAACAACGCTGCGTGGTCAACTCCCGATACCATCGCGGCACTCCCCATTGCCGTTGTCACGGCCCCTGATCTCAACGTACGGGACCTGCGACGCCCATGCCCACTGACCAGCGATCAGCGCGGCGGACCAGGTCGTAGGGGGGAGACGCGGCCGGGCGCGTGCACCGCTTCGCACTCTCTGCTCCAAGCCGCTGCCGACGGCGAGCCGACGTGGTCCTGGCGGGTGTCGACGCACGTACCGGCGAGGACGCCTATGTGGTCGTTGAGCTGAAGCAGTGGAGCCAGGCCGAGCTGTACGAGGAGGACGAGCGCCTTGTCCTGGTCGAGGGCATCCAGCGCAAGCTCGGGCATCCGCTCTTGCAGGTGCAGGGCTACTGCAACTACATCACCGACTTCGTCAGCTACGTCAGCGGACGACCCGATGCCGTACGAGGCGTCGCATGCCTCCACAACGCGGCCGACTTCGATGTCGAGGACCTGTTCCAGCTCGCCACGACCGAGCACCCCAGGCTGTTCACCAAGACCCGGCGCGCTGCCTTTATCGAGTCAGGCGATTCCGGCCGTGCCCGCCATTCGATGGCCACGGAAGAACGCGCCAAACAGAACGCGACTCAGTGAGAATCTGTCAACTCCAGTGAGACTGGACAAAGATCCACGACATCGTCTGAGACAGCGCCGACATCCAGACAACAAGATCTTTGAGATTACGACACTTAGATTGAGACGCTACACACCGGCCCGACTCAGTGGGCCATGTCGACGAAGCGGCTGTAGTGGCCCTGGAAGGCGACCGTCACGGTCGCGGTGGGACCGTTACGGTGCTTGGCCACGATCAAGTCCGCCTCGCCCGCCCGCGGGGACTCCTTCTCGTAGGCGTCCTCGCGGTGCAAAAGGATGACCATATCCGCATCCTGCTCAATGCTCCCGGATTCCCGCAGATCGGACACCATGGGCTTTTTGTCCGTTCGCTGCTCCGGGCCACGGTTGAGCTGGGACAGCGCGATCACCGGCACCCCGAGCTCCTTGGCGAGGAGCTTCAGCGACCGGGAGAACTCCGAGACCTCGACCTGGCGGCTCTCCACCCGCTTGCCTGACTGCATGAGCTGCAGGTAGTCGATGATGACCAGGCGCAGGTCGTGTTGCTGTTTGAGCCGCCGGCACTTGGCCCGGATCTCCATCATCGACATGTTGGGCGAGTCGTCGATGAACAGCGGGGCCTCGGCGACCTCGCTCATCCGGCGCGCCAGGCGGGTCCAGTCCTCGTCGTTCATCGAGCCGGACCGCATGGCGTGCAGCGCGACCCGCGCCTCGGCCGAGAGAAGACGCATGGTGATCTCGTTGCGCCCCATCACCCGCGAGAAGACGACCGTCGCCAACTGATGCTTGATCGCCGCAGCGCGAGCCAGATCCAGGGCAAGGGTCGAGTTATGCGTCGGAACCATCCGCCGACCGGCAAGATAAAGGTGTGAATCGTTGTCGACCTGCACGCATCGCACAGGGCGCGACTCCACGGGCCGGACATCGACGATATAACGCCAGCGAGTCCGCTGGGGATCATGGTTCAGCCGCTCAGCATGCACCTTCCGCTTACGAGAGAGCCGGAACGCCTCATTCGTGGTCGTGAAGTTGACCATGTAACAGGTCGATGATTCTTCGGTACGTCCACGAACTGCCTTGGTGGTGATCGAACAGCGGTATCCGAGGCCGAGGACCAACTCTCTTACGTCCTCCGCGAGACGCTGCGACGTCACCGCCAGTTGAATCGAGCCACTGTTGGTGACGGTTCCATCCGTATCGAGAATGCCCGCCAAAAGATCGCGACGTTGCTGAATGGACGCCCGAAGATAGGAGGTGGGAATATGTTTGTTCTCCAGAACGCCAATCGTTCGGAGAACGGCTTGGAGAGTTCCGTACTTCTTCCAGCAATCACTACAAAGCCCGGAACCAGCCGATACACCCGTCATTGAAGAACCACACCGTGAGCAGGTCGGCTGAGGAGCGGGCGGACTCACG
>JBJMIW010000087.1:0-12392 GCA_045806665.1 Actinoallomurus sp.
CCGTACGGCGGGCCGTAGTTGTTGGCCAGGTCGAAGTGGGTCACGCCGAGGTCGAACGCGCGGCGCAGGATCGCCCGCTGCGTGTCGAGGGGCTTGTCGTCTCCGAAGTTGTGCCACAGCCCCAGCGACACGGCGGGCAGCTTCAGCCCGCTCCGGCCGGTGCGGCGGTAGGGAATCTGGTCGTACCTGTTCTCGGTGGCCTCAAAACTCATGCCCGCAAGTCTGCACCGCCGACCGGATCCCCCGAACACCGAGTCCGGCCCGGCAGGGTCGGGTGGCCGGCTCGCCGTCGCCCGCCGGGTCGAGCCGGAGTCCCGGCCGTGCCATCGCCGCCAACCGGCGTCCGGCCGACCCCCGAGGTGCTCCGCGCACAGCTCCTCGATGCCGGGAGGGGACGTGGGGAATTCCATCCGCCGATTGAAGCAGCGACGGCTGACATCCGTTCCGGGCTGCGCCGCACCCGGCGGCGGGCGGCCGGGACATTTGGCCGATGATGGCCCGACTTGACCCCTTCCGCGTAGATCGCCGGAGCCCTACGCTCCGCCTCGTGTTTTCCGATCTTCGCGTGGAAGGCCCAGGATGCGACAAAGACGTCTGCTCATCTCGCTAGCCGCTGCCGCGGCGCTGGTCGGCGGGGCCGTGCCCGCGCTCGCCGCACCGTCACCGAGACCCACCCCGCCCGCGTCGGCGCGACGCCAGTTCGACGCCAACCACCGGCTGCAGAACACGCGCGAGCGCACCGCCGCCACGGACCGGGAGGCCGAGTCCGGCAGCGAGGTGCTCGAAGGCAGCGCGCAGTGGTCGGAGGCCCGGACCTCTCCGGGTGTCCAGGTGCCCGGCGCCGCGCTCAGCCAGGCCGCCGCGCAGGCCGACAGGCTGCCGGTCCGCGGCGGCACCTGGTCGCAGGTGACGACGGGGCCCTACAACAACGACGCCGCCGGGTACGCCGACCCGGTGTGGTCGAACTACGGCGCGGGCTGGGGCCTGGTCTCCGGTCGTAACACCGCGCTGGCGACCGACGGCGGCTGGACCTACGCCGGGTTCGCCGACGGCGGCGTGTGGACCTCCCGTGACGGCAGCCGGCACTGGAGCCCGACGTTCCAGCACGAGGTGACGTCCTCGATCGGCGCGCTCTGGGTCGACCCGGCGGACCACTCGCTGTGGGTCGGGACCGGCGAGGCCAACACGAGCTCCGACTCCTACGCGGGACAGGGCGTCTGGCGCTCCACCGACCACGGCCGCACGTTCCGCCAGGTCGGCGGCGCGGAGCTGCGCAACAGCCTGATCTTCACCGTCACCGCGAGCGACCGCTACGTCTTCGCGGCGACCAGCAGGGGCCTGTGGCGCCGCGGTCGGCACGACACGGCCGGCGCGCCCTGGCAGCTCGTCCTCAAGCCCGACCCGAACCCGGCCGATTCGCCGTACCAGACGTCGTTCATCACCGATGTCGCGATCCGTCCCGGGAGCGGCGGGCAGAGCGTCCTCGCGGTCCTCGGCTGGCGCGGCGGCTCGCAGTACAACGGCTTCTACCTGTCGAACAAGGGCGGGGCGGCCGGCAGCTTCGCGCGGATCGCTCCCGCGGGTCTGGACAACTCCGACATCGGCCGGACCAGCCTGTCCTACACGCCGAAGGGCGACGCGCTGTACGCGGTGATCCAGTCGCCCAACTACACCAACAACGGACCGCCCGCCCCCGCGCAGAGCACCGCGCTGAAGGGCGTGTACGTGTCGGCGAACGGCGACCCGAACGGCCCCTGGACACAGGTCGCCGACTCCGCCAAGCTCGCGCAGTCGGGCTCCGCGCTGAGCTTCCCGTCGACGTACGAACCGGGCATCCAGGCCTGGTACGACGAGTACATCAGGGTCGACCCGGCCGATCCCAAGCACGTCTACCTCGGCCTGGAGGAGATCTTCGAGAGCCGTGACGGCGGGCAGACCTGGCACGCGATCGGCCCGTACTGGAACCTCGTCCCGCAGTGCTACACGCCGGGCGGGCCGGACAAGTGCCCCTTCACCACGCACCCCGACCAGCACGGCATCGCGATCAGCGACAAGGGCACCCTGTACGTCGGCAACGATGGTGGCGTGTGGTCGCGCCCGACGTCCCTGAGCACCGTCGCCGGCTGGACGGACCTGAACCGCGACCTGCACACGCTGCAGTACTACTACGCCGAGACCGGCCACGACCCGCGGGGCGGCACCGGGATCTGGGGCGGGTTGCAGGACAACGGCACCAGCCTCCTGCCGGGCCGCTCCCCGAACATGGTCTCCCCGTTCGGCGGCGACGGCGGCGACGTGCTCGTCGACCCGAACAACTCCGACCGCGCCGCGGTCGAGTACACCGACGCCTCGATCGCGGTCACCACGAACGGCGGGCGGTCGGACGGCACCACGCCGTCGTTCCGGCTGATCTCGCCCGCCTGCGAGTGGAACCCGACGCTTCCCGGCTGCGACCCGAGCCCGCGGTTCATCGCGCCGTTCGAGCACGACCCGACCGACGTGAACCACTGGATCACGGGCGGCCGCTACGTGTGGGAGTCGACGAAGGGCTTCGACACGGTCTGCTCCGGGCCGACCTGCGACTGGAAGCCGGTGTTCGACGCCGGCGACGGCAGCTCGATCACGGCCGTGGAGACCGACCACGGGGTGAGCTACGCGGGCTGGTGCGGGCCCTGCAACCCGCTCGACGACCAGGGCACCGGGTTCGTCCGCGGCCTGGCCACCAACTACGGCGGCACCTGGCACAAGATCACCGCGCCGAACCTGCCGAACCGGTACGTCTCGGCCATCACCACGGACCCGGCCGACCCGGCACACGTCTACGTCGTCTTCAGTGGCTACTCCCGCCACTGGATCCCCGGCGCGGGCGTCGGTCACGTCTACGAGTCGAGGAACGGCGGCGCCACCTGGGCCGACATCAGCGGCAACCTGCCCGACGTGCCCGGTGACGACCTGGTCGTGTGGCACGGACACCTCGTCCTCGCCACCGACCATCTGGTCTACGTCGCCGACACGCGGACGCCGACCCGCTGGTCCCGGCTCGGCACCGGCCTGCCGCACTCCGTGGCAGCCGATCTGTCCCTCTACCCGTCGGGTTCGGCCCTCCTGGTCGCCACCCACGGCCGCGGCCTCTGGCGCCTGACTCTCTAACGTCCAGACCGTCCCACCCGGGCCCGTGCCCTCTGACGGAGCACGGGCCCGCGTGCTGTCAGCCGCGAAAAGCCTGAACGCCGGCGAACGGACCAGCCGTGGCGTCTATCCCCGCCGAGCGCTCCTGCACAAGAATGAGGTGAGGACAGGAAGTCCGTAACAGAGAATATTCAAATGAGCACATACCGTGATGAAGATCGATCTAGCATGCATGACGTGACCAGCGCGCTCGAGTACTGGCCGTCTCCTCCCCCGTGGGGATGGACCGCCGACGACATGGACCGCTTGCCCTCCGAGGGTCCGAACGGCGAACCCGACTTCTTCAAGCACGTCGAGCTCATCGATGGAGCCCTCGTCTTCATGTCCCCCCAGAAACGCTTCCACGAGCACGTGATCCACGGGCTCAGGGTCAGCCTGAACGCTCAGGTTCCGGATCACCTGTTCGCGTTGGGCCAGATGGACGTCAAGCTCGGGCGCCGGATGCGGCCCTGCCCGGACGTGCTCGTCATCGACGCCGGTGCTGCGGATGACCTGGACCGGACCTTCTACACGCCTGACGAGGTACACCTGGTCGTCGAGGTGGTGTCGCCCGAGTCGGAGGAGCGCGACCGGAAGCTGAAGCCGTCGCGATACGCGGAGGCGGGGATCGCTCACTTCTGGCGGGTTGAGGAGAACGACGGACGTCCGGTCGTATATGTGTACGAACTGGACCCGGCGACGAAGACGTATGCACTGACCGGAATCCACCACGGCAAGCTCAGCGTGCCCGTCCCGTACCCGATCGACATCGACCTGGACGATCTGCCCCGTTAGATCCTTCCTGGTGGGGCGGTGGACTCGCGAACGATGAGCTCGCCGGTCAGGGACACCCCGGGCGGGCGGCGGCCGTCGAGGAGCTCCAGAAGCGCGGTCATCGCGGTGGCACCCAGTTGTTCGGCCGGCAGGCGGACCGTGGTCAGCTCGGGTTCGAGGGCGGTCGCCAGCAGGACGTCGTCGAAGCCGGTGACGGACAGGTCCCCGGGGATGTCCAGGCCGAGAACGCGGGCGGCCTTGTACGCGCCGGCGGCGATGAGGTCGTCGTCGCAGACGAGGGCCGACGGCCGGTCGGACCGGTCGAGCAACTCCAGGGCGGCCTGCCGCGCCGACGCGACGTCGATCGCCGTGCTCTGGTGGATGAGCGAACCCGGGAAGGCGCCGGCGAGTGCCGCGCCCCGTTCGCGGAAGGTCCAGGCGTCGACGGCGGCGGCGAGGTGGCCGATCCGGTGGTGCCCGAGGTCGGCGAGGTGCCCGGCGATGGCGCGCATGCCCCCGGCGACGTCGAAGTTGATGGTCGGCGCCGGACCGGCCGGGTCGCTGTCCATCATCACGACCGGGAGATCCTCGAAGTCGGTGACGCCGCCGACGATGGAGGAGGCCAGGACGCCCTCGATGGCCTGGGTGTCGACCTGGCTGCGCGCCGGGCCGGCGTCGTCGGGCCACGGGTGGACGACCACGCCGAAGCCGCGCGCGGCGGCGACCTCGGCGGCGCCGGCGTAGATGGGGCCGAACACCGGGCCGGTGAGCGTCGGGACGACGAGCAGGACCGTACGTGTGCGGCCGAGCCGCAGGTTGCGGGCGGCCAGGTTCGGACGGTAGCCGAGCCGCCGCGCGGCCTCGTGCACCGCCTGCCGGGTCTCGGGCTTGACCCTGCCCTCGGCCTTTCCGGCCAGCACGATCGAGACCGTGGACTGGGACACCCCGGCGGCCCGGGCCACGTCCCGGCTGGTCGGTCTCTTGGACACGTCAAAAGATTAGACCTGCGCGCGGATCAGTGATACGTATGACCGAAGGCTTTCGTAATACGTATGACAAGGACTCGATGCGCGGCTATCTCGTCTTCCTCCGCAAGCAGTACGCGGCCCGCCTCCTCGGCGGCACGCTCCTCGGCCGGCTGCCGAACGGCATGGGCCCGCTGGCCATCGTGCTGTTCGTCCGGGCGCACGGCGGCGGGTACACCCTCTCCGGGGTGCTGTCGGCGGTGTACGGCCTGGCGATGGCGGCGGGCCAGCCGGTGCTCGGGCGCGCGATGGACCGGTACGGCCAGCCCCGGATCCTCGCCTCCGCAGCGACGTCCGCGGCGGCAGGGTTCGCGCTGCTCGCGGCGTTCGGCATCGGATGGCCGGTGGTCGCGACGGTCGCGGTGGTCCTGGCCGGGTTCGCCACGCCCCCTCTCGAAGCCGGGCTCCGGGCGCTGTGGCCGTCCGTCCTGAACGGCCCCGCCGAGGTCCAGGCCGCGTACGCACTGGACGCCGCGGCGCAGGAGGTCCTGTTCACGGTCGGCCCCCTGCTCGTGATCGCCGCCACCGCCGTCTCGACGGGAGCGGCGCTGCTGCTGACCGGTGCGCTGGGGGTGGCAGGCACGCTCGTCGTCACGACGTCCCGGCCGTCGCGCGTCTGGCGCGGGGGGAAGGGCGGCGGACACTGGGCCGGCCCGCTGCGCTCGCCCGGGATACGGGTCCTCATCACCTCGCTGGCCTGCGTAGGCGTGTCGTTGGGCGTGTTCAGCGTGGCGGTGGTCGCGTACGCCGACGCGCGCCACGCCTCGTACGCCTCCGGCCTGCTGCTGGCACTGATGTCCGCCGGCGCGCTGGTCGGCGGGATCACGTACGGGCTGCGGCCCCGCAGCGGTCCCGCTCACCGGCGGCTGGTGCTGCTGATGGGGGGTCTCGCCGCCGGTTACGTCCCACTGACGTGGGCACCCGGGTTCCCGCTGATGCCGGTGCTGGCGGTGGCCGGCGGCGTGTTCCTCGCGCCGGTGCTGGCGTGCAGCTTCACACTGGTCGACGACCTCGCACCGCGCGGCACGGTGACCGAGGCGTTCGCCTGGCTCGTGACGGCATTCGGCGTCGGCGGTTCCGTCGGCGCCGCCCTCGCCGGTCTGGCGGGAGACGCGGGCGGCGTCCACGCGGCCTTCGCGGTGGCCGGCGCGGGCGGCGTCCTGGCCTTCCTGGTGATCCTTCTCGCCGGACCGATCGGCGGTACGGGGAAGGCCACGGACCGGGCACCGGGCCTTGCGGACCCGGTCGGCCACTGACCCCGCACGCCCAGATCACTGGCGATTGCCGCACGCTATGAGGCGGTCGCCGAGCGACAGGCCGTCGCCTCCTGCGCCGTGACGTCACGAGAAGTTCGTCCCTCCTGGGTGACAGCGTGGACGACGGGCGCGCCGCCGGCCCACCCGATTCGCTGCGCACTGCGCCCGGCCCGGAGCCTCTCGAGACCCCAGAGGCCGACATCGGTCACGAACGTGGTCAGGAACCTCATCGGGTGATAGGACGACAACGTTGTCATCCCCTCTCCCAGGCGGTGAACGATGCGATCCCCCAGCCCCCTCTCCCGCAGAACGTTCCTCGGCACCCTCGCTCTGAGCGGCGTGGCCACGGCCGCCCTCCCCGGCGGTATGGCGAGCGCCGCCACGACCGCACACTCCTCCCGGAAGTGGCACCGGGTCGCGGACGACGTCCGGGGCGAGCTCCGGCACACCTGGCAGTCCTACAAGCGCTACGCCTGGGGCCACGACCAGTTGCTGCCCGTCAGCGGCGGGTACTCCGAGTTCTTCGACAAGAACCACCCCGTCGGACTCACCATCGTGGAGGCCCTCGACACGCTGTACCTGATGGGCCTCGACGAGGAGCTCGCCGACGGTATCGGGTGGATCAGCAACAACCTCGACTTCGCCGGCGTCAACGCGGACGTCCAGGTCTTCGAGACCAACATCCGCATGGTCGGCGGCCTGCTGTCGGGCTACCTGGCCACCGGGGAGAAGACGCTCCTCGACAACGCCAAGAAGATCGCCGACATCCTGCTCCCCTGCTTCACGACCTCGCCGACCGGCATGCCGTACCGCCTGGTCAACCCGCACACCGGCAGGATCAGCGGCAGCGTCAACGTGCTCGCCGAGATCGGGACGATCATCGCCGAGTTCGGCACCCTGTCCCGCCTCATCCACGACGACCGGTACTACCAGGCGGCGAAGAAGGCCCTGAAGGCGGTGTACGACCGGCGTTCACCGCTGGACCTGGTCGGCAGCGGCATCAACATCGAGACCGGAGTCTGGACCGACACCTCCTCCCGGATCGATCCGCCGGTGGACTCCTTCTTCGAGTACCTGTGGGACGGCTGGGACCTGTTCCACGACCGGGATCTCAAGCGCTGGTACGACACGCTGACCGGCGCGGTACTGCGCCACGAGAAGGAGCGGTACGGCGGTCACCTCTGGTTCCACAAGGCCGACATGGCGACCGGGGCGGCCCTCGACCGCGAGACCTCCGAGCTGACCGCCTTCTACGCCGGCCTGCTGGGCCAGAGCGGCCACCTGCGCGAGGGCGAGGCGTACTTCGACGCGTGGACGTCGGTGCTGCAGACCTATCCGCTGCTGCCGGAGGGCTATGACTACGGCTCGGGTACGGCGACGGACAAGGGCAACCAGCTGCGCCCGGAGTACGTCGACTCGGCGTTCAACCTTTGGCTGATCACCGGGAAGGAGGTCTACCGGGAGCGCGCGTACGACTACTACCTCACCCAGAAGCGCTACTCACGCGTCGCGAACGGCTGGACCGTCGTCGCCGACGTCACCACGACGCCCCCGAAGCTCGGCGACCTGACCTCCGGATACTGGTGGTCTGAGCAGATGAAGTACTGGCACCTTATGTTCGCCGACTGCCCGCGGTTCAACTACCACGACAACTACCTGTCCACGGAAGGCGACGTCTTCCGCGGCTTCATCCGGCACTGACCAGGTCGTTTCGCGGGGAGGCCTCGTCGATGCCGGAAGGCCGTCGGGGAGGTCCTCCCGCTCGTTACTGGGCGGGCAGTCGTACGGAGTAGATCGACGGGCTGTCCAGGTAGCGGGAGACGAGGGTGGCACCGGTGACGGCGAGTAACAGCGGGACCATCAGCGCGTCGATGTTCCGCGTGAGTTCCAGCAGGAGGACGACGGCGGCGATCGGGGCCTGCATGGCGGCGGCGAGCATGGCGGCCGCGCCGACGATCGCGTAGCCCGCGGTCGCGGTCGGCCACAGGTGGGCCCAGCCCTCGCCCGTCAGGGTGCCGAGCAGGGCGCCGGTGGCCATCGTCGGGGTGAACAGACCGCCGCTCGCGCCGCTGCCCAGGCTGGCGGCGGTGGCCAGCGGCTTCAGTACCAGCAGAGCGAAGGCGAGCGGCACCGCGGGGGTGGCGCCCATGGTCAGCGCGACGATGCCCTTGCCGTTGCCGAGCAACTGCGGGTACGGGACGGCGAGCGCGCCGACGGCGGTGAAGACCAGGAGCGGCGCCACGAGCAGACCCCAGCCCTGCGGCCGGTTGCGGTGCGCTATCGCGATGAGGCGGTTGTAGCCGGTCGCGCCGAGCCCCGCGAGCGGTCCGAGCAGGACCGCGAACACGGTCAGCGACGCGCTCCAGTGGACCTGCGGGACCTGGTAGGTCGGGCCGGTCGGCAGCGACACCCAGGCGACCGCGGTCGCGATGCACGAACTCGCCACCGCGGGCAGGACCAGGCGCAGCGAGAGCGCCCCGAGCATGACCTCCAGGGTGAGCAACGCTCCACCGAGCGGAACGTTGTACACGCAGGCCATGCCCGCTCCGGCAGCGCACGCGGCCAGCAGCCGCCGCTGCGGGCTGGACATCCCCGCCCAGTCCGAGATCCGGCCGCCCAGTGCCGCTCCCGCCTGGCGCGGGGCGCCTTCGCGGCCGAGAGAGGCGCCCATGCCGACGATCACTATGGACAGCACCGCGCTCGCCAGGGTCGGCACGAGCGGCATCCGTCCGTCACGCCGCCACAGTGCGGCGCTGACCTCCGTACCGCCGGGCCCGAACCACCGCCGCAGGAACCACCAGCCCACCCCCGCGATCGCTCCGGCGACGGCGAGCGCGACCACCCGGCGGACCGGATCGGCGCGCTCGACGGCGGCGAGAAACGGTCCCGAGCGGTAGTCGTAGGTCAGATGTGCGGCCAGACGCAGCAGCGCCATGAGCCCCGCGCCGGCCAGTCCTGTCAGCACACCGACGACCGCGACCAGCGACCACATCCGCGCCGACAGGCGCGGCACGTCGGCCGGGGGGATCAGGTTCGGCTGGTCGACGGCGGATGTCGTCGCCGATTCGTCGGCGGAGCCGTCACCCTCCGGCCGCTCGTCCATGTCAGGCCGCACTACCGACGCGGGCGGTGTCCGTTCGCCGACTTTCGCTGGTGCACCGACATGTCCTCATTCCTCCCCTGACCATGTCCCGACCGGTACCCGTCACGTCCTGGGCGAACCCGGCGGCCTCAAGATCGACGCACCTGCCCGGTTACGGAGCCCTGGTCGGCCGGGACCGCGTCTATCTGAGCATGCCGAGGCCCCCGCGCCCGGGGCCGGGGACCTCGACACCGACCGCAATCAGGCTTGCCGCTTCTCCGTCACGGCCACCTCGACGCATTGGCTGCCTGTGTCGTTACTGCGGCGGGACTTGCGCCATTCCAGGTTGCTCACGTTGTCCAAAACTCCTCTGCGATTCGGCGGATCAGGTCTCTCGACATGCCCACGGGCAGGGCTTCAGTCCGGATCGACTCCCAGGACGCCACCACCGTAGCGAGATCTTCCTGCCGTGTGGGGACCACTCCGCCGAGCGCATTGTCCGCCTGAACGGCCTCGGTTCCGTGCGGGAAAGCGGGGCTCACGGCAGAAGAGATCGCCCCGACGCGAATCCGCGTCGGCTTCCCGGGTGCCGGGATGCTGGCCGAGATCATCCGGTGCATGCCGGACGCCGCCACATGATCGACGATGCGAATCAGGAAAGCGCGGTACACAAAACCGGCGAATCACATCCGCCGGGGACCTGACGTGCTCCAAGCCGTCTACTCAGCCGAGAACTTTCCCGCCCCAGTAGACACCTCAGGACGGCGGCACCCGACCCGGAGTACATGCCGATGCCGGGGACCGATGACGACGAGACCCTGCGCGTGTCCCACGGGCGCGGGATCGAGCGCAGCTCACCGCAGGCGGCGATCCCGCCGCGCATTCAGCGATTTCGACGGCCACCGACCGACGCCGGCCGAAGGATCGCTCGGGTCAGGTGCCGACGCCGGTGACGGCCAGGGTGGAGCCGGTGCGGGTCTTGCTGACGCGGAGCTGGGCGGGGATGCGGGTGCGCAGCTCGGCGACGTGGCTGACGATGCCGACGGCGCGGCCGCCGTCGCGCAGGTCGTCGAGGACGTCCATGACCTCGTCGAGGGTCTCCTCGTCGAGCGTGCCGAACCCCTCGTCGACGAAGAGCGTGCCGATCTCGGCGCCGCCCGCCTCGGCGGTCACCACGTCCGCCAGGCCGAGGGCCAGGGCGAGCGAGGCGATGAAGGTCTCCCCGCCGGACAGGGTGGCCGGGTCGCGGTGCTGTCCGGTCCAGCCGTCGATGACGCGCAGCCCGAGGCCGCCGGTGCCGTGGCGGCCCTTCTCCCCCGCCGCGCGCTCGACCGTGTGCTCGAGGATGTAGCGGGCGGCGGACATGCGGGCCAGCCGGTGGTTGGCGGCGGCGACGACCTGCTCCAGCCGGGCGGCCAGGACGTAGGCCGACAGCCGCATCCGCGCGGTGTTCACCGTCGGGTCGCCGGAGGCGAGGGCGGCGAGCCGGGAGACCAGCTCGTGGTGTTCCGCGACGGGACGCCAGGCGGCAGCGTGCTGCCGCAGCTCGGCCGCGAGTGCGGCGAGACGGTCGCGGCGGTGCCGGGCGCGGTCGCACGCCGAGGAGACGGCCTGATGGGCCTGCTCGGCGTCGGCCAGCGCGGCCTCGAGGGCGTCGAGGTCGGGCGCCGGTTCGGCGGCGGCCGCGGCCAGCTCGGGATTGCTCAGCTCCGCGGCGATCCTGGCCTCCTCGTCGTCGTACGCCTTGGCCCGGCGGGTCAGCTCCTCACGCGTCGCGTCGTCGAGGGTGGCGGAGCGTACGGCCTCGACCGACGGGAAGCCCTCGGCCTCTGCCGCGTCGAAAGCCTCCCGCCGCGCGGTGTCGGCGTCGTCGGTCGCGGCACGGAGCTGCTCGATCGCGGTCGCGGCGTCGCGGAGCAGGTCGGCCTCGCCGCCGAGACGCCCGATCCGGGCCTCCAGGGTCGCGTCGTCACCACGGGCCTCGTCGAGGCCGGTGCGCAGGCGCAGCGACTCGGCGGTCAACGCGACCTGCCCCGCGCGGTTCTCCGCGAGCGCGGTGACGACCTCCTCCTGCCGGTCCCGGGCCTCTTCGTACTCGGCGTCGACCCGCCCAAGCTCCTCCTGGAGGCGCACGACGTCGGCCTCGGCGGCCGTCAGGCCGGTCAGCTCCTCCTGCGCGGCGGCGAGGGCGTCGCGCAGGTCGTCCGCGGTCTCGTTACCGGCGTCCTTCGCCACCGCGGCCTGCTCCGCGCGCAGCTCGGCGAGGCGGGCGGCGATCCGCTCACGGTCCTCCTGGGCCTGCTCGTAGGCCGTCTGGGCGGCCGCCTCGGCGTCACCGTCCGGGATATCCCGGACGGAGGTCGCAGGTGCCGGGTGCTCGGTGGACCCGCAGACGGCACAGGGCTCGCCGGCTACCAGCTCCCGTGCGAGCCAGGCGGCCATGCCCTCCAGCCTCGCCTGGCGGATCTCCTGGAAGGCGTCGCGGACGGCTTGGGCGGCGTCCGTGGCGGCGCGGTGCGCCTCCTCCGCCTCCGCGAGCTCGGCCGCCAGCGCGTCACGCCGCAGTGCCGCCTCCAGCCGCCGCCCGGCGGCCTCCACGGCGGCCTCCGCCACGGGCCGGGCGGCGAGGCGGCCGCGGGTCTGCTCCAGCTCTGCGGTCAGCGTCTGGCGGTAGCGCGGGGAGTCGGTGAGGAAGAGGGTCAACTCGGCCTCGCGCGCGTCGAGGTCCTGGCCTTCCGATTCGGCCTGCGTCAGCTCCCGGCCGATGGCGGCGAGCCGGCGCTCGTCGTCGCGTCGCTGTTCGAGGACCGCGACCTCTTCGCGGCGCGTGCGCTCCTCTTTGCGCATGACGTCCGCGTCGGCGGTGTCGGGGACCAGCCGGGTGACGGCGTCCCGCTGCCGGGCGACGACGGCCTCGGCCTGGCCGCGGCGGGCGGCGCGAGACTCGGCCGCGTGCAGCAGCGGGAGGACGCGGCGGGCCCGCTCGGCGTCGCGGAGCGCGTCGGCCAGCCCGGCGCGCTCCCCGGCTTTTTCGGCCAGCGCCGTGGCCCGGGCCTCGGGCAAGCGCTGCCGCAGGTGCTCGCGCCG
>JBJMIW010000088.1:0-7769 GCA_045806665.1 Actinoallomurus sp.
CCGGGCCATTGATCTGGGCCAGCCCGAGCGCGGAGCTCACCTGGCGGATCAGCTGGTAGAGCACGAGCAGCCGGCCGGTCGTGAGCGCACTGAGCCGCGCGATGAGCCGACGGCCCTGCTCCTGGAGACCGAACCTCTCGATCAGGCCGATCACTGGCAGAACGACGATGAACAAGGTCACAGAGCGGCTTCCAGCGAAGCCGTTGCCGAAGGCGTTGAGGATCTCCAATGGGGACAGCTTGCCGAGCAGACCGGTGATGATTCCTGCGACGGTGACGACGACGAGGGGGTTCAGCCGTAGCGCGAATCCCAGCACGACGAGCAGAACGCCGATGAGTACGAGCACGACCAGCCTCCTTCCCGAACAGGGGTTTATGGGGCGAGCAGGGAGCGGTCGTTCGCGGGTACCGTACGAATCGTTGAACAATCCAGCAAGTCCCATCTAGGTAACTTTTGCGCTACAAAGGATCATGAGACGGACATCCCGCCGTGATCTCCATCCGCCAGTAATCTGCTATCCTGAAGGGTGTCAAAACTCCGCTCAAGCCGTTGATGTGCGGTTTGTGGGGAGTCGGTGATGATCGTCAACTGGCTCGCTCGTACTGGTTGATGAGTCCGCCGAGGACTTGGCGGCGCTCGATCCGGCCGACCGGCAGCCTGATCACCTCGGCATCGTCAGTGGGCGCTCGAAGATCCAAGGACCGGTGCGGGCGGTGCCGATTGAAATGGTCGGCGTATTCACCAAGGACCGTTCGCAGGTGCCGCTCGCCAAAGATCAGCATTCGGTCGGTGCACTCGGCCCGTACGGTGCGGACCCATCGTTCGGCGTAGGCGTTCGCGCGTGGTGACCGTGGCGGGATCTTGATCACTGTGGTGTCGTTGCCTGCGAACACCTCGTCGAAGACGGCGGTGAACTTGGTGTCCCGGTCCCGCACCAGGAACTTGAAGCGGCCGGCCCGGTCGCCGAGGTCGGCCAAGAGATCGCGGGCTCGCTGCGCGACCCAATCACCGCCCGGGTTGGGTGTCACTCCGAGGATGCGCACGAACCGGGTGCCGACCTCGACGATGAAGAACACATACAGCCGGCGCAGCGTCACGGTGTCGACACAGAAGAAGTCGCACGCCAGAATGCTGCCGGCATGGGCGCGGACGAAGTCCCGCCACCGGTCGTCGGCGCGTCGAGGCGCTGGACCGAGCCTGGTCCGGTTCAGGATCCGGCGGATCGTCGAACCGCTGACCCGGTGGCCGAGCCGGTTGAGTTCACCTCGGATCCGTTCATAGCCCCACCGCGGGTTCTCCCTGGCCAGCCGGATCACCAGGTCACGAATCTCATCCGAGATCGGTGGGCGCCCTGGCGTAGCCGGATAGGTCCAGCGCCGCTTCACCAGACGGTGGCGCCAACGCAGCAACGTGCCCGGCGTCACCAACCGGTGCGCCCGCAGCGTGTGCCTGTGGGTGCCCGTAACTCGGCCACCCCTATGCGACCTGGGCGTATTCGTGTAGGAGGCCGCCGAGCCTGTCTCGTCGGGTGATCTTGATGTCGGCGTTAACGGGAAACCCCAGGTCACAACCGGTGGACCAATTCTGGGCACCCACAGGGGCTGGACAAGTCCACCTGCGGCTACCTCATCGACCGGATGGACAAGCTCGGCCTGGTACGGGCGGCCTTTGATCCGTCCAACCGACGACGGAAACTGGTCTTTATCACCCAGGAAGGGCGGAAGTGCCTGGATGCGGCGCGGCCCCCGCAGCAGCAGGTTCAGCGGGCCGCACTCGCGGAACTGAGCCCCGACGACCAGTCCAAACTCAACCACCTGCTCACCAAGATGATCGGTCTTGGGGCGTCTGCCGAGGACTCACACGCAAGGTGACCGGTGCCTATACTCGGCCGTGAGGTCGTGACCTGCGGTGTTATCAGGTTCAAAGATCGATCCTGGCCACTGGACCTCCCCACGGGCTCACCCAATTGGCGAGCAACCAGAATCCCACGCTACGCCGACACCGGCGCGCCGAAAGGGCAGGCGGGGAAAGCAGGACACGCTCCGGCGGGGATGGTGATCCGATGTGACTGGCAACTGCTCGGCGCGGTACACCAACCCGGCCAGGAAGTACTCATCGCCGAGGGGATGGCTCTCTTCCAGCACCGTGTCGTCGGTGGCACCTGCCTGGCGGACGAGTTCCAGGTACCGGGCGAGCTTCCCGACCGAAAGAGGTCGTCGACCAGCAACTCGAGGGAGTAGGACACGCCCCTCATCCTGTTCCATCCTGCTCTCCGGCGGCCTCCCGGATCGCCCCGGCGGCGGGCACCTCCACGACGACCGCCGCCGGGGCGCCGGCCGTCCCGGCTCACCCCGGCGGCGGTACGGGCGGCGAGGACGGTGGCGTCCAGGTCCGGTGGCACGACGCCGCCCCGCAGGATCGGGAAGCCGCCGACCGCGAACCGCAGCCGCACCGGCCCGCTCAGCCGGTAGGCGACCCGTACGCGGTCGCCGGGCCGCAGGCGGCGCAGCTCTCCGGCGCCGGCCTCGCGGCCCACCAGCACGGTCGTGTCGGCCGGGATCGCGCCCGCGCCGACGGCCGCGCCGACACGAGTCACCACGCCGCGCCGTACGGTCACCTCGGCGGTGTCGGCGCTGCACGGGGCCTTGCGCACGGTGTCGGTGCCGCACACCGCCCGCATCCGGGCGGCCGCGCCCCAGAGCGCGGTGAACGCCCCGACCCCGCCGACCGGCAGGGCGTACTGGTTGAACCCGGTGAGCGGGATGCGCAGTCCCGGAGCGTCGGCGGTCCCGGTGAAGCGCAGGGTGGTGATTCGCGCCGTACGGTCCGCGTCGACGCCGAGCACGTTCTCGGTGGTGGTGTCGGCCGGCGGGCGCGGGCCGAAGCGCTGGCCGAAGGGCACGGCGGCCTTCAGCCCCCGGCCGTCCGCGACCTCGGGGCCGACGGCGGCGCCGGTCGGCGGCACATGGTGCGAGCGCTCGGCGATGTTGAAGAAGTCGCCGTTGACCCCGGCCACCGCGTGCTGTGCGTCGGCCATCACCGAGACCGGCTCCCGCGCGGCCACCGCGGGCGGACGCAGTAGGCCGAAGGTCACCCGCGGTTCCCGCAGGTCGACCTCCAGCAGGTCGCCGAGGATCGGGCCGCGGGGGCCGCTCGTCGCCAACGTGCGGAACACGACACCCGGCCAGACCGGCCAGGCGCCGGCCAAGCGCACCGCGGAGGCCGGCTCGGGGGGCGCCAAGGCGGCGGGCGGCGGCACGGGTGCCAGCAGCGCGGACAGCGTCTTGGTCAGCCGGTTCAGCACGGCGCGTCCTTCACTCGAGTGGCGAAACCCGTGATCATTACGCAGCGTGCGTGCCGGGTGTGCGACGTCCGGTAAGGGTGTTTCAGGACCAGTTCACCTTGAACACCCAGGCGTACTGGCCGGTGTCCTGGACCGCGGGCGGCACGTCGATGGTCAACGTGCCCCCGCTCATCGCCTTCGTCCGTGGCGAGCGAGGTGAGCCGACAAGGCCCTTCCAGTTCGAGCCGGGCGAGCGTCGACGCGGTGGTGAAGCTGATGACGTCTTCGCCGTCTTACCTGGTCAGGTGTCCCTGCGCGGCGCGTGTGCCGTCGCCGTCGCCCGTCAGGCCGCGTACTGGCGCCTTACAGGCCCAGGACCGACGGGTCGTCGGCGAGGGCGCGGAACCGGGCGGCCGGGTCGGGTACGAGGCGCCGCCGCTCCAGGTCCAGCAGGCCGCCCACCGAGGTCAGCGACGCGCACAGCGTGCCGTCCGTCCGTACGTAGTCCTGGTTCATCCGGAACGTCTTGCCCGAGCCCCACTCGAAGACGCACGAGACGTCGAGCTCGTCGCCGCCACGGAGCTCGTGGAAGAACCTGATGGTGGCCTCCAGCTGCACCGGACCGGTGCCGGCGGCGAGCAGCCTGTCCGACGGTACCCCCGCCGCCCGCAGGCATTCCCACCGCGCGTGCTCGCCGTACTGGTGGTAGACCGCCGAGTTGAGATGCCCCTGAGTGTCCAGTTCGTAGCCCCGGACCCCGATTCGCACGGTGAACGCCATCCGGCGAGCCTAGAACCCCCGCCCCGCGGCATGGACACCCGGGTCGCGCGTGGGTGACCATGACCGGGTTGATGTCGACGTACAGCACGCGCGCGTCGTCGGCGGCGGCCTGGGTCACCCCGCGCGCGTTGTGCTGGGTAGGCAGGCCGTAGCCGATCTGCCGACGCGCGGCGGCGATCGGCGGCTCCCGCGTACCGGCGGGCGATCAGGGGTTCACACTGCCGCGACTTCACGGTGCCCGACGGCGCCCTGGAGGTCGACGCCGCCGGCGTGAACGCTCATCGCCACCAGGGCGTTCGGCGGCGCCGGGCGACCAGGTCGGCCGGGCCGGCTAGTCCGGACAGATACGGGACGACGTGCGCCAGGTGCTGTTCGACCCACAAAGTGCAGGCGAGATTCTGGTCTGAGGCGTCCAGCGCCGCCCGGGCGAGGTCGAGCGACTCCGGCGACGGCGGCCGCAGCGGCGTGAACGGCCGCCCGTCCGGCGACCCGAGGTGGTCGGCGACCTCGTCGAACCAGGAGGTCAGGTGGGCGGCCTCGGCGCTCAGCGCGCGGCTGGCGTCGTCCGGTCCGGCGTCCGGACTCGGCAGGCCGGCCAGGGACAGACCGGTCAGGCGCAGCCGGATCGTGCCGCCGACCAGGTGCCACATGTCCTCTTTGGGCACTGCCTTGGTGCCCTGCTCGGCCAGGAACCCGCGCAACGCGTCGTCCAGACGCAGGCCCGCGGTCACCGCCGGGGCCGCGTCCGGCGGGGACGGGCGGACGCCGAGCGCCCAGGCGACCGACTCGCCCAGGTACGCGCCGCTCCGGCGGTACGCGTCCGCGAGCGCGTCGGCGACCACCGCGCTCGCCCCGCGCGGCCACAGCAGAATGCCGACCACCACGCTGACCAGGCAGCCGATCGCCACGTCCTCGATGCGCAGCACGCCGACGCGCCAGCCGGCCGGCGCGAGCAGGTTGTACAGCACCGACACGGTCACGGTGAACGCCGCTTGCCCGACCGCGAACGGCGCGGTGCCCGGCGCGTACGAGGCGACCATGACCGCCACCGGTAGCGCGACCCACAGCGCGCCCGGCCCGGTGCCGATGGTCAGGAGCAGCAGCGCGCCGATCACGAACCCGGCGACCGTGCCGGCCAGCGCGCGCAGCGCCGTGGCGCCGGTCGAGGCCGCGCTCGTCCGCAGCACCGACAGCGTGCCGAGCACGACCCAGAAGCCGTGCTGCACGCCCGTCAGGTCGGCCACCGCGATCGCCGCGGCGAGCGCCACCGCCCCGCGTACGCTGCTGAGGAACCACGCCGACCGCACGCTGACGTGCCGCAACGTCACCGTCGCGGCGGCGGCGAGGGCGGCGGTGCGCGGTTCGGTCGGTGGCGCGTCGCCGCTCATCCCGTGCCACCGGCGCCGCCGCCCCACGATGACGTCCGGGTCGGCGCGCCGCATCGCGATCAGTGCGTCCTCCGCGGCCTGCCGCGTCGCCAGCGCCAGCGTACGGACGTGGAAGGAGATGTGGACGGCGTCGCGGTACCGGTCATCCACCACCCCCATACCACGCAGGTGCGCGACGCTCTCGCCGAGACGGCTCCGCAGTGTCTCCAGGTCGGGGACGGCCTCCTCGCCGCGAAGCACGGCGCCGAGGGCCCGGAGTGTGTCCGCGGTCGCGGCCAGCAACTCGCGTTCGACGGCCGGCACCGCGCGCAGGTCCCGGAACTCGCCGAGGCTCTCGCAGACCACCGCGGTGCACCAGTCCAGCAGCACGACGAGGTTGCCGAGCGCCTGGTCGGTCGTCGTCAGCCCGGTCGGCCGGTACGGCGTCGAGGTGAACGCCGCGAGCATGGCCTGCTTGGCACGGATCGATTCCTCGCCGTGGCCGGACCGCAACTCGCCGCGCAGCGCCGCGTCGAGCTGGTCGGCGAGCGCCTCGCCGCACGTCGCCGCGGCGGCGCGGAGCCGATGACCGGGCGGACGCGGTGACAGCAGCAGCACGGCGGCGGTGCCGGCGATCGAGGCCAGCCACCAGCCGGCGAGACGGTCGGGGATCGTGCCGACGGTACCGGGCGTGGCCGCCGCGAGCACGTACGCGAGCAGTGCCGCCGTGACGCCGGACGCGGCGTTCGGGCCGGCCACTCCGGCGAACATCACCGCGAACACCGTCGGCAGCGTGACCGCGACGGTCACCGCGGTGGAGGAGCTGACCGCGGTGCCGAGCGCGAGCAGGGCGCTGCCGGCGACCGCCAGGCCCAGGTGGGCGACCAGCGTGTCCCGGCGCGTCCGGCCGAACGGGGCCATGACCAGCGTCGCGAACCCGCCGAAGGCCGCGAACGTGGCCATCTGCGGATCGCCGATCACCTTGTAGGTGAGGGCGAACAGGCCGGGGATGACGAGCATCGCCCGCAGGGCGCGCAGCGCCGCCGGGGCCGACCAGACCGGCAGCCAGTCCGGCCGCCAGGCGCGGCCGGGGGACAGATGTGATCGCAGGGTGATCTCCTTCAGTGCACCGGACATCCTGCAAGGTTCGCGGTATTCGCCCTGGTTGTCGAGTCGGCTACCGGGCGCGGAACAGTCGTAGCGGTCCGCGTTCGCGTTCGCGCAGCGCCGGCTCGCCGAATGCGGGAGCTCGGCCGGCAGACGCTCGAGCCGGCGGGCATCGTCCCGCGACGTCCTGGTCGGCGTGTTCGTCGGCGTGTTCGTCGAACAGGGCCATGGCGGTCGCGAACAGCGGATACGTGATGGTCTTCGGGAGCATGACCACGAGTAGTCGACCGCCGTCTGCGAGCAGGCTCGCGAGCCCGTGGAGTACTGCCTCGCGGTCATCGACGTGGTGGATGGCCTCCTTGATGAGGATGGCGCCGAGCCGGGCGTACGGTAGCCGTATCTTTCCGGAGGCGATCTGTTCCGCCGACGCGTGCAGAGCGAGACAGACGTCGCCCGTGGGCAACTGCTCTAGCATCTTCGCCGACGGATCGGTGCAGAGCACCTGACCGGCGCGTTCGGCCAGACCGCAGGCGTACAAGCCCGTACCGCAGCCGATGTCAGCGACGCAGTCCCCGGGGCAAACGTCGAGCCTGGCGAGGATGCAGTCCGTCATCCAGTTGACGAACTCGGGCCCGTACGACCAGTTCTCGTCATACCTGGCCGCTAGCCGGTCATAGTGAGCGTGTGTCTCGCGGTGCACTGTCGGGAGTCCTCCGGCATCTCAACTTACGCGCGTGATGGTCAGGCCGTGTGGCTGTCGGAGTAGGCGTCGGGACGGACGGTGAGCTGAACGCGGCCCGCCGCTCAGCCAGCGAACCGTACGCCGACCCAGCCGCCGGCCAGCAGCCCAGCGCGGCTCGCGTCGCGCAGTCGGCGCAGGCCCTCGGCGCCGCCGGGCAAGCCCGCGGCGAGCTTTAGCCCGACCCCGATGAACAGCTCGCACCGCCCGCCGAAGGCGTCGACGAGCCGCTCCCAGCCGTCCGGCCGCCATGCGGTCCCGTCGTAGACCATCGTGTCCGGGCCGGTCACGCGGACGCCGTCCGGGCCGGACAGCGTCACCGCCCAGCCCGCCGCAAGCGGCGGCGTACGGCCGATGCGGGCGACCAGGTGAAGGCCTGAAGGGTGTCATTACTCGGGCGCGAGGTCGTGACCTGCGGTGATAACAGGTGGTCGAAGGGGTGGTTGGGGTCGGGCATCCTCGGCGGTCGTGGCGCTGCGCTTGATGTATTTGA
>JBJMIW010000089.1:0-23799 GCA_045806665.1 Actinoallomurus sp.
CCGACGGCCGCTGGGACCTGCCCTACCTCGGCATGCAGGTGCTGATCGAGGGCCTGGCCCTCGCGTCCTTCGGCCTCTACCGCGACATGTCGACCAACCCGCTGGTCAAGCAGCTCCTCGCGTACGTCATGCAGGACGAGGCCCGACACGTCGCCTTCGGCCGCCTCGCGCTGAAGGACTACTACGCCGAGCTGACGGACAGGGAGCGCGCGGAGCGCGAGGAGTTCGTCGTCGAGGGCTGCTACCTGATGCGCGACCGGTTCAAGGGCAAGGAGATCTTCGAGACCCTCGGCATGCCGGTCAAGGAGTGCATGGACTACGTCGACAACGGGCCGATCTACTCGATGTACCAGTCGCTGCTGTTCAGCCGGATCGTCCCGTGCGTCCGGGACATCGGCCTGTGGGGCGACAAGGTGCAGAAGGCGTACGCGGACATGGGCGTGCTCGACGCCGCCAAGGGCGACCTGGTCCAGCTGATGAAGCAGGACGAGCAGATCGCCGAGGACATCGACCGGGCCAAGCACGAACAGGAGCTGGCCGAGCGCCACGCGGAGGTCCATGCGGCGATCGCCGAAGGCGCCGCCGAGTAGGAGCCCGCGACCGGACGAAAGCCCGCACCTGCGACGGAACACCCACCGAAACCGGCGAGTTACGTCCGATCACAGTCCGCTACCTCTATCATCGGGGACTCGCGCGTGGAACCTCGCCGTTCCCCGCCGCTCGGGCGCCGACCGTGCTCCGGCCGGAGCTCGAGGTCCTGTCCCCTACCGAAGGACGGTTCGTGGATAGTTCCGGCCGACATCGCCAGGCACACCGATCCACGCGTCTCCGCACCCGCCTCCTCGCGGCCGCCGGGCTCGCCGCCGCCACGCTCGCCGCGACCGTCGCGGCCCTCATCGGTTCCGGGCGGTCTACGCCGCGGGCCGACATCGGGCCGGCCGCCGTCCCCGTGCCCCCACCGGCCGCGCCCGAGCGGGCGAGCCGGGCGCTCCGCAGGGGCCCGGTCCGGGCGGTCCGGCACCGGGTGACGCGGAAGATCACCCGCCGGACGTCGCGGACCAGGATCCTGGCCACAGGGAGCTGTGAGGCGTCGTTCTACGGAACGGGCACGTCCACCGCCAGCGGCGCGCCGTACGACCCGGAGGCGCTCACGGCGGCGCACCCGTCGCTGCCGATGGGATCGCGGGTCCGGGTGATCAACCTGAGCAACGCCCGGTCCGTGATCGTACGGGTCAACGACCGGGGACCGTTCGTGCCGGGCCGGTGCCTGGACCTGTCGACGGCGGCGATGCGCGCGGTCGGCGGCATGCTCTCCGGGGTGATCCCGGTGCGGTACCAGGTGCTCGCGAGCGTCTGACGGCCCGAGGACGGCGATGCGGCTGACGGCCCCCGGGAATGGGCGAACGCCCGCGGGTAAGCCCCTTCCCCCAAAGAAGCTCAACCCACGGGCGCTCACCTTCTCGCGGCCTGGACGGGTACAGATCCGAGGCCTGCGGATCCGGCCATCACGTCGTGTCCCCCGTTGAATCCCCCAATTCAATCACGACGCGTCGGCCGATATGGTGGTCCGTGTTCGTGCAGTAGCTACGCTATGTGAGACGGATAGGGCATTCCGTCCACCCTTGGTTGACACTTCCCCGTACACCCCCGGTTGACCTGCGGCTTTGCCTTTTTTTGGGGTTGTCCCGACAAGTATCGACCGATGATCGGAATGTGGCTGTGAGGGGGTCCACGCTGAGGGCCGCAAGGCCCGTTACTCCGACCGACATCCTTCTGTCGGTCGGGGTCTTCGCCGCGATCATTCTGCTCTTTTACAGAAGCGGGCAGTTGCAGTTCGTGGTACCGCTGGCCGCGCTGAAATCGGCCCTGCTGCTGGCGAGGAAGCGCCTTCCCCTGGTGACGCTCGCCGGCGTACTCGTGTTGTGCGGGATACTCTCGGCCCTGGTGCGGAGTTCATACCCGATCACCCCAACGACCGTCATCGCCCTCTATTCGGTCGGCCGCTACTGCACCCGCGGTACGGCGCTGGCCGCGACGGTCGCGACGATCCTGATCGGGTTCGCCGTCTCCGAGACGGTCCCCGGCATTCCTTCCTACACCCTGCACAACGTCCGGGACCTCGGCTGGGTGGTGTTCGCGGTCCTCGTCGGCGCGTGGGTGCGGACCCAGCACGTGTACGTCCGCGATGTCGAGGAGCGCGCCGAGCGCGCCGAACGCGAGCGGGAGGAGGAGGCCCGGCGCAAGGTCGCGGAGGAGCGCGTGCGCATCGCCCGGGAACTCCACGACATCGTCGGCCACGCGCTGATGTCGATCAACGTGTTGTCGTCGGTCAGCTCTCGGCTCACCGAGCGCGACCCGGCGAAAGGCCAGGAGGCGCTGGAGACGATCAGGGAGGTAAGCACCTCGGCGCTGCGGGAGATCCGCAGCACGCTCAGCCTCCTGCGCGAGGGGACCGAACCGCTCAAGAACCCCGGGCGCGGGCTGAAGGACCTCGACTCGCTCATCGAGCAGGCCCGGCTGGCCGGTCTGCCGGTGACGCTGAAGCGATACCTCGACGACCGGGAGGTCCCGGCGATCATCGGGTTCACGGTGTACCGGATCGTCCAGGAGAGCCTGACCAACATCTCTCGGCACGCGGACGACGTCACCAGAGTCGTCGTCGCAGTCGTCTGCGGGAACGATCACCTGGACGTCTCCGTCGTGAACGACGGGGCTCCGGCCGCCGCAGGCGAGGACGGTGGCATCGGCATCCAGGGCATGCGCGAACGCGTCGCCGCCACCGGCGGTCGCCTGCACACCACGGCGCTGCCCGGTGGCGGATTCCGTGTGCACGCACGTCTGCCGCTCAAGGAGGCATCCCGATGACGATCCGTGTCCTGTTGGCCGACGACCAGACGACCGTACGGGCGGGGTTCCGTATGCTCATCGACTCGACCGAGGACATGCACGTCGTGGCCGAGGCCGCCGATGGCGCCCGCGCCGTCGAGATGGCCCGCGCCACGGTACCGGACGTCGTCCTGATGGACATCCGGATGCCCGGCATGGACGGCATCGAGGCCACCCGCAGGATCACGTCCGACCCGGCGCTGTGCCACGTGCACGTGCTGATCCTCACGACGTTCGAGCACGACGACTACATCTTCGGCGCGCTCCGGGCCGGGGCCGCCGGGTTCCTGCTCAAGGACACCGACCCGGACGATTTGCTGGAGGCGATCCGGGTGGTCGCCTCGGGGGAGGCGCTGCTCGGCCGGGGTCTGACCCGGCGGGTGATCAAGGAGTTCGTCGCGCAGCCAGAGCAGCCGGAGCCGGGTGGCAAGGACATCGACGTCCTGAGCGACCGGGAGCGGGAGGTCCTGGTGCAGATCGCATTCGGGCTCACCAACGAGGAGATCGCCGCCAACCTGCACCTGAGCCCCGCCACCGCCAAGACGTACGTGCACCGGATCATGACCAAGTTGCACGCCCGCGACCGGGTGCAGCTGGTGATCTTCGCCTACGACAAGGGACTCGTACGCCCCCGGCCGTCGGAACGCCGATGACAACGCCGTGAAGACGCTGGGGCGACTGCCGCAGCGCAGCCTTGACCGGGGCTGGACGGACACGGGTTACAAAGCCGGGAGGCATCTTTTGGCGCGGCCGTCCCGCGCTCACTCTTGACCCGAGAAGGGACAATGAGCGCAATAACCCTCGAAAGGGAGGTTCTACGTGTCGAACACGCAGGCTGTGGCCACCCGTCCGGCCGTCCTCGGCGACCTGGTGCCGGGCCGCCTCGTCCGCGATGTCGCGCTGGTCGTTGGCGCGGCCGTCTTCGTCGGGCTTGCCGCGCAGGTGAGCGTGCCCATCCCCGGAACGCCGGTACCGGTGACCGGCCAGACGTTCGCCGTTCTGCTGGCCGGGGCGGCGCTCGGCTTCCGTCGCGGCGCCGTCTCGATGGCGCTGTACGCGCTCGCCGGCATGGTCGGCGTGCCGTGGTTCGCCGATGGCGCGTCGGGCTGGCGGATGGCGTCCTTCGGTTACGTCATCGGCTTCGTGCTCGCGGGGGCCGTCGTGGGCGCGCTGGCCGCGCGCGGCGGTGACCGGTCGCCGCTGCGGACCGCGGGCACGATGGCGCTCGGCCTCGCGGTGATCTACGCGGCCGGGGTGCCGTGGCTGATCGCCTGGACGCACAGCGGCCTCGGCGCGGCCCTCTCGATGGGCGTCCGGCCGTTCCTCGTCGGCGACGCGATCAAGATCGCGCTTGCCGCCGGGCTACTCCCCGGCGCGTGGCGGCTCCTCCGCCGCTGACGTTCGTGCGGTGACGGCCGATGGCCCGGTCCCCTGTGGGGGCCGGGCCTTCGTCGTCATCGGTCGCCGAGATGGTCCGCCAGATAGCCGTGGATCAGGCGCTCGGCCTCGGCGAGCAGCGCCGGGTCCCCGTCGGGGTGGTTCCGGAAGGCCAGTTTGAGCACGGCATCCGCCGCCTCGACCGAGACGGCGAGAGCGCGGGCGAACTCCCCGTTGTCCGGCAGGTCGAACGCGGAGACGAGCAGCGCCTTGAGCCGGTCGGCGACGACGGCGTTGTTCTCGGCCGCGACGTCCAGCAGGTGGACGTCCGCGATGTCCCCGAACCGCAGCACCCGGAAGCCCGGGATCGTCCGGTGCATGTCGACGAAGATCTCGATCACCGTGCCGACGGCGTCGTACCAGTGCGCGTACTCCCGCTCGGCGAGCGCCCGCTCCACCCGGGCGCCGAACATGTCCAGGTTGCGCAGCGCGAGCTGCTGCGCGATCGCCTTCTTGTCGGGGAAGAACTGGTAGACAGAGCCGATCGCGACGTCCGCCCGCTGGGCGATCTTGGTGGTCGACAGACCGTCGTACCCGGACTCGTCGAGGATCTCGGCACACGCGTCCAGCATGCGCTGGACGCGTTCGGCACTCCGTCGTTGCGCAGGTCGGCGGCGCAGCGCCGAGCTATCCGTCGTCACACGTCCAATCATGCCTTTTCCCGCCGAGATACCGGCGCGTAATATCCGAGGTCCGTTCACGTTCCGGTGGAGGTGTCCCGTGTTCCCCTCGGACTTCCAGTGGGGCGTCGCGACCTCGGCGTACCAGATCGAGGGCGCGACGACAGAGGACGGCCGGGGCCAGTCCACCTGGGACACCTTCTGCCATGAGCCCGGCCGGGTGCGGGACGGGCACACCGCCGACGTCGCCTGCGACCACTACCACCGCTCGGCCGAGGACCTCGACCTGATCGCCGGGCTCGGCGCCCGGGCGTACCGCTTCTCCATCGCCTGGCCCCGCGTCCAGCCGACCGGCGGCGGCGCGGCCAATCCCAAGGGCCTCGACTTCTACGACCGGCTCGTCGACGGCCTCGCCGAGCGGGGGATCGCGGCCGTGCCGACGCTGTACCACTGGGACCTGCCACAGCCATTGGAGGATGCGGGCGGGTGGATGAACCGCGACACCGCCCACCGGCTCGCCGAGTATGCCGCGATCGTCGCCGAACGGCTGGCCGACCGCGTCGACCTGTGGATCACGCTCAACGAGCCGATGGTCGTGATGGCGTACGGCTATGCCTTCGGGGTGTACGCGCCGGGGCGGGCGCTGATGCTCGACGCGCTGCCCACCGCCCACCACCAGCTCCTCGGCCACGGACTGGCCACGACCGCCCTGCGCGACGCCGGCGCGGCCCGGATCGGGATCGCCAACCACTACACGCCCGCGTGGCCGGTCAGCGACAACCCCGAGGACGCCGTGGCGGCCGCCGCCTTCGACGACCTGCTGAACTGGCAGTTCACCGAGCCGATCCTGCTCGGCCGCTACCCGGAGCTCGGGCTGGACCTGTCCCACGTCCGGGACGGCGACCTGGAGATCATCGCGGCGCCGATCGACGTGCTCGGGGTGAACTACTACCGCCCCACCGGGATCGCCGCCCCGGCCGACGACGGCCTGCCGTTCGCGATGCACGACCTGACCGGAGTTCCGAAGACGGGCATGGGCTGGCCGGTCGTCCCCGACGGGTTGCACCGGATGCTGGTCGACCTTCAGGACCGGTACGGCGCCGCGCTCCCGCCGGTGTACATCACCGAGAGCGGCTGCTCCTACGACGAGTCGCTGGAGGACACCGCCCGCATCCGCTACCTCAACGCGCACATCGGGGCCGTGCACTCGGCACTGAACGACGGCATCGACGTGCGCGGGTACTTCGTGTGGTCGCTGCTGGACAACTTCGAGTGGGCCGAGGGCTACCACCCGCGCTTCGGCCTGGTCCACGTCGACTACGCCACCCAGCGGCGTACGCCGCGCGCGTCCTATGCGTGGTATCGGAACCTCATCGCGGCCACGTCGTGATCAGGGGGCGGTGGTGAGGCCGGTGCAGCGGCGCAGCCGCTCCCACTTGGTGTGCGCCCTGGTCGCCGCCACGCCGACGAGCAGCCGCGGCACCCCCTTCGTGATGAACACCGGCTTCCATTCGGCCCGGAGCACCTTCCGCTTCCGCAGGGTGAGTTCGAGGATGCCGGAGTCGGGGTCGTTGCGGCCCGGAGCGGTGAAGAAGAAGTTGCCGAGGCCGTAGTCGACGTAGCGGCCGTTCGTGTACCCGCCGCCGAGCGGGATGTGGGCGTGCCCGCCGACGACCACGTCGGCGCCGGCCCGGACGAGCTCCTGGGCCAGCGTCTTCTGCTGGGGCAGCGGGCAGGGGTTCTTTTCCTGGCCCCAGTGCAGGTAGACGATGACGGTGTCGGCCTTCCGCCGCGCCGCCCGTACCTCCTTGACCAGACGCGGGACGTTCTTGGCGGAGGCGAGGCCGCCCTTCTTCGCGGTCGCCGTCCAGGCGGTGACCAGGTTGTCGTCGAGGACCTGGGTGGCGCCGAGGATCGCGAGGCGGTCGCCCTTCACCGTCACGTAGTACGGCCGGTACGCCTGGGCGGCGTTCGCGCCGATGCCGACGGTGGGGAAGCGTGACTTCCGGATGGCGGCAAGCGAGTCGCGCAGGCCGACCGGGCCGTAGTCCATGGCGTGGTTGTTGGCCATGGTCACCACGTCGACGCCGGCGGACCGCAGCGCACCGAACGCGCTCGCCGGCGCCCGGAACGTGAACTGCTTTGGCGCCTTGGTCCCGCGTGCGGTGATGGCCGTCTCCAGGTTGACCATCGTGAGGTCGGCGCGCGTCAGCTCGGGGGTGGTCGGTCCGAGGGCGGTGGCCGGGTCGGCCAGCCGCGCGGCGAGCGGCCCGTTGAAGTGGACGTCCCCGGCGAACGCCACCGTGATCGGCCCGTCCTTCGCACCGCCCGTCGCCCGGCCGGACGGCGCGTTAGAGCGCGGCGGGCTCTTCGTCGCACCACCGCCGCCACAGGCCGCAGTCGCGGCCGCCACACCGGCCAGCGTGACCATCAGCACCGTTCGCCGCATCACGTTCACCATCTTCGGGAAAGGATCACTAGGATGGCATGCTTTTCACATTCGGGATAAATGGAGTTGCCTTGCTCGACATCGCGGGCATTCGTGCCGAGACCCCGGGGTGCACGGAGGTCGTGCACCTCAACAACGCCGGAGCGGCGCTGCCCCCGCGGGCCGTGCTGGACGCGATGCGCGACCACCTGGACCTGGAGGCGCGCATCGGCGGGTACGAGGCGGCCGACGCCGTCGCGGCACGGCTCGCCGCCACGTACGACTCCCTCGCCCGCCTCATCGGCGCGCACCCCGACGAGATCGCCTACGCCGAGAGTGCCACGCGCGCCTGGGACATGGCGTTCTACGGCATCCCCTTCCGCCCGGGCGATCGCATCCTCACCACCGCCAGCGAGTACTCCAGCAACACGATCGCCTTCCTCCACGCGGCTCGCCGGCAGGGCGTGAAGGTCGAGGTCGTCCCCGACGACGAGTACGGCCAGATCTCGCTCGACGCGCTGGAGTCCGCGCTCGACCACGACGTACGGCTGGTGGCGATCAACCACGTCCCCACCCACGACGGCCTCATCAACCCGGTCGCCGAGGTCGGCCGCCTCACTCGGGCCGCCGGCGCGCTCTACCTCCTCGACGCCTGCCAGTCCGTAGGCCAGCTCGCGGTGGACGTGAATGAGATCGGCTGCGACCTGCTGTCGGCGACGGGTCGCAAGTTCCTGCGCGGCCCGCGCGGCACCGGCTTCCTCTACGTACGGCGGTCGGTGCTCGACCGCCTCGACCCGCCGTTCCTCGACCTGCGGGCCGCGGACTGGACGGGACCGGACTCGTACGAGCTGCGGGGCGACGCCCGCCGGTTCGAGTCCTGGGAGCGGTCCGTCGCCGGGCAGCTCGGCCTGGGCGTCGCCGCGGACTACGCGCTGCAGGTCGGCCTCGATGCGATCGAGGAACGCGTCCTGGAGCTGGGCGCGCTGCTGCGGGCGGCCCTCACGGAGATCCCGTCCGTCACCGTACGGGACCGGGGCCTGCACCGGTCGGGCATCGTGACGTTCACGCACCGGGACCGGGAGCCCGCCGAGATCGTCGCGTCGCTCGCCGAGCAGCGGATCAACGTACGGGTCTCCCAGCAGACCTACCGGTACGACGAGGGGGTGGAGCCGGAGCCCCGGGTCCGCGCGTCCGTGCACTACTACACGACCGAGGACGAGATCCGCCGGCTCATCACCGCACTCTGAGGCGTATCTCCAGGTAGATCAGCGCTCCACCCCAGCCGGGTCCTAGTCACCGACCCAACCCCGGCTCAGTAAGACGCCGCGGACCAGGGGGACCAGAGCGGCCGCCACGGCGATGTGGATGATGACCAGCGCTGCCCGGGTCGCGGCGTCGGCGTGCTCCGGCGCTCATGACGGATTCCTCTTCTCAGACGGTGTAGGGCTGGGCGGTGCGGGCGTCGCGCAGGGCGCGGGCCCACCAGACCGAACCACTCGGCCACCGTGGGGCCGAACCGGCCGTTCCGGGTGCTCGCGATGATGACCGCCAGTCGCAACATGTCCGCGCTCCCTCCGTGCTCGGTGTGGTCTCACCATGCAGGAGGGCGTTTACCGCTTCTTTGCGGCGTCTTGCTCGCCCGCTGCCGCCCACGATCGAAAGCGGCTCCGCCCAGGGGCGGAGCCGCTCGTCGGCGTGTGGGACTACTCGGTGGCGGCCTGCATCCGGCCCGGGGCGAGTTCGAACGGAGGCGTGTGCTCCCGCAGGGTGGCCTGCTCCTCCGGTCCGTCGATGGCTCCCGGCCGGGGTTCCGGCACGCGCCTGCCCCGCTCCTTCTGGCCGCCTTCCCCTTCGGGCCGCTCGGGCGGGCCGCCGAACGCCGCGCTCACCGCGCGCAGCGCGGAGGTGAGCTCGCCGGGGATGACCCAGAAGGTGTTCCCCTCGCCGGCAGCGAGCTTCGGCAGTGTCTGGAGGTACTGGTAGGCGAGCAGCTTCGGGTCGGGGTCGTTCTCGTGGATCGAGGTGAAGACCTGCTCGATGGCCTTCGCCTCGCCCTCGGCCTTGAGGATCGCGGCCTGCCGCGCACCCTCCGCCTGGAGGATCGCGCCCTGCTTCTCCCCCTCGGCCGTGAGGATCCGGGACTGGCGTACGCCTTCGGCCTGCAGGATGGTGGCCCGCTTCTCGCGCTCGGCCCGCATCTGCTTCTCCATCGCGTCCTTGATGGACTGCGGCGGCTCGATCGCCTTGATCTCCACGCGCGTCACCCGGATGCCCCACTTCCCGGAGGCGTCGTCGAGTACGCCGCGCAGTGCCGTGTTGATCCGGTCGCGAGACGACAGCGATGCCTCCAGGTCGAGTGTGCCGATCACGTTGCGCAGCTGGGTGGCGGTGAGCTGTTCGATCGCCTTGATGTAGTCGACGATCTCGTAGTCGGCCGCCCGCGGGTCGGTGACCTGGAAGAACAGCACCGTGTCGATGTGCACGACGACGTTGTCCTCGGTGATGACCGGCTGCCCCTGGAAGGCGACGACCTGCTCGCGCAGGTCGATCAGCGGCTTGACCCGGTCCACGAACGGCACGATGAAGTTCAGGCCCGGCTGCAGGGTCTTGCGGTAGCGCCCGAAGCGCTCGATGTTCCGCGCGCGGGCCTGGGGCACGATCCAGACGGTCCGCATCACCACGGTCGCCATCAAGAGCAGTGCGATGACCAGCGCGACGATGCCCGCTACGGCGAGGTCGGCCATGGGTCCTCCCGGGGATGTACGAGGGCGGTGACGCCTTCGATGGCGAGGACGTCGACGGTCGCGCCCTCAGGAATGACGACTCCAGGGTCGTACGGGCGCGCGCTCCATTCCTCGCCGCCGATGCGGACCCGGCCCGAGTAGCGGGAGACCTCGGTCAGAGTCAGCGCCTCACGTCCCACGAGCGCCGCGGTGCCGCTCCGGAGCAGCGGCGGCTGCCGGACGTGCCGGAGAGCGATCGGGCGTACGGCGGCGAGCCCGGCCGCCGAGGTGGCCCCGAACATGAGCACCTGGATCACCAACGGAAGTCCGGCCGAGGCGGCGACGGCGGCGACCAGCGCGCCGACCGCCATCAGACCGAGCGCGAACGTGAGCGTGGTCACCTCGGCGATTCCGAGAACTGCGGCCACGATCAGCCAGACCACCCACGCCGGCATCGGGGACTCTCCTTCAGTGACGCACGGCCCTGAATCCACGGTAACTCCGCACGCGCCGATTGCCGCCGCCGAAGCGCTACTTCCTCCCGGCCACACCCGGCCCCCGATGTGCCGGAGGAAATCGAGACGGGTAGGACCTCGGGTGATGGGGACGTAGGACGGAAGACTAGTGTCCGAAAAGTGAAGCCATCCGAGGAGGTGCGGTGAACCGCCAACGGGTGAGCAGGATCTCCCGGTCGCTGGTGCGGCCCCGTCCCCTGAAGATCGCCGAGGATCTCGAGCACGCCGACGCGCTCGACGGGTCCGTCCGGTTGATCAGCAAGGTCGTCAAGCGGTTGCTGCCCCGAGGGCCGGTCAAGGACCTGCTGCACGGAGTTCCGCTGGGCCACCCGGCCCATCCGCCGTTGACCGACATCCCGATCGGCTGCTTCCTGTCGACCGCCGTACTCGACCTGCTGCCCGGCACCGAGCAGGCGGCCGAAGTGCTGGTGGCCGCCGGGCTGACGGCGTCGGTGCCGACCGTGCTCACGGGGGTGGCGGACTGGTCGGCCCTGCACAGTGAGCAGCAGCGCGTCGGCCTGGTCCACGCCCTGAGCAACGCGGCGGCGAGCAGCCTCTACACCGCGTCGCTCGCCGCCCGCAGGCGCGGCTACGTCGGCGTGGGCAAGGCGTTGTCCTACGGGGGGCTGACCGCGATGGTCGCCGGGGCGTACCTCGGCGGGCACCTGGCGTTCCGCCAGGCGGCCGGCCCGAGCCACGCCGAGTCCATCACGCACCTCGGCCCGCTGGGCTGGCATGACCTGTGCCGGATCGACGAGCTGCCCGACGGGTGGCCGGTCCGCCGGAACCTCGGGTACATCAGCCTCTTCGTGCTGCGGGAGGGCGACGAGGTCTCCGTCCTCGCCGACCGGTGCTCCCACCTGGACGGCCCCCTCCACCAGGGTCGCGTGGTCGAGGTCGGCGAGGAGACCTGCATCATCTGCCCCTGGCACGGCAGCACCTTCCGGGTCAGCGACGGCACGGTCGTCCACGGCCCCGCCACCGGCCGTCAGCCCGCCTTCGAGACGCGGATGGCCGAAAACGACATGATCCAGGTGCGTCCAGCCCGATAGGACCGTTCCAACCAGCCCGCCGTACGGCGCCTTCGGACCACACTTGTCGAAGGCCCGTCACGGCGGTCCCGGTGTCGATGCGGCGGCGTACCAGATGCTCGATGAGCTGAAAAGTCGATCACGGCGAACCCCGAACCCGCCGAATCGCCGCCTTCACCGAGCCTTTCGCACGGCCGGCGACTCATCCTCGTCGGCGGCCTCGGCCCGCGCCTCTCCTCGGTCGTTCACCGGGTACTCGACCAGTGCGAGGACCCGACTCGCCATGAAACGAGCGGTCCGTACGGGGGTGCCGTTCCGGGTGACCTCGATGACCTCGACGACACCCCGTCGCGTGACGACGTCGACCCGGCGGCCCGCGCGCGTCGCCACGACCTCATAGGTGCGGGTCGCCCCTCCGGCATCGATCACGACCTCAACCCGGTCACCCTTCACGCCACACCTCTTTCGAACGCGCATTCGATCAATACCCGGCCCCCTCCCCCCCAACCGGGCAGACAGCGCGATGTCACCATAAAGCGATCGCCATGCGGGGCTGCCGGACGCGCTCGCGCGGATTTACCCGACCCAATCACCGTCCAGCGATCGGGTAGCGGTGTGCGGTCAGTGGGGCATGGGCGTGGTGATCGGGATGTGCCAGCCCGGCGGCGGGGTGTAGGGGCGGCGGGTGGAACGCCACAGGCCGACCAGCCAGGCGACGCCGATGACGGAGATGATGGCGAGCCCCGCCCACGACAGGATCGTGAACAGGTGCACCTGTTCCGCGGTCGGCCTCGGCATCCAGCCCATCTCGATCAGGCGGTACTGCGCGGGGCTTCCGGTCAGCAGCAGGGTGATGACCAGGGCGATGGAGTGCATCGAGTCCCAGAACGCGTGGAGGAGCGAGACGCCGACGTAGGCCAGGATCAGCCGGTAGGTGATCAGGAAGTGGTGGCGGGTGCTGGCCCGGAACAGCACACCGCCGAGGATCGCCGTCCACAGCCCGTGTCCGACCGGGGCGAGCAGACCGCGGAGCAGCTCGGTCTGCACGACCTGCATCAACGACAGGCCGTTCTCGGTGAAGAGGGCGGTGAAGGCATAGCCGGCCGACTCGAAGGCGGCGAAGCCGAAACCGACGGCCGCACCGAGGATCATGCCGTCGCGTACGGTCTTCGTCTCCAGGTGCCGGGTGAGGAATGCCAGGGCGGTGAGCTTGACGGCCTCTTCGATCAGTCCGACACCGACGAAGAGCCAGGGTGACGGGTGCAGGAGGTATGTCTCCAGCAGGGAGGCCGCGAGCACGCCCAGCACCCCGCCGGTGAGGAAGGTGCTGAACACGAGTGTCGGCGTCAGCTCACCGGTGTCCCGCCGCTCGAACGCCCAGATGACGAACGTCACGGGCACCAGGAAGCTGCCGAGCAGGACGAGGGTCGGGATCAGGTTCGGGTTCTGGGTGATCAGGATGACGAGAACCGTCAGCACCCAGAGCACCAGTCCGGTCAGGAACACCCGGAGCCATGGTCGGCTGGCTCTCCGCGGAGTCTGGAAGGTGGGTGTAGCCATGACCGGCTCCCATCACGTTGACCCGGTTCCGCCCTGCGGCGATTTGGTCGCCGTCTACCCGGGTCACAGCGGCGAAAACGCCGGCCGGCGGTCGTACAGCCGGGCGGCTCCCCGCAGCGTTCAGGCGCGCTGGGACACCGCGTGGGCGTGCCAGCGGCCGTCCTGGCGCTCGATCTTCAGCGGCAGACCGAAGCACTCGGCGAGCAGCTCGTCGGTGAAGACCTCGTCGACCTTCCCCATGGCGATGACCGAGCCGCGGCGCAGCAGCATCGCGTGCGTGAACCCCTCTGGCACCTCCTCCACGTGGTGGGTGACGAGGGCCATCGTCGGCGCGAGGCGGTCGGTGGCCAGCGCCGTGAGGCGGGCCAGCAGGTCCTCCCGGCCACCGAGGTCGAGGCCGGCGGCCGGCTCGTCCAGGAGCAGCAGCTCGGGATCGGGCATGAGCGCACGCGCGATGGACACGCGCTTGCGCTCACCCTCGGACAGCGTCGAGAACCGGCGGCGGATGAGGTTGGCGCAGCCGAGCGCGTCGAGGAGTTCGACGGCACGGGTGACGTCCGTGGAGTCGTACTCCTCTTTCCAGCGGCCGATGATGGCGTACGACGCCGTCAGGACGATGTCGATGACCTTCTCATCGGACGGGATCTTGTCGGCGATCGCCGCGCTGGACAGGCCGATGCGAGGCCGCAGCTCGAAGACATCCGTCTTACCGAGGGTCTCGCCCAGCAGCTCGACATCGCCCTCGGTGGGGAACAGCATCGCGGCCGCGACCTGCAACAAGGTCGTCTTCCCGGCGCCGTTCGGGCCGACGATGACCCAGCGCTCGTCCTCCTGGACCGTCCAGTCCACGTCGCGCAGGAGCGACGCACCTTCGCGCCGGACCTCGACGCCCTTGAGTCGTAGTACCTCGCCGGCCATCGCATCCTTCCCCTAGAACGCGGAGCGGCCGGCGGTGGGCCGCCGGGCGCTGTCCGGGTAATGAACCTACGGCATTATGAACGGCTTATGGTGGTCGGCATGCGCCTCACGCACCCATCCACCGGGCTCGTCGCCTGGGGCAACGCCTGGCTGACCGGCCATGTGGGCCTCGACGAGGCCGCCGATGCGGTCGAGCGCCAGGGCGGGCCGCACGTGGTCGGCGGCGTACCCGGCGAGAACGGCGAGGTCCCGCTGCGGCGGGGGCTCGGCGCGCTCCGGGTAGCGGGACTCACCGCGCTGCGCCTCGCGCTGCCCGCGCCCGGCGACCCCCTCGGACTGACCGGGCCGCCGGACTTCAACGCCGCGGCCATCGATGCCGGGGAGGCCGTCCTCGCCCTGGCCGGCGAGCGGTCGCTCGGCCTGATCCCGGCGGAGGACCGCCGGGGCTCGTCCTACGTCGGCACCCGCTGGGAGGTGTGCGAGACGCGCCGCGGCACCCCCGACACCCCGCTGTTGCCGGAGGCCGACCACGAGCTGACGCTGGCGGTCCGGGAGGCCACCGAGGCGCTCCTGGCCATGGACGGCGGGCAGGAGTGGCGGCCGGAGATCGCCGAGGCGCTCGGCGCGCTACGCGAGTCGCACCGGCACGAGCAGGTCGGCGGCCTCGCACCGGGGTACGCGGCCCGCGCGCACCGGGTCGCGGCGCTGGCGAGCCGGCTGGCCGTCGTGGTGGACCTGGCACGTTCCACCGAGACCGTAGGCCTGTCCGCCGCGCACATCCAGCGTCGTTCCGAGGCCCTCCGCACGCTCGACCGGGCAGTGCGCCGGGCCCGGGTGGCCGCCTGCAACAGCGTCCTGGATCCCGTCAGCTGACCTAGGCGCGTCAGCTCGGTGGCCCGGTCGGCTGCCTGGCCCCGCACGCTGAACCGGCCCCGACCGCCGGCCTGGTCCCGTACGTGAAACGCCCCGGCGACCGCGACCGTGACAGCGATCGCCGGGGCGCCTGTCGTCGAGTCTGGGCCTCAGGATGCCTGGACGACGATGGTCGTGCAGACCTTGTCGGCGAACGTCTGGCTCTTGTCGTCCCACAGCGGCCAGAGGTAGCCGATGTAGCAGGCGAGGCCGTCCAGGAAGTGGGCGAAGAAGCGCCCGACCGCCAGACCGAAGCCGACCGGCTGGCCGGTCTGCTCCTTGATGAGCTTGATGCCGAGCAGACGCTTGCCCGGCGTCTGACCGGTCGTACCCTCCTGGTACTTCAGCCAGAGGATCAGGCCGATGTAGATCAGGAAACCGAGGAAGATGACCAGTCCGCCGACGCCTCCGCCGATCGCGCCGCCGATTGCGTAGAGAATCCCATAGGGGACACCCGCGATCAGGATGTCGATGATGAACGCGCCCACGCGGGAGATCCAGCTGGCGTACTGGCCCTGGTTGTAGCCGGTGCCGTAGCCCTGCTGCGGGTACTGCTGGCCGTACGCGGCGGGCTGCTGGCCGTACCCCTGCTGCCCGTAGTCCTGCTGGCCGTAGCCCGGCTGCCCGTATCCGGGCTGCTGCTGGCCATAGCCCGGCTGCTGCTGGCCGTAGTCCTGCCCGTATCCGGGCTGCTGCTGCCCATAGCCCGGCTGCTGCTGCCCATAACCGGGCTGCTGACCGTAGCCCGGCTGCTGACCGTATCCAGGCTGCTGCCCATAACCGGGCTGCTGACCGTACCCGGGCTGCTGCTGGCCATAGCCCGGCTGCTGCTGCCCATAACCCGGCTGCTGACCGTAGCCCGGCTGCTGCTGACCCTGGCCGTACGGGTCGTAGGGGGTGCTCACGCTGTTACTCCTTCATCGAATGACGCCCGTCTGCCAAGCCGGGCCCGCGATCGCCGTGACGAGATAGGGGATTCACCAGTGCAGGAGCCCGAACCGGGCAAGCTGCCATAGCCAGGACAGGGCCACCACCGCTCCGAGGATCCGGCTGCGGGTGCGCGGCCGGATCGCCCACCATCGGCGGCCGAGCCCCAGGGGTGCCGTGGCCAGGCCGATCGCCCCCGCGAGGGCGAACGGGTTCGCGAGGGCGGCCCTCACCGGGTGGGCGGCCCCCAGCTCCATGAAGACGGTGGTGCCGCCACATAGAGGGCAAGGGACGCCGGTCAGCGCCCGAATCGGGCACAGCACGCCGGGATCGTGGACCCGGTGCACCAGCGCCGCGAGAACGGCCGCGACGGCCATGCTCCCCGTACGGATGGCCACGCCCCGTGGACCGTCACCTGCGGCGGCGATGAAACGGCCGACCCCCCGCGCCGGCGCGGGCGGCGCACCCGGGGCGACCCTCGTCCCCCGTGCGACGTCCAAACTCGCCCTCCAACCCGGTGCCGTTGTCACGCCCTGTGGACCCTATATCGCAGTAAGGCGGCCAACGGTCAAGTCGAAGAACCCTCAGAGCTCAGAACGTGACCGCACGGAGACATTGAGACCGAGTCGGCGTCAGGGCCGGGCGGCACCCACGACGACCGGGGGCCTCGCCTCCACGCCCTCCGCGACGATATCCACCACGATGACAGTGATGTTGTCCGGTCCGCCACCCTGATTCGCCCGATCGATGAGTGTTCGAACGACGGCCTCGGGCTCCGGCTGGGTCGTCAGGACCTGATGCAGCGTCTCGGCGTCGACCGGGCCGGTGAGGCCGTCGGAGCACAGCAGGTAGCGGTCGCCCGGCAGGGCCTCGCGCAGGGACATGTCCGGCTTGCGGTCCGGCTTGCCGTCGAGGACCCGGACGAGGCGGTTCGCCAGGTGGGGCGCCGCGCCGTCTTCGCCGGTGAGCATCTTCTCCAGCGTGTGGTCCTCGGTGATCTGGTAGAGGATGCTCTCCCGCAGCATGTACGCGCGGGAGTCCCCGATGTGCGCCAGGGCCAACTGGCTGCCCGACCACAGCATGGCCGTGCAGGTCGTGCCCATCGACTGCAGGGCCGGCTCCTCCTCGACCCGCTGGACGATCGCCCGGTTGGCCGACAGCACGGCGTGTTCCAGCGTCTCGACCAGCGCGGACTGGGGGACCTCGGCGTCGGTCGGCGCGAGGGTCTGGACGACGAGAGAGCTTGCGATCTCCCCGCCGACGTGACCCCCCATGCCGTCGGCGACTGCGAGCAGCCATGGGCCCGCGTACGCCGAATCTTCGTTGTTCTCGCGGGTACGGCCGACGTCCGACCCTGCGGCGTAGCGAATGGCGACTCTCATGTGAATTCCGATGACGTCCTCGGCGATGGGGTTCACTCAGCCGGCTACTGAGGTTCATCAAGATATTCGACCGACGCGTCTTACGCCTCCTCGATCCCACGCGAATCCTCGCGAGTCACCGATCGGCGAGGCCGTGACGGACGGCGTACAGGGCCGCCTGGGTGCGATCCTGCAGCCCTAGCTTAAGCAGGATGTTCGAAACGTGCGTCTTGACGGTCTTCTCGGAGACGACGAGTGCCCGGGCGATCTCCCGATTGGACCGGCCCTGGGCGATCTGGACGAGGACCTGACGTTCACGCGCGGTGAGCGCTCCGGCGCCCGGGTCCGCCGGCGTGGGCGCCAGCATCGCCTCGGTCGCCTCCGGCGCGAACAGCATGTGCCCGTCGTGTACGGCGCGGATCGCCTGCACCAGGGCCTGCGGGTCGACGTCCTTGTAGAGGTATCCGGACGCTCCGGCGCGTACGACCGGCAGGACGTGCTCCCGCTCGCCGACGCTCGTGAGCACCAGGACCTTCGACGCGATCCCGCGTTCGCGCAGCTCGCGCAGTGCCGTCGGCCCGTCGACGCCGGGCATCTTCAGGTCGATCAGGACGACGTCGGGCTTGAGCGCCTCCGCGCGCGAGACCGCCTCCGCCCCGTCCGCCGCCTCTGCGACGACCTCGATGTCGTCCTGCACGCCGAGGAACGTGCGCAGGCCCTGGCGCACGACCGGATGGTCATCGGCGATCAGGACCCGGATCACGCCGGCACCTCCAGCCGTACGACCGTCCCGGCGGGGGACGACTCGAGCGTCAGACGCCCACCGACCGACGCGGCGCGTTCGCGCATGGACGCCAGCCCGAGACCGTCGCGCGAGCCGTCTTCGACGTCGAAGCCGATGCCGTCGTCGCAGACCTCCAGCGCACCTGCCGCGAGCCGCACGGTCACCTCCGAAGGGTCGCCGTGGCGCAGCGCGTTGTAGAGCGCCTCCTGGGCGACGCGGTACACCGCCGCCTCGACCTCGGACGGCAGGATGACGTCCTCGCCCTCGAACCGCACCCGCACCCGCACCCGCGGCCGGCGCCCGCGCCCAGAGCCCCAGGCGCGGTTCAGGACCCGTACGTGCTTGCGGAGCGACTCGGCGAGCCCGTCCGCCTCCAGCTCGGCGGGCCGCAGCTCGAAGATCACCTCACGCAGCTCGGCCAGGGCCTCCTTGGCGAGCGTCTGGACGCGTTCGAGCTCCGCCCGCGGATCGACCGCGGACAGCGCGGCGGCCGCGGTCAGCCGGAGCGAGAAGAGCTTCTGCGCCACCGCGTCGTGCAGCTCGCGGGCCAGCCGGGAGCGCTCCTCGATCACCGTGAGCTCGCGGTTCCGCTCGTACAGCCGTGCGTTGGTGAGCGCGATCGCGGCATGCGCCGCGAAGAGTGTGAGCAGTTCCTCGTCGGTGGCCGTGAAACCGCCGGGCGTACGGCGGTTGGCGAGGAAGATGATCCCCAGAGTCTCGGTCCCGTCCTTGATCGGAACACCGAGGAAGTCCTTGAGGACCGGGTGCGCCGCCGGCCAGCCCTCGAACGCCGGGTCCTTGCGCACGTCCGGCAGCCGCTGCACCCGGTCGTCGCGGAGCATCAGCGCGAGCAACCCGTGCTGCCGGGGCAGCGGGCCGATCCGCTTCCAGTCCTCGTCCGAGACGCCCTCCACGACGAACTCGGCGAACGACCCCTCATCGTCGGGGACGCCGAGCGCGGCGTACCGGGCGTCGATGAGCTGCGCGGCGGCCCGGACGATGACCTGCAGAACCTCGTGCACGGACAGGTGACGCGTGACCGCGAGGACCGCCGTGCTGACGGCGTGCAGCGCGGCATCCCGATCGGTTTCCACGGCTTTGACCGTACCGCCGCGGATGTCCTGCCCGGCGGGGGCGGGAACCCGCGCGGTGCCGTCAGGTGTGGTTCTGCACGGAGAGTCTGGCGATGGTGCCCAGGACGCTGAGGATCATCGAGACGATGCCACCGATCCAGGCGACCTTCGCGAGAGTGTCGGGGCGCCCCTGAGCGCGGAACTGGTTCTGCGCGATGATCCCGAGCACGATCGCCGCCGGCCCGCAGCAGAACCAGCAGATGATGCCGATGATCGACAGCACCTGAGGAGTGCTGGACTGTGGCTGCGCCGGCTGTCCGTATCCGGGCGGCGGTCCCTGGGGCGGGTAGCCACCGCCATAGCCCGAGGGTGGGTCCTGAGGCGGGTATCCCACTGTTCTCTCCCGTCAGATGATGCCGAAGCGAGCGAGCTGCCAGGCCTCTGAAACGATCAGAGGAGCGACGATAGCGACGGCTGGGATGACTTGTCGCGCCCTGTGGGACGTCGCGCGCCACACCGTTACCATCCTGGAACGCCGGACCAGCGGGACGAGCACGAAGCCGGCGCACACCGCGACCGCCAGGGGAGAGGCGCTGACGGCCCCCACGATGTCGGCGTGGCCGAGGTCGACCCCCGCCGTGGTGAACCCGCACAACGGACAGGGCACGCCCGTCACCTGGCGCAGCAGGCACAGCGTCGGCGGGCGCGGAATCCTCAGGGCGGCGAGGCCGACCACACCGGCGAGGAGCAGCGCGACCCGCGTCGGCAGGCCCCACGGCCGCCGTATCCCCATCCGCACGAGACCCACAGGTCCAAGTCTGCCCCCAGGGACGTAGGACCATCCGCCCGGAGGCCCCCGGTCCAGCGGCCGATGTCGGCCATGCGGTCCCCCGCCTAACGTCGAGGGCATGAAGGCATTGACAGCGGTACGAGGGCTGGGGGGCGGGTACGGCGCGACCAAGGCCGCGCTCGACCAGCTGTCCAACGTCCTGGCCGCCGAGGAGCCCGACGTCGCCGTGTGGTGGGTCGACCCCGGCGAGATGCGCACGCGGATGCTCGCCGACGCCTGCGAGGACGCGGACGCCGCGCCCCTTCCGGAGGACATCGCCGTGCCCGCCCTGCGCAGACTGATCACCGAACGCCCGGCGAGCGGCCGGTACGCGGTGAGCGACCTGTGAGCGCCCCGGCCGAGACGGCGGACCCGGTGGTACGGCGGCCAGGCCTCCTGACCGGTCCCTACCGCACGGCCACGATCGGCATCCTGCTCGTCGTCACGCTGCTGGCGTTCGAGCAGATGGCGGTCGGCACGGCCATGCCGGTCGCGGCGCGCGAGCTGCACGGGCTGTCGATGTACGCCTGGGCGTTCAGCGCGGTGTTCATCAGCGGACTGGTCGCCAACGTGCTGGCGGGCGGCTGGGCGGACGCACGGGGGCCCGCCCTGCCGCTGTTCATCGGGCTGGCGGTGTTCGTGACCGGCCTCATCATCGCGGGGACCGCCCCGGCGATGGCCTGGTTCGTGGCGGGCCGCGCCGTCCAGGGCTTCGGCTCCGGCCTGGCCATCGTTCCGCTTTACGTCCTGGTGGCGGGCGTCTACCCGGAGACGTCCCGGCCGCGGGTCTTCGCGGCCATGTCGGCCGCGTGGGTCGTGCCGTCGCTCGTCGGCCCGTCGGTCGGCGGGCTCGTCGCCGAGCACGTCGGCTGGCGCTGGGTCTTCCTCGGCCTGGTGCCCCTGGTCCTGCCCGCCGCGGTCATGCTGACCCCGGCCCTGCGCGGCTCGCGGAGACACGGCCCGCTCCCCAGGGGCCGTACGCTCACGGCCGTGGCGCTGGCGGCCGGCGCGGCCCTCGTGGTGTGGGGCATCGACCACCGCTCGCCGCTCGCGCTCCCGGGTCTGGCCGGTCTCGCGTACGGCCTCCGGGCCCTGCTGCCGCGCGGCGCTCTGCGCCTCGGCCGGGGACTGCCCACCGTGATCGCCCTGCGCGGGCTGCTGGGCGGCACGATGGCCGGCACGGAGGCGTTCATCCCGCTCGCGCTGGTCACCCGGCACGGCTTCAGCCCGACGGAGGCCGGAGTCGTGCTCACTGTGGGGGCCCTCGGCTGGAGCGCCGGGTCCTGGTGGCAGGGCAGGTCCGCCGGCGCCTCACGGGCGCGTTTCGCGGTGCTGGGAGCGGCCCTGCTCGCGACCGGAGTGGCCGGGATCGCCGTCGCGCTCTACACCTCCGGCTGGGCGGCCGTCCCCGCCTGGGTCGTCGGCGGGCTCGGGATGGGCATGGCCTTTCCCACCCTGAGCGTGCTGGCGCTCGACCTGTCCGCGCCGTCAGAGCAGGGCGCGAACTCCTCGGCCCTGCAGATCAGCGACACGGTCGGCGCCTCGCTCGCCGTCGGCGTGGCCGGCGCGCTGGTCAACGCGGCGGGCCTGGGCGCCGCGCTCGTCTGGACCCTCGTCATCGCCCTCGTCGCGGCCTCGGCCGCTCATCGTGTGGAGGCTCCTCGTGCTTGACTTCGCCCTCTCGTCAACCATGTCCGCGGGGAGGGCGGGAGGGTGATCGCCGTGGGGACGACCGTCGTACGCGCGCTGGAGACCGCCGTCACCGGGAACGGGTTCGTGCGGGCGGCCTACGGCTGGACCTCCCACGTGGTGACCCCAGAGGAAGGGATACGCGTGGTCGACGGCCTGCTGACCGGCCTCCACGAGCCGCGCTCCTCAGACCTGCGGATGCTGACCGCGATCGCCGGGGAGGATGTGCTCGGACGCGTCTACGCCGAGGCCCTCGCGGGCGGCTACCGCCGGCACGAGTTCGGCGACGTGAACCTGTTGCTGCCCTGAGGACCTACGTAACTCCCGATGGGTGCGGGAGGACCGGGCGGCGAATGACCGCCGAACCTCCGGTGTCCGGATGGTGGACCGTCGAGCGGGGCACGACGATCGCCAAGTACCGTGGTGAGCAGCATGGATGCCAAGACGCGCACGCTGCTGATCACGCTGACCGGCCGTGACCGCCCGGGAGTCACGTCCCGCCTGTTCAGCACCCTCGCCGCCTTCCCCGTCACCGTGGCCGACGTCGAGCAGGTCGTCATCCGCGGCCGCCTGGTGCTCGGCGTGCTCGTCTCGTACGGTCCCGACACCGACATCGGGAAGGTCTGGACCGCGGCCGAGAAGATCGCCGCGGATCTCGGCCTGGAGATCGAGCTCGCCACCGGCACCGGAAACGGCAAGCGCCGGCGCCGCGGCCGACTGCACGTCACCATCCTGGGCAGCCCGCTGACACCCGCCGCCATGGCCGGGATCGCCGGGCGCGTCGCGGCGCACGGCGCCAACATCGACCGAATCGAGCGGCTCGCCCACTACCCGGTCACGTGCATCGAGATGGACGTCTCCGGCGCCGACCCGGACGGCCTGCGCACCGCGCTGGCCACGGAGGCGGCCGCGCAGCACGTCGACGTCGCCGTTCAGCGCGGCGGCCTCGCCCGGCGGGCCAAGCGGCTCATCGTGATGGACGTCGACTCGACCCTCATCCAGGGCGAGGTCATCGAGTACATCGCCGAGCACGCCGGGCTGGCCGACAAGGTCGCCGAGATCACCGAGGCCGCGATGCGCGGCGAACTCGACTTCGAGGGCGCGCTGCGGGAGCGCGTCGCGATGCTCGCCGGACTCGACGAGAACGTCCTGGCGCAGGTACGCGACCGCATCGAGTTCTCGGCGGGCGTCCGCACCCTCGTGCGGACGCTCAAGCGCCTCGACTACAAGTTCGCCATCGTCAGCGGCGGCTTCACACAGATCACCGACGGGCTCGCCGCGGACCTCGGCATCGACTACACGGCCGCCAACGTCCTCGAGGTCGAGGACGGCAAGCTCACCGGTCACCTCGTCGGCCCCATCATCGACCGGGCCGGCAAGGCGGCGGCGCTCCGGCGGTTCGCGGCCGCCGCCGGCGTACCGATCAGCCAGACCGTCGCGATCGGCGACGGCGCCAACGACCTCGACATGCTCGCCGCAGCCGGACTCGGCATCGCCTACAACGCCAAGCCCGTCGTCCGCCAGGCCGCCGACACGGCCGTCAACGTGCCCTACATGGACACCATCGCCTTCCTCCTCGGCATCTCCCGGGAGGAGATCGACGCCGCGGACGCCGAGGACGCCGGGCTGCTCTGAGCGGCCCCGGCACCGCGGGCCGTTCGCCTCAGCCACCAGCGACTCACGGCCGACGCCGAGGGTGCACGGCGACTCGGCACGGACGCCGGATCACGGGCCGCTCGGGGCGGGGCCGGAATCCACGGCCGCTCGGGACGGACGCTAAGGTTACGGCCGCTCGGGACGGACGCCGAGATCCACCTCCGCTCAGGACCGACGCCGAGATCACGGCCGCTCGGGGCGGACGCGCCAGGGGCTTGGGCTCCTCGGAACGGACGTCCAGCGGCCGGGCGGCGCCGAGGACGCGTTGAGCGGATCAGGGGGCCGCTTCGCCCATGACGGCTTGGCGGAGGCGTTCGGCGTCGGAGGTGAGACCGCGCAGCGCGTGCCGGGCGGCCGCGACCTGGACGAGTGAGCGGCGCAGCGTCGTGAGCGCGTCCGTGCCGACGCCGTCGTCGAGTTCGGCGCGGCGGCGGCGCGTCAGCTCGGCCA
>JBJMIW010000090.1:0-18252 GCA_045806665.1 Actinoallomurus sp.
GCGGGGGTGCGGGTGGCGGCCCGCCGACCGGGACGACGGGCGGGACGCTCACGGTGAGCGGCACGCCGCGCCGGGCGATCGCGGCCCGGCGCGCGGCGCGCTCGGCCAGCCGGCGTTCCTCGCGGTGGCGGCGCTCGGCGAGGACCGCCGACAGGTAGATCTCCGGCCGGAAGCCGGCGGGTGGCGGCGGGCTGACGTAGGTCATCACCTGGTCGATGAGCCGCCGCCCCATCTCGTCGCGGACGCGCGGGGCGAGCTCCCAGAAGCGCGTGAGGTACTGCCGGGCCGCCAGGGCGACGGGATCCGGCAGGCGGGACAGCTCCAGGGACCCCGCCCAGGGGGCGAGCTGCGGCGGCATGATCGCGACGGGGCCGAGCATGACGTTGACCGGCACCCGGTCCTGGATGACGATCGTGCCCGCGAAGATGTCGCCGAGCCTCTTCCCGCGCCGGCTCACCAGGGACGCGATCAGCGCCGGAGAGCCGGCCAGCGTCCAGAACTCGATGAACCCGGCCAGTGCCCGCACCAGCGCCTGACGGAAGCGCTCCGGGCCGCCGTCGTCCGCGACCACGCGCAACCCCAGCGCCAGCTTGCCGAGCGTACGTCCCCGGGTGAGCGTCTCGGTGATCGTCGGATAACCGACCAGTACGCCGACGAATACGAGGATCGCCAGGCCGAGCGTCACCGCGGAGTCCGACACGGGGGCCGACAGACTGACGAAGATCATGCAGAAGTAGAGCACCATGAGCTGCAGCACCACGTCGATGAACAGGGCCAGCGCGCGGCTGGCCAGCCGCGCGACCCGGATATCGAGTGCGACGGCCTCACCGGTGACGAGTTCGACGGGCACGCTGCCCCTTCCAGTCGGAGATCCGTTCAAGCCTGGAGACCTTCAGCGAACGGTAGTCTGCCGGGTTGTGGACGTCGACGCCTTCGTGGCCGCGCACAACGCCGAATGGCGGCGCCTCGAACAGCTCGTCAACCGTAGCGCGCGCAAGCTGAGCGGCGCGGAGATCGACGAACTGGTCGAGCTCTATCAGCGGGCGGCGACCCACCTGTCGGTCGTGCGCTCGAGCTCGCCTGAGCCCGCGCTGGTCGGCCGGCTGTCCGGGCTGGTCGCGCGGGGCCGGGCGGCCGTGACCGGCGCCCAGGCGCCGATGTGGCGGGACGCCGCCCGCTTCCTCACCGTGTCCTTCCCGGTGACGGCCTACCGGATGCGGTGGTGGTGGCTGGGCTCCGCGGTGCTGTCGAACATCGTGTCCGTGGTGCTCGCGGTCTGGGTGGTGCGCAACCCGCAGGTGCAGACGTCGCTGCTGTCGCCGGACCAGATCAAGCAGCTCGTCGACCACGACTTCGCCAACTACTACACCGAGCACGCCGCCGGGGCGTTCGCGTTCCAGGTGTGGATCAACAACGCCTGGGTCTCCGCGCAGGCACTGATCTTCGGGATCCTCCTGGGCATTCCCACGGTCCTCGTCCTCTTCAGCAACCAGCTCAACCTGGGCCTGTCCGCGGGTCTGATGTTCGCCCACGGCAAGGGTGCGATCTTCTTCGGCCTGATCCTGCCCCACGGCCTGCTGGAGCTGACGGCGGTGTACCTCGCGTCGGCCGCGGGCCTCCGGCTCGGCTGGACGATCATCGATCCGGGTCCCCGCTGGAGAGGGCAGGCGCTCGCCGAGGAGGGCCGCGCGGCGATGAGCATCGCGATCGGCCTGATCGGCGTGCTCGCCGTCTCCGGGGCGATCGAGGGCTTCGTGACCGGCCACGTGCACGTCACCTGGGCGCGCATCGCCATCGGCGTCGTCGCCGAGACGGCGTTCCTGGCCTACGTCATCGTCTTCGGCCGCCGCGCCGCCAAGGAGGGCGAGACCGGCGACTCCGAGCTCGTCCCCGACGCCGCCCCGGTCGCCGCCTGACCGGCCGGTTCAGGTCAAGGCGTCGAGATCGATGGCGACGGGGAACGGCTGCTCGGTCTTGAGTACCCCGGTGTGGGCACCGGACCCGGCATAGCTCCTCGTCGTCGCATTCAAGATGTGGGTGTAAGCGATTAGTCCTGCATTTTGCCGCTCGATCCGCCAATAATGCGGAATTCCAGCTGTGGCGTATTCGACCGGTTTATCGAGTCGGTCGGCGCTGACGCTGTCCTTGCTCATATTTCGACCGCCAGGAGCACCTGCTGGGGACGGATCGGGAGCGCGTCAGGGTCGCCCTCGAGCACCAGCACATCGGGCCGCCGGTTGTGGAGCGGCACGCCCGCGAGCCGGAGGTCGACGTCCGTGGTCACCTGCCACGGAGTAGGAGCAGCGGCCTCGAGCGCGTTGGCGAACAAACGCGCAATGCGATTATGCTGCGGGGTCGCGGAGGGCGACACAATGATGCTGCCGTCAATGATCTCGATGCGCCGGCAGATTTCTTCCGGAATCCGATCGTATTCCTCCGCGGTGACGCCTTCCTCCGGAAGGCTCAACATCCATTCCGGCAAAGCCGCCATAATGGCCCTCCTGTCAACAGGGTCGCTCTCCCTGCTTCTCCAAGCAACCTTAGGAGCACCGCCGATGCTTCTCCATGCAATCTTGGGAGCACCGCCAATGACACAACGATGCTTCGGGAGAGCGGGCGTCGATCAGAGGCGGCCGGCGGCCTTGAGGGAGAGGTACGCGTCGGCGAGGGCGGGGGCGATCTCGTCCGGGGGCGCGTCGACGACCTCGACACCGTACTTGCGGAGCTCGGCGGTGACGCGGCGCCGGTCGGCGCGGGCGCGCTCGGCCGCGGCGGCGTCGTAGACGGCCGCCGCGTCGCCGCGGGCCTCCGCCATCTCCGTGACCCGCGGATCGCTCACCGCCGCGACGAGGACCAGGTGCTTGGCGGTCAGCTGGGGCAGCAGCGGCAGCAGCCCCTCCTCAATCGCGGTCGCGTTCAGATCCGTCAGCAGCACCACCAGGCACCGCTGCCGGACGCGTGACAGCAGCGTCGAGACCATGCCCGCCGCGTCCGCCTCGATGAGCTCCGGCTCCAGCGGCGCCATCGCCCGGACCATCGCGGTCAGCAGCTCGGTACGGGCCACGCCCTCGACCCGGGCGCGGACCCTGCGGTCGTAGGCCAGCAGGTCGACGCGGTCGCCGGCCCGGGCGGCCAGCGCGCCGAGCAGCAGGGCGGCGTCCATCGAGCAGTCGAGGCGCGGGATGTCGCCGACGCGCCCGGCGGCGGTACGGCCGGTGTCGAGCACCAGGTAGATGCGCCGGTCGCGCTCGGGCCGCCAGGTGCGGACGACGACGTCGCCGCGGCGCGCGGTCGCCCGCCAGTCGATCGAGCGGACGTCGTCGCCGTCGACGTACTCCCGCAGTGAGTCGAACTCGGTGCCCTGGCCACGGATCAGCGCGACGTGCTGGCCGGTGAGCTCGCGCAGCCGGGCGAGCTTCGCGGGCAGGTGGCGACGGGAGGGGAAGGCGGGCAGCACCCGTACCATCCACGGCGCGGCGCGGTTCAGCTGGCGGGCCGCCAGGCCCAGTGGGCCGTACGACCGGACGGTGACGGTGACGGCCGCGCGGTCGCCGCGGCGGGTCGGGACGAGCCGGGTCTCGACGCGCCGCCGCTCGCCGGGCGGGATCGTCACGGTCGCCGTGCGGGGCGACGCTCCCGCGCTGGGCGGCCAGGCGTCCCGCAGCCGGGCCCGGAGCCGCCGACGGCCCGGGTTCTCGACGGTGAGGGCGACGGTGGCCTCCTCGCCGAGGCGGACGTTCGTGTCGCCGGAGCGGTGCAGGCGCAGGCGGCGCACGTTGCCCGCCAGCGCGAGGTCGGCCGCGACGAGCGCGATCAGCCCGCCGTCGACGGCGAGCAGCGTCCACCAGCTGGGGACGAGTACGAGGATCACCGCGCCCAGGACGGCCAGCAGCCCCGTACGCCCGGTCAGCGCCATACCCGGCTCCCCGTCATCGGGGAGCGGGAACGGTGGTGAGGATGCCCTCGAGCACGCCGTCCGTCGTCGCGCCCTCCAGCTCCGCCTCGGGCCGCAGCTGCACGCGGTGCCGCAGCGTGGGCCGGGCGAGCGCCTTCACGTCGTCGGGCCGTACGTAGTCACGGCCGGACAGCCACGCCCACGCGCGGGCCGTCGCCAGCAGCGCCGTCGCGCCGCGCGGCGACACGCCGAGCTGCAGGGACGGCGACTGCCGGGTGGCCCGGCACAGGTCGACGATGTAGCCGCTGACCTTCGGGTCGACGCGGACCCGGCGTACGGCCTCGCGCCCGGCGGCCAGGTCGGCCGGACCGGCGACGGGCGTGACGCCGGCCGCGGCGAGGTCGCGCGGGTCGAACCCGGACGCGTGGCGCTGCAGCACCGCGATCTCATCCTCGCGGGAGGGCACGGGGACGTTGAGCTTCACCAGGAACCGGTCGAGCTGGGCCTCCGGCAGCGGGTAGGTCCCCTCGTACTCGACGGGGTTCTGCGTGGCGCAGACGATGAACGGGTCGGGCAGTGGACGGGCGTCGCCCTCGACCGACACCTGCCGCTCCTCCATCGACTCGAGGAGGGACGCCTGGGTCTTCGGCGGCGTCCGGTTGATCTCGTCGGCGAGCAGCAGGTTGGTGAAGACCGGACCCTCCCGGAACTCGAACTCCGACGTGCGGTTGTCGTAGACCAGGGAGCCGGTGACATCTCCCGGCATGAGGTCGGGGGTGAACTGCACGCGCTTGAAATCGAGCTTCAGTGCCTGGGCGAGGGTGCGGATCAGCAGCGTCTTGGCGACGCCCGGGACGCCCTCGAGCAGGACGTGGCCCCGGCACAGCAGGGCGATCACCAGGCCGGTCACGACGGAGTCCTGGCCGACGACCGCCTTCGCGACCTCCGCGCGCAGTGCCGTCAGCGCCGTACGGGCGTCCTCGCCCCCGATGTCCTGTGGAGTTTCCGTCAAGAGTTGCGAACCAACCTTTCCAGGTCGTCGAGGACGCCGGCGAGGCTCACGAGCCCCGCGTCGTCCACTGGGGGAGGACCGTACAGGGCGGCGCCGACCTCCGCCTGCTCCCGCCCGGTGTGCGCCGCGACCGCCGCGACGATCTCCGCCGCCATCACCGGGTCGGAGGCCGCGCTGCGCGGCATGCCGAGGAGCGCGGTGAGCCGTTCGAGCGCGCCGGCGCGCAGCGCCTCCGCCGCGCGATCGGCGGCCCGCCGGGAGCGGTAGAGCCGGGCGCGACCCTCGACGGCCTCGGCGGAGCGCACGATGACCGGGAGTGGCTCGACCACGACCGGGCCGAGGCGCCGGGACCGCCACAGCGCGACCAGCGCCACGGCGATGACGATCTGCAGCACGGCCAGCTTGACCCCGAACGGGACCAGCTCGCCGAACGACTTGTGCCCGCCGCTGCCCGGCGACGGCAGGTCCGGCATCAGCCAGACCGCGTTCGACCGGGTCTCGATGAGGTTCATCGCCAGGGCCGCGTTGCCGTGGTCGGCGAGGTACTGGTTCGTCAGCGGCCGGGCCGCGCCCAGGACGGTGACCGTCGCGCCGTCCACGGACAGCTGCACCAGGCCCGCCTGGCCGGCGCCGGTCAGGTAGCACTTGGTGGCCTGGTCGGGCGCCGTGTAGGTGGTCGCGTCGAGGAAGTCGGCGTCGCCGGCGTAGGCCGCCGCGGGCAGGGTGCAGCCGGGCTGCGGCGAGCCCCAGGCCGTGCCGGCCGAGTCGACGCCCGGGGCGAGTGCGTTCAGGGTCTCGCTGGACGGGTCGACGAGGAGCCGGTCGCCGGGGGCGCTCCGGAGGGTGGTCAGGTCGGCGGGCACCAGGCGTTCGGAACGGGCGACCACGAGGACGGCGTCGGGCTGCGCGCGCAGGCGCTCGGCGGCGGCGGACGCGCTGTGCACGACCGTCACGGGCGTGCCGTGCTGCCGGATGATCTCCGTGAGGGCTCGGGAGCCTTGCTGCCCGGGCGAGGCCGGGTCGAGGAACTCCGAGCCGGTGCGCGGCCGCATCAGGGCGAGCAGCACACCGAGAACGGCGAGCGCGAGCACCGCGACGAGGATGCCCCGGGACCGCTGCCAGCGGCGTCGCGCGACCTGTCCGGCGCCGACCGGCTCCGGTGGGGCCTGCAGCGCGGTCATGAGACCTCCTTCGTCGGCCTCATGACCAAGGTGCTGTGCTTGCCGATTCCCTCGCTTCGCTCGGTCATGTGACGACTCCGAGTGGGACCGGGCGCGCGCGGCGCAGCCGGTCGTCGAGCTCGACGAGCCGCCGGTAGCCGTCCGCGTCGCCCTCCCGACCGCCGTACCAGACGTCGTCGAACAACCGCACGCCCCCGGTGAGGTCGTCGGCGTGGTCGGGCAGCGCCGCCCCCGCCTCGGCTGCCAGCTCATCGGCGGTACGGCCGGGCCGGGGTGGGACGATCGCCCGCTCCTCCAGGTCGCGCGCGATGGCGCGGAGGCGTTCGCGGATGGCCTCGGGCCACTCGCCGGCGGCGGCGTGGCGTTCGGCCGTGACCCGGTGGTCCTCGGCGGTCGTGACCGCCTCACCGAGCAGGGCCCTGGGCCCGGCCGCGTTGCGGCGCACGCTCCCGATCCGCCACCAGACGGCGGCGACCACCACGACCAGCAGGCCGAGCAGGACCACGATCCCGAGCCAGCCGCCGCCTCCGCCGCCTTGGATGTCGGTCAGGCGGTGGTACAGCTCGTTCAGCCAGTCGCTGATCTTGTTGAGGATGCGTTCGGCGAACGAGGGCTCGTCCTGGTGGTAGATCGGCTTCTGGAGCTCGCGGCGGGCCAGCTCGCGGGCCGGGTCGCGGACGATGGGCGGCCCGCCCCCGTACAGGAGCGCCGGCGTCATCGGTGCCATCCCGGGAACGGCGGGGCGGGCGGAGGCGGGGGCGCCACGAGCGGCCGGCGCAGCATCTTCGGTTGAGGACCCGACCCGGCGGCCGTGAGCGGGCCGGGCAGCCAGGCGTCCATCGGGTCGTCCGACGGTTCGAGCTGCAGCTCGAGGTCGAACGCCTCGCGCCGCATGCGCCGGTCGGCGTACATGAGAGCGATCACTCCCGCGTTGAACGGGTTGACGAGCGTGCCGGCGATGATCCGGCCCACCCCGCCGACCGCGATGACCGCGACGAGGAGCCAGCCGTGCGGCTCCTTGTCGAAGGCCAGGATGATCTGCTGTGCGACCGCGAACGGCACCGGCAGCACGATCAGCTCGACGAACATGGTGATGACGAGCGCCAGTGTGAGCACGCCCATCATCCGCCACCAGCGGCCGCGCACGATCTCCGCCGACCGCCGGAGCGCCGCGCGAACGCCCCGGCGCTCCAGGACGGCGATGGGGGTGGCGAGCGCGAACCAGACGTAGCCGACGACCATGAGGACGACCGCCAGGGGGAGGCCCAAGACGGCCGCGACGGCCTGTACGGCCGTGGGGGCGTGCACGACGATCGCCGTGATCAGCGGGGCGAGGGGGAGGGCCGTGGCGACCAGCACGATCACGAGGACGGCCGTCGCGGTGCCGATGAGGCGGCCCTTGGCGGACCGCCCGTCCTGCCAGGCCTGCCCGAACGAGGTGGCACGGCCCAGCAGCGTGCGCCCCATGATCGGAGCGAGGAGCCCGCTGAGCAGCAGCACGACGTACGCCGTGAGCACGAGCCCGACGAGAGAGGTGATGGACGCGAGCCCGAGGGTGCGGGTCAGCTCCGCCGGGGTCTGGACGTCGGTGCGGATCCGACCGCCGAGCGCGATGTACTGCACCACCGTGACGGCCAGCTGGACGATCGACGTGAGGATCGCCGACAGGCCGAGCGTCGCGCGCGGATTGCGGCGGACATAGGCGATCGCCCCGTCGAGGAGCTCCGAGACGCCGAGCGGCCGCAGCGGGATCTCCGACTCGAACGTGTCGTCGGCGGCGGGAGGCTCCGGCGGGGGAGCCGCGGAGCCGGAGCTTTCGGGCACGGCGGAGCCCGGTGACGCCCAAGCCCGTGCGTCGGTCATCGCCTGCTCCCCGCCCGCCGATTACCCGGCCAATCCTGCCATGTGGCGAGAGTGCGGGTGATCAATCGCGCGAGTCGGCGGGATCCGGCGACCGCCGGCACCTGATGGGGCACACTGGCAGCGTGGACGTGTTGCGGTGGAGCGACCCGCCCGAGGGGCCCGCACTGACGTTGCTCGACCAGACCCGGCTTCCGCGCGAGGAGGTCGCGCTGGTCTGCCGTGACGTCCCCTCCGTCGTCGCGGCCATCAAGGATCTCGCCGTCCGCGGCGCCCCGCTGCTCGGCATCGCCGGAGGGTACGGCGTCGCGCTGGCCGCCGCGCTGGGCCAGGACGTCGCGGAGGCGGCCCGCGCCCTCTCCGATGCCCGGCCCACGGCGGCCAACCTCGCCTGGGGCGCCGAGCGGGTGCTCCGGGCCCACGAGGAGGGGCGTTCGGCGCTCTCGGAGGCGCACGCGATCGCGGCCGAGGAGGCGGCGGCCTCCGCGCGGATGGCGGAGCACGGGCTGGCGCTCGTGCCGGCCGGCGGCCGGGTCCTGACGCACTGCAACACCGGAGCCCTCGCGGCGGGCGGCGACGGCACGGCGCTGGGCGTCGTGATCGCGGCACACCGCGCCGGGCGGCTGAAGATGCTCTGGGTGGACGAGACCCGGCCGCTGCTCCAGGGCGCCCGGCTCACGACGTACGAGGCGGCGCGCCACGGCCTGCCGTACACCCTGCTGCCGGACGGCGCGGCGGCCTCCCTGTTCGCCGCCGGCCAGGTCGACCTGGTCGTGGTGGGGGCGGACCGCATCGCGCGGGACGGCAGCGTGGCCAACAAGGTCGGGACGTACTCCCTCGCGGTGCTCGCCCGCCACCATCGCGTGCCGTTCGTAGTGGTGGCCCCGACGAGTACCGTTGATCTCGCCACCCGAACGGGGAGTGACATTCCGATCGAGCAGCGCGATCCCGGAGAAGTCAGTACGTTCGCCGGACAACCTGCGGCGCCGTTCGGGAGTCCTGTCTACAATCCGGCCTTCGACGTGACTCCGAGCGACCTGGTGACGGCCATCGTCACCGAGCGCGGGGTCATTTCCCAGGTAAACGAATGTACCCTGGCCTCCCTGGCCGACCGCCTCCGATAAAGCGACGATGAGGGCTCATGAAGGGACGCGTGCTGGTCGTCGATGACGACCTGGCTCTGGCCGAGATGCTCGGCATCGTGCTCCGCGGCGAGGGCTTCGAGCCGTCGTTCGTGCACGACGGTGACAAGGCGCTCGAGGCGTTCCGGGAGACCCGGCCCGACCTCGTGCTGCTCGACCTGATGCTCCCCGGCATCGACGGAATCGACGTGTGCCGGCAGATCCGGGCCGAATCCGGCGTCCCGATCGTGATGCTGACCGCCAAAAGCGACACGGTCGACGTCGTCCTCGGCCTCGAATCCGGCGCCGACGACTACATCGTCAAGCCGTTCAAGCCGAAGGAACTGGTGGCGCGGGTCCGCGCCCGGCTCCGCCGCACCGACGACCCGACCCCGGAGCTGCTGCAGATCGGCGACATCACGATCGACGTGGCGGGTCACTCGGTGAAACGGGCGGACCGGCACATCCCGCTCACCCCGCTGGAGTTCGACCTGCTCGTGGCACTGGCCCGCAAGCCGCGCCAGGTCTTCACCCGTGAGGTGCTGCTCGAGCAGGTGTGGGGCTACCGCCACGCCGCCGACACCCGCCTGGTGAACGTCCACGTCCAGCGGCTGCGTGCCAAGATCGAGAAGGACCCTGAGCACCCGGAGATCGTCGTCACCGTACGCGGCGTCGGCTACAAGGCCGGGCCGGCCTGACGACCTCTCGACTCCCCCCGAGAAGCCCCCCATGAACACCTGGATGCCGCTGCCGTCGGCGGCCCGGCACGGCCTGCGCGTGATCCGGCGGTACGCCCGCGCGGCGCTCCGCAGGGCGTACGTCGGCTGGCGGCGGTCGCTGCAGGCCCGCGTCGTGACGACGACGCTCCTGGTCTCCGGCCTCGTCGTCGCGGTGCTCGGCATCTTCCTGATGCAGCAGATCACCACCGCGTTGCTGGAGGCCAAAGAGCGGGCCGCGCTGCTCCAGCTCGACGAGGGCGTCGGCGTGGCCCAGGGGCGGCTGGCCGCGGCCGGTACGGACGACGCCGACAGCACCAAGAGCAAGCTCAACGCGATCGTCACCACGCTCGCCCACCGGAGCGGGCCGACGGGCCTGTACGAGGTGATCCTCCTCGACCGCGACGACCCGGGCAGTGTCGGGTTCAGCTCCAACTGGGTCCGGCTCAAGAGCGTCCCGGCGGTGCTGATGCAGCAGGTCGAGGCGTCGGACGCGAGCAAGCCGTACCGCACCTACGGCACGCTCACCTACGACGACGGCTCGTCGGAGCCGGGCCTGATCGTCGGCACCAAGCTGAGCCGCTACCAGCTGTACTACCTGTTCCCGCTGACGCAGGAGCGGCAGAGCCTCGAGGTGGTCCAGCAGACCATCCTCGGCATCAGCGGGGCGCTCGTCCTGCTGCTCGCCGCGATCGCTTCCATCGTCACGCGTCAGGTGGTCATCCCCGTGCGGATGGCGGCCCAGGCGGCCGAGCGCCTGGCGGCCGGGCGCCTTGAGGAGCGGATGAAGACGCGCGGTGAGGACGACCTCGCCCGGCTCGCCACCTCCTTCAACGACATGGCCGCCAACCTGCAGGAGAAGATCGTCCAGCTGCAGGAGCTGTCCCAGGTGCAGCGCCAGTTCGTCTCCGACGTCTCCCACGAGCTGCGGACCCCGCTGACCACCGTCCGAATGGCCGCCGAGGTGCTGTACGAGGCGCGTGAGGACTTCGACCCGATGGCCGCCCGCTCCGCCGAGCTGCTGCAGAGCCAGCTCGAGCGGTTCGAGGGGTTGCTGGCCGACCTCCTGGAGATCAGCCGGTACGACGCCGGGGCCGCCACCCTCGACATCGAGCCGATGGACGTCCGCGAGCTCGTGCTGCGGGCGGTCGGCGACACCGAGGACCTGGCCGAGCGCAAGGGCAGCAAGATCATTCAGCAGCTGCCGGGAGAGGCGACCATGGCCGAGGTGGACCGCCGCCGTATCGAGCGGGTCCTGCGGAACCTCCTGGTCAACGCGATCGAGCACGGCGAGGGCAAGGACATCGTCGTCAGCGTCGCCGCGGACCGGGACGCCGTCGCCATCGCCGTCCGCGACCACGGCTGCGGGCTGCGGCCCGGCGAGGCGAACATGGTGTTCGACCGCTTCTGGCGCGCCGACCCGGCGCGGGCCCGCACGACGGGCGGCACCGGCCTCGGGCTCTCGATCTCCATGGAGGACGCCCAGCTGCACGGTGGCTGGCTGCAGGCGTGGGGCGAGCCGGGGCAGGGATCGCGGTTCCGGCTGTCGCTGCCCCGGGTGGCGGGGACGGAACTGCGCGGGTCGCCGCTGCCGCTGGTGCCGCCGGAGATCGAGCTGCAGCGGGCGCCGTACGCCGGGCTGCAACTGGAGGCGGGCGCATGAGGCTCCGGCTCTTGGCCGTCGCCGCCGTCGCGCTCCTGGCGGGCGGCTGCGTCGGCGTTCCCCAGGGCGGCCGCATCCTGAGCGGGAACGCGGGCGGCCCCGAGCAGCCGGTCGACGACCCCTACATCCGCATCATCCCGGCCGGACCGGAACGCGACGCGGATCCCGTCACGATCGTCCGGGGCTTCCGTACGGCGTCGTCCAGCTTCGACGGGCCGAACGGCGAGCACCAGGTCGCCCGGTCGTACCTGGCCTGTCCGTCCTGCTGGCGGCCGGGCGTCGCGTCGATCGTCTACGCCCAGCTGGACCCCCCGACGCAGGAGGACAACGGCCCGGCGCAGACGACGGTCACGCTGGAGGGCGACCAACTGGGCCGGATCGGCGCCGACGGGCAGTACATCGCGGACGCCCGAGGGTTCAAGCAGGTGTTCCACCTGCGCCGGGACGCCCAGCGGCAGTGGCGCATCACCGATCCGCTCCCGCCGGAGCTCCTGCTGAGCCGTGACGACGTCACGCGCGCCTTCCGCACCTTGGACCTGTACTTCTTCGCGCCCGACTCACAGACGCTGGTGCCGAATCCGGTCTTCATCCCGCTCGTGAGCCGGTCCTGGCTGCCGACGCAGCTGGTCAAGCAGCTGATCGGCGGTCCCACGACCTGGTTGAAGAGCGCCTTCGTGCGCTCGGCATTCCCGGCCGGCACCGGGCTGCGCAGGCTGGAGATCAAAAGAGGGGTGGCCACCGTCGACCTGACCCGCCAGGCCCGCGCCGGCGACCTGCGCAACATGTCGGTCCAGCTGATGTGGACGCTGCGACAGCTCCGCGAGGTCCAGCGGATGGAGCTGAGGATCGACGGCAAGCCGGTCGAGGTCCCCGGCGTGGGCGGCTCGCTGCAGTCGCCCCAGAACTGGGACGGCTACGACCCCGACGGCAGCGGCCAACCGCAGGCGGCCTACATCCGCCTCGGCGACGGACGCCTCGGCCGGCTGGACACGGAAGGGCCGCAGACCATCCTGCCCAAGCTCCAGGCGGCCCATCCCGCGGTCTCCTACGACCACCGGCAGGTCGCCTCCCTGAACGACGCGGCGGACACGGTCACCGTCACGGACCTGGTCGGCGGCGCCGTCCGGACCACGCTGCGGGCCACCTCCAAGGGCGGCCGGTTCACCCCACCGTCCTGGGACTCACGCGGGAACGTCTGGGTGGTCGAGTCGACCGAGACCGGCTCCCGACTCTGGGTCGTCGAGGGCGGTACCCGGGCCGCCGCGGTGGATGGCTGGGCACTGTCGCCCTACCCGCTGAAGGCGCTGCGGGTCTCCCGCGACGGCACCCGCGCCGCGGTCATCGTGAAGATGGACGGCCGCTGGCAGGTCCAGCTGGGCCGAGTCGACCGCGCACCCTCCGGCGGTCTGCAGGCGGAGGGGTTCATCTCGATCAGCTCGGAGCTGCAGAGCGCCGTCGACCTCACGTGGAGCACGACCGACCATCTCGCGGTCGTCGGCATGACGAAACAGAACCCGTCGCCGTCGCTGTTCGACGTGCCGGTGAGCGGGGCCCCGATCCAGCCGATGATCGGCCCGGGCGGTGAGATGGCCACGATCACGGCCTCGCCCGGCTCTCCGCTGCTGGTCACCCAGCGTGTCTCCGGGGACAAGACGCTCAACGTCTGCCGGCTCAGCGACCGGTTCGACGAGTGGCAGTGCTTCAACGGCACCTCCGACCCCGCCTATCCCGGTTAGCGCCGCGCCGCGACGGCACCGCCGCGGTGAGCACGTCCCGCCGTCCACCGGCAGGGCGCCGCCGTCGGCCGTCCGGCGGTGTCTCGGTCCCGTCCACCAGGAGGGGCGCCCGTCGGCCGGCTCGGGGCGTCTCCGTCGTCCACAGGCGCGTCAGGGGGCTGGCGGCCCATGGACGCGCCCCGGCAGGCTTCGAACCGTGGGACTCCTCGCCGCAGCCCTCGACCTCATGTTGCCGCAGCGGTGTGCCGGCTGCGGCCAGGCCGACGGGCTCCTGTGCCAGGCATGTGCCGCCCTGCTCGACGGTCCGGCGTGCGTGTGCCCGCCCCGCCCGGTCTGCCGCGGCCGTGGGCCGCCGCGGCCTATGCCGGCGCGGTCCGGCGCATGATCGTGGCGCACAAGGAGCACGGGCGTACGGGCCTGGCCCGGCCGCTCGGCGCCGGTCTCGCGGCGGCGGTGCTGGCGGCCGCCGAGGAGGCCGTGTGCCCTGTCCTCCTGGTTCCGGTGCCGTCCTCGCGCGCCTCCGTACGCCGCCGGGGGCATGATCCGACGCTCCGCATCGCGCGGGCCGCCGCCCGTGAGGTCGCAGGTCGGGGCGTGACCGTGGCGGTCGCGCGTGTCCTCGCGCACCGGCGCCGGGTCGCCGACCAGGCCGGGCTGACGGCAGCGGACCGGGCGGCCAACCTCGCGGGCGCCCTCACCCTGCGACGCGACGTCCGGGGCGCCAGGGTCATCGTGGTCGACGACGTCATCACCACGGGCGCGACGCTCGCCGAGGCCGCCCGTGCGCTCCGAGCGGGCGGCGCGCGGGTCACGGCGGCCGCGGTCGTCGCGGCGACGCGCCGGTACGGCGACGAACCGCTGCCGAGTGAAGTTCGTCACGGTCGGTAGTCGATTACGGTCGGCCCTCTCGCACGGCTCCGATCCGCCCCGTCACCGTCGGTGGCTCCTCTTACGCAAACCGCGAAATCTCCGGCCAGAGCGGTGTCCGCTGAGCCTGTGATCGGCGCCTTTCGCTCGGTCGGCAACCGGTGACCAGGCCGTTCCGGACGCCGAACCGGGGGTCCGAAACGACGGCCGTCCATGACCGCCCGTGGTTTTCTCCGTCCCGCCCCTGTGACATTCGCCCGAAGAGGGGTTAGCGTTCCTCACATGACACCCGCCCGGGTCCGTGGTTGCGCCGAGCCTCTACAGGCCCGGCAAGCCGATGCCAGCCGCAGGCGAAACGGCCCACGTAAGGCGACTTTTCGTCGACCGATCACGGTGCGGCTTAGAGGTAAGTCCTGCCTCGCCGGAGGATCAGATGTCCTCCGGACCGGGAGAAGGGCAGTAGTGGCGAAAGCGCCGCGAGACCCTCAGCAGGCGGATGTGGGGACGAAGACCAGGTCGGCCGGGCGGGTGTTGTCCCCTAGGGGCCCGGCGACCGACGGCCGGCCCCCGACAACGAACCGAGCCCGGCATTCCCGTCGCTGACAGGTCAGTGACCGGGGAGGAGGGGGGGTCCCCCGTGGAAATCATCGTCAAGGGACGTCGCACCGATGTGAGCGACCGTTTCCGCCGTCACGTGGACACCAAGATCTCCAAGGTCGAGAAGCTGGACCCGAAGGTCATGCGGATCGACGTCGAGGTCTCCCTGGAACGTAATCCCCGCCAGTCGGCCCGCCGCGAGCGCGTCGAACTCACCATCCACTCCCGCGGTCCGGCGATCAGGGCCGAGGCCGCCGCTGACGATCGCTTCGCGGCTCTCGACGCCGCCATCGGCAAGCTCGAGGCCCGCCTCCGTCGCGTGTGCGACCGGCGCAAGCCGCACGGAGGAGGCCACGGACGCGCCCGTCTCGCGGCGGCCCTGGCCCCGGAGGCCGTCGAGGCGCCCATCACCGCGACTCCGATGCCGGAGCCCGGCACCGAGGACGTCACGGGCTCCTGGCACGAGGAGGTCCGGGAGCGGCCGGAGGAGGGTATCGTGCCCATCCCGATGGAGGGCGAGGGACCGCTCGTCGTACGGGAGAAGGCCCACAAGGCCCAGCCCATGACGATCGACCAGGCCCTGTTCGAGATGGAGTTGGTCGGGCACGACTTCTTCCTCTTCCGGGACAAGGAGTCCGGCGACGCCAGCGTGGTCTACCGGCGGCGCGGGTGGGACTACGGCGTCATCCGGCTCGTCGAAGAGTGACCTCGCGCTTGCGCCGCGCCACCGCCTCGACCACTCTGGACTTGAATGCGTTCCCCGGTGGAACGCTCGAGACGCCCCGAGCTTGCTCTCAGCCCCGCGACATACCCAGGATTTGATCATGGGTAGGCGCACTGTTTGGAGGATGAGTTGAGCGAGACCCCCGAGACTCGTGGCACGGTCGCCGGTGATCCCATCCGCGTGATGATCGTCGACGATCACGCCCTGTTCCGCCGTGGTCTGGAGATGGTGCTCGAGGATGAGGACGGCGTCGAGGTCGTCGGACAGTGCGGCGACGGCCAGGAGGCCGTCGAGCAGGTGGGCGACCTCCTGCCGGACGTCGTGCTCATGGACATCCGGATGCCGCGTCGCGGTGGCATCGAGGCGTGCACTGCCATCAAGGACCAGGTGCCGAGCGCCAAGATCGTCATGCTGACCATCAGCGACGAGGAGGAGGACCTCTTCGAGGCGATCAAGGCCGGAGCCACGGGCTACCTGCTGAAGGACGTCTCGATCGACGAGGTCGCCGACGTGGTGCGGGCCGTCCACGACGGCCAGTCCTTCATCAGCCCGTCGATGGCGTCGAAGCTCATCATCGAGTTCGCCGCGCTCGCCAAGCGCGGCGAGGGACGGCAGCAGCAGGTTCCGGCGCCCAAGCTGACCGAGCGCGAGATGGAGGTCCTCCGACTCGTCGCCCGGGGCCTGGGCAACCGGGAGATCGCCAAGGAGCTCTTCATCTCCGAGAACACCGTGAAGAACCACATCCGCAACATCCTCGAGAAGCTGCAGCTGCACTCGCGGATGGAGGCGGTGGTCTACGCGGTCCGGGAGAAGCTCCTGGAGATCAGCTGAGCCCGACCCGCCGAGGACCGGTGCAGCCCGGGCTCCCGCACATCGGACGAGCCAGAGCCGCCGAAGATCGGCCGCGCGGCGCTCCAGCGGATCAGATGAGCCCGGTCGTCTGCAGGGCCGTGTGCAGCAGCGCGGAGAGTTCGGGCGGGTCCAGTCGCTCCACGCGCACCGCGTCGCACCCGACCCAGGCGGCGGCCTCCTGCAGCGCTTCGGCCAGCTGGGCGACGGCATGCTCCGCGCGGGTGGGCGTGCTGACGGCCGCCGGCTCGAGCGACGCCTTGCGGACGACGAGCGTGTTGCCCTCGCGCGCCGGGTCGGTGCGGCCGATGAGCCGCCCCCCGGCGAGGAGCGGCATGGTGAAGTAGCCGTGCACGCGCTTGTCACGTGGCACGTAGGCCTCGAGCCGATGGTCGAAGCCGAAGACCCGCTGGGTCCGCTTGCGGTCCCACACGAGCGAGTCGAACGGCGACAGCAAGGTGGTGCGGTGCCGTCCGCGCGGCGGGGGGGTGACGAGCGCCTCCGGATGCGCCCACGCGGTGGCGCCCTTACCCGCGCCGTTTCCGTTGCCGTTGGCCCATCCCACGACCGTCACCGGGACCAGCCCGGCGGTCTCGACGACCGCGTCGACGTCCTCGCCGCGGACGCGGATGTAGTCGGCCAGGTCCGCCCGCGTCCCGACGCCCAGCGCCCGCGCCGCGCGGCGTACGAGGGTGGTGACGCACTCGGTGTCGTCGAGATCGCCGGTCCGCAGCTCGGCGGGAACGGCCCGTTCGGGCAGGTCGTACACGCGCCGCCAGCCCACCCGCCGGGTGCAGACGACCTCGCCGGTCGCCAGCAGGAACTCGGCCGCGATCTTCTGATCGGTGCGGTCGAACCACTCGCCGCCCTTCGTGGCGCCGCCGAGACCCGTGACGGTGAGCGGCCCCTCGGCGCGCAGCCGGGCCAGGACGTCCTTGCAGGCCTCCTCCGGCGTGCGGTGCCAGTGCCGGCCCCGCCGGCGGTAGGCGCGGCGGCGGAAGGCGTAGAGGGGCCAGTCCTCGATCGGCAGCACGCAGGCGGCGTGCGACCAGTACTCGAATGCGGCGAACCCTCCCCAGTAGGCACGCTCGACGCTCGCGCGGCCGACCGGGCCGAGCCGGGCGTACGCGACGAGCTCATGGGAGCGGGCGAGCACGGAGATCGTGTCGAGCTGGATCGCACCGAGGTGCCGGAGCGCGCCGAGCGCGCGGCGCGCGTCCGGATCACCGCGCAGGCCGCGGGCCGGCGCGGGCGCGACACGTCCGAGAAGGCCCTGGGCGTGCAGCTGGATCCGCCGCGCCTCGTCGGCGGTCAGCTCGTGGGTCTGCATGGCCCGATGGTAGGGGCCGACACCGACAAAACCGTTATGCGGGTTGACTCCCGGGGCGCAGGCGAGCCCGCGCGGTCGACCCGCGCGAGCCCCTGCGATCGTCAGCCGTGCGGGATCGTCGTCTGCGGGTCGGTGGCGACGCCCGGACCCTCGGCGCCCGAGATGGCGCGCGCACGCAGCACGGCAGGGTGGGCCTCCTCCGGGATGACGCGCGGAGCATCGATGATCACGTCGTCGAAGATGCGGACGATCAGTGCGATCACACCGCCGACCGCGACGATGCCGACACCGGTCCAGAAGAGCCACCACGACGGTCCGCTGACCATCGCGACGCCCCCGACACCGAAGCCGATCCACATCACGACGACCGCGACCCACGAACTGAGGCGGCCTCCGTGAGAACTGCCGGCCATGTGTTTTCCTCCCAGAGGCATCGGCGTTCGTCGCCGAACGCGGTCCTACGTTGTGCTTTGTCGTGCGGTTCCTCGCTCGCCCAACCTTAAACCCGAGGCGCGCTGACGCTGTGGCCGAGTCCCGTGATATCGAGCCGGTCCCGCTGTACGGTTGACTCGCCTACGATGACACCGTACGGGTCGTGTATGCAGCGTCGGACATGACCCCCGGCGATTCCACGAATGGTTCGAGGAGCTTCCGAGAGTGCCACCAGTCATCGACAAGATCCTTCGCGCGGGCGAGGGCAA
>JBJMIW010000091.1:0-5762 GCA_045806665.1 Actinoallomurus sp.
AACCAGGCCCTGGCCACCCTCGAGCGCTACAAACTGCGGCTCGACGAGGTCTCCGGCACGCTCTCCGCCCTGGAGATCGAGGACCTGGTGACCGTACGGGACGTCAGCGCGGTCGTGCAGCGCCTGGAGATGGTCCGCCGCATCGCCGACGAGATCAACGGCTACGTCGTCGAGCTCGGCACCGACGGACGGCTGCTGTCGCTGCAGCTCGACGAGCTGGTCTCCGGGGTCGACGTCGACCGCGAGCTGATCGTCCGCGACTACCAGCCGGAGAACCACCACCGCTCGGTCGGCGAGGTCCTCGCCGCGTTCGACCAGCTGTCGGCCTCCGAGCTCCTCGACCTGGCCACCGTGGCGGAGGTCCTGGACTTCGGCGGCAACGACCCGCTCGACACGCCGGTCAGCCCGAAGGGCTACCGGCTGCTCGCCAAGGTGCCCCGCCTGCCCAGTCTGCTGATGGAGCGCCTCGTCGAGCACTTCGGCGGCCTGCAGAAGCTCCTCGCCGCCGGCATCGACGACCTGCAGTCGGTCAGCGGGGTCGGCGAGTCCCGCGCCCGCAGCGTCCGCGAGGGCCTGTCCCGCCTCGCCGAGTCCTCGATCCTCGAGCGCTACGTCTGAGCCCGGCCGCGCGCTACGCCCGGCGTCGCGGCGGCACGGCGCTAGCGCAGGCGGAACACCTGGCTCTGCGTCCGGAAGCCCCTGCCCTTGGCCGTGACGACGTACGTCCCCGGCTGGGCGCGCGAGTCGCCGCCACAGCGCGTGCGGTTCCAGTCGACCTCCGTGATGTACGGGATGCCGCGCCGCAGGAGCTGGAGGTCGGACGCCGGGCCGTCCGCGCACCGGTCGGACGACCACACCGGGTCCGCGCCCGAGGTGACCCGGAGCCGTAGCGCCTTCCCGCCCACGTCGAATGTGCAGGCCCGCCGCCCGGTGTTCACCACGCTGAGCCGGAACCGCGGATGTTCCTTGTCCTGGTAGACGTCCTTGGTCGGGGCGAGCCCGACGACGACGTCCGCGTCGTCGCAGGGATCCCCGTTGCGGGGCTGCGCGAGGGGCACGCCGCTGGGCGTCACCGTCACCGTCACCGTCGCCCCCGGACTGACCGGCGTCGCCACCGGAGCCGCCGTGACCTGCAGCGGCGTCATCGTGGCGACGGTGTTGCGCACCTGGGACGTCGACTTCTTGTGATCGGGACCCGAGCAGGTCCACGCCATCAGGCCGATGGCGGTGATCCCCCCGGCGAGAACGTAGACCCGGCGGCGCCAGTAGGCGTCCGCCTCCCCCAGGTCCCGTTGTGTGTCCGAGTCCATACGCTCAGTATCCTTTTTCGATCAGTGCGTGATACCGCGACCCGCCGTGCCAGGATCGAATCACCATGCACCGACCTACCTACGCCGAACCCATCCTCAGCTGGTACGCCGAGCACGCGCGGGACCTGCCCTGGCGCCGGCCGGACGCCTCTCCGTGGGCGGTCCTGGTCAGCGAGGTCATGCTGCAGCAGACCCCGGTGTCCCGGGTGCTGCCCGCGTACGAGGCGTGGCTGACCCGCTGGCCGATGCCCGCGGCGCTGGCCGCGGAGCCGCCCGGCGAGGCCGTCCGTGCCTGGGGACGGCTCGGCTACCCCCGGCGCGCGCTGAACCTCCACGCGAGCGCCCGCGCCATCGTGGAGCGCCACGACGGGCAGGTCCCGTCGGCGTACGACGACCTGCGGGCGCTCCCGGGCGTCGGCGCGTACACCGCCGCGGCCGTGGCGAGCTTCGCCTACCGGCAGCGCCACGCCGTCCTGGACACCAACGTGCGCCGCGTGCTGGCCCGGATGGTCACCGGCGTGGAGTACCCGCCGAAGACCCAGACGGCCGCCGAGGTGCGTCTCGCCGAGTCGCTGCTGCCGCCGGCCGCCGAGACGGCCGCGACCTGGGGCGTGGCCGTCATGGAGTTGGGCGCGCTCGTATGCACGGCCCGGAGCCCGCGCTGCGCCGACTGCCCGGTGACCGCCTCCTGCGCCTGGCGGCTGGCGGGCAAGCCCGCGTACGACGGCCCGCCGCGCAGGGGGCAGACGTACGCCGGGACCGACCGCCAGTGCAGGGGGCGTCTCCTCGCCGTTCTGCGGCATGCCAGCGGCCCCGTGGAGCGGGCGGCACTGGACGACGCCTGGGACGACGTACGGCAGCGTGAGCGCGCCCTCGCGTCGCTCATCGAGGACGGGCTGATCGACCCCCTCGACGACGGCCGCTTCGCCCTCCCCCGCTGAACCCGAGGTGAGACGATGACCTGGACGGCACCCGAGACGCCCCACGACCCGGTCCCCTTCGACGCGCTGACCGCGGACGAGCGCGCGACCGCCGACGCCTGGCTCGACCACCATCGGCGGACGCTGCTGTGGAAGTGCGGCGGGCTGACCGCCGAGCAGCTCGAACGGCGCTGTATCCAGCCCTCGGAGCTGTCGCTGCTCGGTCTCGTCCGCCACATGGCTGAGGTGGAGCGCGACTGGTTCCGCCACCGGTTCGCCGGGCAGCAGCCCGGCTACCTGTACTGCAGCGACGAGGACCCGAACGCCGAGTTCGACGTGGCCGCCGCCGACGCGGAGGCGGACCTGGCGGCCTACGCCCGGGAGATCGAGCTCGTCCGGGAGACGACGGCCGGACGATCGCTCGACGAGACGTTCCTCGACCCGCGGCGGGGCGTCGAGATGACGCTCCGCTGGGTGTACACGCTGATGATCCAGGAGTACGCCCGCCACAACGGCCACGCCGACCTGCTCCGCGAACGCATCGACGGTGCCACCGGCCACTGAGGGGCCGGGGGCCCGGCGGGCCCCCGGCACCGAGATCAGCTGGCGCACTTGCCGCCGTTCAGCGTGAACGCTGCCGGCATCGGGTTCTGGCCGGACCACGCGCCGTTGAACCCGATCCCGGTGGACGCACCGGGGTCGAGGTGACCGTTCCAGCTGAGGCTGTCCGCCGTCACGCTCTTGCCGTTCTGCCGCCAGGTCGCGGACCAGCCCTGGGTGACCCACTGTCCGGGGTCGGGGAAGTCGAAGGCCAGCTTCCACCCGTCGACCGCAGTCTTCCCGGTGTTGGTGACGGTGACATTGGCGCTGAAACCGCCCTGCCAGTTGCCGGCGATCGTGTACGCCACCTTGCAGGTGCCCGCCGACGTGGCCGCCGTCCGTACGGTCAGCGACGGTGAGGCCGGGGAGACATTGCCGGCCGCGTCCCGGGCCCTGACCGCGAAGGTGTAGGAGGTGTCCGGGGTCAGGCCGGTGACCGTGAACGAGGTGCCGGTCGCGTCACTCACCTTGACCGTCGTCCCACCGTCGACCCGCAGGACGTCGTAGCCGGTCACCCCCGTGTCGTCGGTCGAGGGCACCCAGCTGAGGGCGGCGCTGTCGCCTGTGACCGTCCCGGCGACGGGCGTGCCCGGCGCGGTCGGCGCCTGAGTGTCACCCTGGCCGTGCGGCAGCACGACCATGGTGATCGAGTTGGCCGGAAACGTGGGAACGCTCCCATTGCACACAGATCACTGCGTCACGTCAACGAATCCCGTGAATCTTTCAGGAAGAGGGTTCCGAGGGCGAACGGTGATCGTTTCGTCGGCGACACCGCCGCCGCCGACAGCGCCGGCATGCTCCGCGCAGCCATGCGAATTGCATGTACGACACGGTTTCCACATGTAGGCTCGAACCATGGCCAAGAACCTGCAGATCCGCAACGTCCCTGACGACGTTCACAGGACGGTACGGGCACGTGCGGCGGCGGCTGGACTCTCCGTGTCCGAGTACCTCCTCAACCAGATCACCGAGATCGCGCACCGCCCTACGCCGACCGAGGTATTCCAACGGGCGGCCCGCCGTGCGCGTGAAGACGGACCGACGGTTGACGACATCCTCACCGCCATCAAGGAAGGGCGCGAAGAGTGAGGGTGGTCGTTCCCTGCTCCTCCGCACTTCTCCACGCATTCGAGGCCCGGAACCCCAATCCGGAGCTCCTCGCACGCTTGGAGACCGCTCAACTGCATGTGCACATGTGAGTGGAGGCCCCGCGTTGGAACGCGGGGCCTACGGCTTCGGACCGGACTACGGACGGGCACCGGCGGTTCCGCACCCACCAGGCGCGGGTCACCGGATCAGGAGAAGCCGACGATCGGGCGTGGGGTGTAGGGCTTCTCGAGCTCGGCGATCTCTTCGTCGGTGAGCCGCAGCTCCAGCGCGGCCAAGGCGTCGTCGAGGTGCTGCTGCCGGCCCATGCCGACGATCGGCGCCGTCACGAACGGCTTTGCCAGCACCCACGCGAGCGCGACCTGGGCGCGCGGCACGCCACGGGCGCCGGCGATGGCGGTGACGGCCTCGACGATCTCCCGGTCGCCCTCCTGGTAGAGGGTCTTACCGAACTCGTCGGTCGCACTGCGGTCGGTCGTCTCGTCCCAGGCGCGGGCGAGGCGGCCCCGGGCGAGCGGACTCCACGGGATGACGCCGACGCCCTGGTCGACGCAGAGCGGCATCATCTCGCGCTCCTCCTCGCGGTAGAGGAGGTTGTAGTGGTTCTGCATGGTCGCGAAGCGCGTCCACCCGTGCCGGTCGGCGGTGAAGAGCGCCTTGGCGAACTGCCAGGCGTACATGGACGAGGCTCCGATGTAGCGGGCCTTACCGGCCTTCACCACGTCGTGCAGCGCCTCCATCGTCTCCTCGATGGGCGTCGTGGGGTCCCAGCGATGGATCTGGTAGAGATCGACGTAGTCGGTGCCCAGGCGGCGCAGGCTGTTGTCGATCTCCGTCATGATCGCCTTACGGGACAGCCCGCCGCCGTTCGGGCCGGGCCGCATCCGTCCGTGCACCTTGGTCGCCAGGACGATCTCGTCTCGCCGGGCGTAATCGGCCAGCGCCCGGCCGACGATCTCCTCACTGGTGCCGTCCGAGTAGACGTTCGCGGTGTCGAAGAAGTTGATCCCGGCCTCGATGGCGCGACGGATCAGCGGGCGGCTCCGGTCCTCGTCCAGGGTCCAGGTGTGGTTTCCGCGGTCGGGCAGGCCGAAGCTCATGCACCCCACACAGATCCGCGACACGTCCACGCCTGTCCTGCCGAGTTTCACGTACTCCATCCGTCTCCCTCTCCCTCGCATGCCGAAGCCCCGCGATCCGTACGGAACGCGGGGCCTCTGACGTCAGACCGGACTACGGGCGGTTGACCGACTCCGCCGCGGGGGGCGGGGAGTCGGGCACCGAAGCCGGCTTGGGCTCACCGGTGAAGGTGAACTTGGCGGTCTCGCCCGTGCCCTCGACACCGACGATGACGATCTCGCCGGCGCGCAGCTCGCCGTACAGGATCTTCTCGGACAGGTTGTCCTCGATCTCCCGCTGGATCGTGCGGCGCAGCGGACGAGCGCCCAGCACCGGGTCGTAGCCCCGCTCCGCGAGCAGGTCCTTGGCGTCCTGCCGCAGCTCGATGCCCATGTCGCGGTCCTTCAGCCGCTCGTCCACCTTGACGATCATCAGATCGACGATCCGGTTGATCTCCTTCGGCGTGAGCTGGTGGAAGACCACGGTGTCGTCGACACGGTTGAGGAACTCCGGCCGGAAGTGCTGCTTGAGCTCTTCGTTGACCTTGGACTTCATCCGGTCGTACGAACCCTGCTCGTCGTTCTCCCGGACGAAGCCGACGGAGACGCCCTTGGAGATGTCGCGCGTACCGAGGTTCGTCGTCATGATCACGACGGTGTTCTTGAAGTCCACGACCCGGCCCTGGGCGTCGGTCAGGCGACCGTCC
>JBJMIW010000092.1:0-8311 GCA_045806665.1 Actinoallomurus sp.
CAGGTCGCCGCAGATTTCCCGTCGCCAGGCGCTGAGGTTCGGGACCGGCACACCGAAGCGTGCTTCGAGGAACCGCAGCATCGAAGTGTGGTCGAACACCTCGCTGGAGACCCATCCGCCCTGGCTCCAGGGCGAAATGACGACCATGGGCACTCGGGGGCCGAGCCCGATCGGCCCGGCGACGCCCTGAGCGTCGGGGGTCAGGGGGCTCGCGGTGATGTACTCGCCGGGGGTTCCAGGCGGGGGAGTCGGCGGAGTGACGTGGTCGAAGTAGCCGCCGTGCTCGTCGTAGGTGAGGAACACCACGGTCTTGGCCCACAGGTCCGGCTTGGCGGCCAGCGCCTGGAGTACCTGGTAGACGTCCATCTCTCCGACCGCGGGCAGGTAGGGCGCGTGCTCGCTCTGGTTGAAATCGGCGTTGAGCCAGGTGACCTGCGGAAGGTTGTCGTTGGCGACGTCCGCCAGGAAGTCGTCAAGGGTACGGTGCTGCAGGCCGTTGTCATACAGCGATGACCCTGGCGCGGACGCCGCGAAGTTCTTGAACAGACGCAGCACCATGCCGTTGTTCGTGCCGTACAGCCGCCAGGAGATGCCCGCCTTCTCCAGCATCTCGGGATAGGTGGGGAAGCTCAGCGAGCCGTCCGGGACGCCGCGGACGTCCGGCCCGCCGTTCAATCCGTCAGGGCCGATCGTCCCGGCGAGCTGGTACACCCGGTTGGGCTGCGTCGGGCCCATCAGCGAGCAGAAGTACGTGTCGCAGACGGTGAACGCGTCGGCCAGGGCGTAGTAGAACGGGATGTCGGAGCGCTCGAAGTAGCCCATCGCCAGCTGCCCCGCGGCGACCCGTTGGCCCACGACCCAGCGGTCCATCGCGCCGCCGTTCCAGCAGTCGTGCGTGCGAGCCCACGCGTTGGACAGCCCCGGCCCGCTCGCGGCGCTGGTCGTGAAGGTGTCGAGGTGGAACGGCAGGGTGTAGCCGTCAGGGTTCTTCGGGTCCTGCTGGGCGAACACGCTGCGGCCGCTGTTGCTGCGTGCGAACGGGTCCTCGAATCCGCGCACGCCCGACAGCCTGCCGAAGTAGTGATCGAAGGAGCGGTTCTCCTGCATGAACATGATCACGTGTTCGACGTCGTTCAACGATCCGCCCTGCGGCGGAGTGTCGGCCAAGGCCTTCCGCACCGTGCCCGGCAGCGCCAATGCCCCAGCGGTGGCGGCCATCGAACCGAGCATCCTGCGCCGTGTCAGTGGTGCGGCCATGTTTGTACCCCTCCAGTTCCCGAGTGCCCGCGACGCGCGCCTGGTGCGGAGCACCCGGGCGCGACCGCAAGGGGCAGTACGGTGACAAGATCAGTCACCTGGAAATCCGGACGGATAAACATAGATGGCGCCAAACCGCCATCTCCCTAAATATTTCAGACACCAGGCCAGCGGGTCGGGTGCCATCCACCCGCTCGATAAGCGCGGCACCGTACGCGACTGGCTCATCGCCGGCGCCTGGAGCGAACCGGCCGACGACCTGCATGAGGTGTTCGCGCCGCCGACGGATCCCCCTGGGCCCGGACGGCCGCTGGGTGCTGACCAACGGACCCGACCTCGCGCCGCTGAAACGTCGGCTGTACGCCCGGCGTTCCCTGCGGCGCGACCAGGACCTGCCCGGCGTCGTCGAAGGCGGCTCCATCTCGTATGCGGGGCCGACCGGCATCACCCACACGGACCGCTGGCGACGGGTGCACACCGCCGCCGACGGGTGCACACCGCCGCCGACGGCCTCGTCGACTGGAGCCATTTCTGCTTCACCCCGGAGTACCGCCTCGCCGTGGCCGCCTCCGTACTCGAGGTCGACCAGGGACCATGGCGGCAGCAGCCGCCCGAGGGTTGTTGATCGTCACACATCAAGGTCACCGGGCGGCTGTCTCACGTTTCAGCGCCCCGCCGATCCGCGCTGATCACGATCTCAGACTGCCGTACTAACGGTTTAGGAGGCGAGGTTGGCCGCGCAGTCTGAGCAGCGGACCTTGGCGGCGCGGGAGGTGTCGCCTTCAGTGGCCTGTGCGGGGTGTCCGGCGCTGATGCGGTCCCAGAGAGCAGGATCGGGATTGGGAATCCAACCCCAGCCGTTGTCCGGGTTCAGGACGTACTCCTCGGTCATGTGGCCGCAGGCGCCGGGAATGTGAGCCATATTGCGGCTTGAGATCAGGAGGGTGTCAGGGCCGAACCGGATCCAGCGGTAGGTGCTCTCGTACGGGCGGCGCGGCGCGGCGGGGGCGAGATTGCACGCACAACCGAGACCGACGATAAGCCCGCATTTTTCACACTCGGTCATGCTTGCCGAGCCTAACGAACCGACTGCGGCAGCGGGATGCCCCTGAGGCAATGAACTACGGGGACAGGCCGCGGGCCCATGCTTCTACCGCTGTATGTCCAGCTCCACCATGCTGATCACGAGCCGGATGAAGCCCGGGATCTGAAGCACGCCCGGGATGGCGATCTGGCAGTGGCCCGGCACGTTGGAACTCGCCGCCGAGCACGTCGCGCACTACGGCGGTCTGCGGTTCGAGCCAGCCCGGCCTCATCGACGACCTCGACAAGGGCCACTACTTCCGCTCCGCATGACCCGGCAGCTGTAGACCCTGGCCGCCGACCGGGGATATTCGATGAGCCGCTACGACGAAGGCCGTGGCGCGGTCGGCCAGGTGGAGACGCGGCGACGCCGATGAGCCGGGCTCTGTCCGGGTCCGCACCCGGTGGTTCCCAGCGTGCCGGTCCAAAAGATCAAGGCCCGTTCCCTGTTCGGAACGGGCCTTTGCGCCTCACCAGGGCCGCTTCGACGCACTGCGACAGAGCCGCACGTTGGACAGACCCCGGCCGCGCGCCCTGGGCGCGGGTGCGGAAGGCGGTCGGGGTCTCACCGGCCCGCTGCCGGAAGAATTTGGTGAAGACCGTGGCATTCGGAAAGCCGAGTCGCTCGCCGATGACGGTGGCGGCCAGGTCGGTGTGCACGAGTAGGCGTTTGGCCTCGAGAAGGACGCGGTTGTCGATGAAGCTCTTGGCGCCACACCCGGCGGCGGCGCGTGTCGCGCGGGTGAGGGTGCGGACGCTGTAGCCCAGGCCTTTGGCGTAATCCCCCACGCGGTGGGTTCGAGCGAAATCGCGCTCCACCGCCTGCTGGAAGCGGCGGAACGCCTCGCTGCCGCCCGCTTCGTCGCCGCCTTGGGCGCCCCGCACATGGGCCAGGCGCAGGACAAGGACGGCGAGCAGATGGCGTACGACCTCGATGTGCACCTCCAGCGACAAGCCGGCCAGCCTGCGGTACTCGCTCTCCAGCAGGTCCAGGACCCGCCGTACGGTGTCCTGGTCGGTGCCTGCGGGGATCAGTGGCTGCTCCCGGGAAGGCTGGTCGACGCGGGCGGCGTCCACTGTGGCGGGACTCAGAAAGCCGGGCTGGAAGAGGACGACGGCGCCTTCGGCTGCCGTGAGGTCGGAGCGGAACTGATGGATCTGGCCGGGACGCACCCACAGCCAGTCGCCCTCGGTCAGCACATGCTCAGCGAAGTCCACGGAGCAGCGCAGAATGCCTGATCGCACAGTGATGAGCTCATGGAACGCCAGCCGCTTGGGTGAGTACGGGTCGACGTCATGACCGCGGGCGCGGGCGAACAGGCCGACGAAGTCGAGGACCTCCACTCCCGGCGGAGTTCCCGCAGAAGCCCTGTACGGGACTTCCGTGACGTCAGCGTGTCCGTTTTTGTCCATAGCTTGTCTCCAGCGTACGGCCTCGGACGGCCGGCTTGCACTTAGCGTGGAGCACGTCAGGGCTGGTCATGGCCTGTACAGATCAGCGCGACCGTAATCCGTCACAACGACGGGGTGGCCGAAAGAGTCCACATCATCGATCTGGCATTCATCCCGTCCGACGATCCGAGGGAGCTAACCACCGTGCGACTGATCGTGGGCATGACAGGCGCGACGGGTGCCGTGTTCGGCGTCCGGCTGCTGGAAAACCTGACCGAGCTACCGGAGGTGGAGACCCACCTGGTGCTCAGCCGCTGGGCGCGAACCACGATCGAGCTGGAGACCGGCCGCACCGTCGCCGAGGTCAGCGCGCTCGCCGATGTCACCTACCAGCCCGAGGACCAGGGCGCAGCCATCTCTTCGGGCTCCTTCAAGACGGACGGCATGGTGATCGTGCCGTGCTCGATGAAGACCCTCGCCGGTGTCCGCAGCGGATACGCCGACGGACTGGTGGCTCGCGCCGCCGACGTGGTCCTCAAGGAGCGGCGCAAGCTCGTGCTCGTACCGCGCGAGACCCCGCTGAGCGAGATCCACCTGGAGAACATGCTGGCGCTCAGCCGCCGGGGTGCACAGCTGGTGCCGCCTATGCCCGCCTTCTACAACCATCCTCAGTCGGTGGACGACATCGTCGACCACATCACGGCCCGGATCCTCGACCAATTCGACCTGCCCGCGCCAGCCGCCAAGCGGTGGGAGGGCATCCGCGCCGCTCGCCGAACTCCGGCCCACAGCCTGACCCTTCGCCCCGCCGACCTCCCCCGTACGCCCCGCGAAAGGTACCCCATGGCCTACGACGACCTGCGAAGCTTCCTCGACACCCTCGACAAGGAGGGCCAGCTCCTGCGAATCACCGACGAAGTGATGCCGGAGCCGGACATCGCCGCCGCCGCGAACGCCGCCCCACGCTTGGGCGACGCGGCCCCCGCGCTCTACTTCGACAACATCACCGGCTTCACCGACGCAAAGATCGCTATGAATGTGCACGGCTCGTGGGCCAACCACGCGCTCGCGCTGGGCCTGCCCAAGGAGACCGGCGCCAAGGAACAGGTCGAGGAGTTCATCCGGCGCTGGGCAGACTTCCCCGTCAAGCCCGCCGTGCGCGAGAACCCGCTATGGGCCGAGAACACCATGGAGGGCGACGACGTCGACATCTTCAAGGTGCTCCCGCTGATCCGCCTCAACGACGGCGACGGCGGCTTCTACATCGACAAGGCGGCAGTCGTCTCCAAAGACCCCGACGACCCGCTCGACAGCGGCAAGCAGAACCTTGGCATCTATCGCATCGAGGTCAAGGGCAAGGCGAAGCTCGCCCTCCAGTCGGTGCCGATGCACGACATCGCCCAGCACCTGCGCAAGGCCGAGGAGAAGGGCGAGGACCTGCCCATCGCCATCACCCTCGGCAACGACCCGGTGATCTCCATCGTCGCTTCCACCCCCATGAAGTACGACGAGAATGAGTACGAGCTGGCCGGCGCCCTGCGCGGCGCGCCCGCCCCGATTGCCGAGGCCCCGCTCACCGGGCTGCCCGTGCCGTGGGGATCCGAAGTCGTCATCGAGGGCGTCATTCAGGGCCGCAAGCGCGAAATCGAGGGCCCCTTCGGCGAGTTCACGGGCCACTACTCCGGCGGCCGCAACCTGACCGTCATCCGCATCGACAAGATCTCATACCGCACAGACCCCGTCTTCGAGCACCTCTATCTCGGCATGCCGTGGACCGAGATCGACTATCTGATGGCCGCCAACACCTGTGCGCCGCTGTACAAACAGCTCAAGGCCGACTTCCCCGAGGTCCAGGCCGTCAACGCCACGTACACCCACGGCCTGGTCGTCATCGTCTCCACGAAGAAGCGGTACGGAGGCTTCGCCAAGGCCGTCGGCATGCGCGTGCTGACCACCCCGCACGGCCTCGGATACGCGACTACCGTGATCGTGGTGGACGAGGAAGTCAACCCCTTCAACCTGCCGCAGGTGATGTGGGCCTTGTCCACCAAGATGAATCCGGCCGGCGACCTGATTCGCATCCCGAACCTGTCCGTGGTGCAACTTGACCCCGCTGCTCAGACGCCCGGCATCGTCGACAAGCTCATCATCGACGCCACGACCCCGGTCGCCCCGGACAACCGCGGCCACTACAGCACGCAGGTGCGCGACCTGCCCGAGATGGGCGAGTGGCTCACCAAGCTCCAGCAGCTCGCCACCCGGCGCTGAATGCGGCCGTCCGGGCCCAACCCGCTCCCACAGACCTCACTTCACCGAAGGAACAGCCGCCATGGCCGACACCACGATCTGCCCGCGCTGCGCGTACCAGACCATCGAGAAGGTCTTCTCCTCGCCCGTCCCAGACGTCTGGGATGTCCTGCAGTGCCAGCAGTGCCTCTACATGTGGCGCACCAGCGAGCCCACCCGCCGCACCCAGCGCAACGCCTACCCCGAGGTGTTCATGGTGACCGTTGAGGACATCAGGAGCGCCTCCGACGTGCCCACCGTCCCGCCGCTGCGGACCGCCGCGACGTGAACCGCGCCGCACCCTTCACCGAGTGCCCGTCGGGCAACGCACAGCCGGATACCGGTAGGGCGAACAGCCGCCCCAACGCCGCAGCCCCGGCCTGTTCGTCCGCCGACGAATCCGGTGATTTGGCAGGCAGCTCCCGCCCAAGGCCCTACCGTGTCGACGCTACATGGCGAAGCAGCGTCGACAGGCCCGGGCTGCCGGGACTTTCCTAAAGATCGTGTGGGTGAGGCGGTGATCCGGACGCCCCGGTGGCTCCCGCCGTGGCGCCCGGGAGCCACACGCACCCGTGCATGACGCCGGCCACGGTTGATGCGGCGCGCGTCCCGCTTGGATTAGAGCATCACACGGTGACCCGGCTCGGACAACGACCTTCCGCGTAAGACCGGCAGGCGTGGCCGTCCCGGCGACCTCGCCTCTGCGAGAGCGCGTTCGGTTCAGCCGGCGGAGGCGCGCTCGACGAGGCGTTGGCGCTCGGCGGCCACGACCTGTCGGACGAGTTCAGCCTCGGACAGGTCCACCGCCTCTGGAGTGGAGTCGGCCATGTCGCTGACCCGGGCGAAGTCGTCGAACAGCCGTTTCTTCCCGGCCAGCAGCTCGACGATCCGTTGGTCGACGCTGTCTTCGGACAGCAGCCGGTGGACCTGCACCGACTGCACCTGCCCCATCCGGTGCGCGCGGGCGATGGCCTGGGCCTCGGTGGTGGGCTTGAGCTGAGGCTCACAGATGACGACGACGGATGCGGACTGGATGTTGAGCCCGACGCCGCCGGCCATGATCTGGGAGACCAGAACGGCTCCGTGCTCGGCCGACGAGAAGTCGTCCACCATCTGCTGCCGTTGGCTCGCCGGTACCGACCCCGTCAGGGGTCCGAACACCGGCCTCGGCAGCAACCGGGCGACCAGGTCCAGTACCTCCCTGAAGTAGGAGAACACGATGACCCGCCGCTCGTTCGCCTCCGCTTCGCGGACGATCTCGATGAGCCGTTGCACCTTCGCGGATCGGGATCCTTGGAGCATGGCCGCCTGGCGCATCTCCATGAAGTTCGAACGCTCGACGGCGGCACGATAGTGGGAGGCGTCGGCTGCGGTCATGGGCAGCCATTCCTCGACCTCGATGAGCTCGGGGAGTTCGGTCAGCTCGTCCTCCTGGTTCCGGCGGAGGTACGCGGGCGCGATCTGCCGCCGGAACGTCCTCGGCGAGAGATCCGTGGCATCGACGGTGAGGTCAGGGCGGACGTACGACGCCAGGTTGCGGAACTCGTCGACCCTGTTCTCCAGCGGCGTGCCGGTGAGGAGGATCGCGCGGTCGCAGCGCGCGATGAGGTTGTTGGTCCTGATCGTTCGCTGTGCCTGCGGATTCTTGATGTAGTGCGCCTCGTCGACCACGACGCACGCCAGGTCGCGGATCTGCGCCAGGGCCGGCTCCCACCACGCCAAGGTCTCGTACGTCGTGACGGCGACTCCGCCATCGCGCCTCCAGGCGCGGGCTGCGCGGTTGCGCTCCGGTCCGTGCACCCGGTGCGCCCGAAGCTTCGACTTGCTCGTCACCTCGCGAATCCAGTTGGTCACCACCGCCGCCGGACAGATGACGAGGAAGTGCGTCTCGCCTCGGCTGCGCAGATGGGCGAGCACGGCAAGGGCCTCCACGGACTTCCCGAGGCCCATCTCGTCTCCGATGATCACCTTGCGCTGCACGAGTGCGAAGCGCGCCGCGAAGCTCTGGTAGCCGCGCAGTGACGCGGTCAGGTGCTCCCCGCTGAGCGCCTGGTCGCGTACGGCCTTGATGATCTCCTCCGGGAGATCGCCGTGCACTGCGTCCTCGTCCTCGCTGAGGAAACCGAGCTCGGAGAGCATGGCGAAGTAGTCGGCGGGCCGGGCGAGGAAGTCCTCCCACGGGTCCGCGGCGACACTGTTCCGGCGGCGGGATACGGAGGAGGTGCCGAGCAGTTCGGCGCACCGCTTGACGATGTCGATGCTCTCGCGCAGGCCCGCGGCCGCGAGCGTCCTC
>JBJMIW010000093.1:0-11166 GCA_045806665.1 Actinoallomurus sp.
ACCCAGGCCGGGCCCAGACACTCGACTTCACCGGCAAGTCCCTGGTGGGAATTCTCGGCGATACCGGCGCGGGCAAGACCACAATCCTGGAGGCCATCACCCTGGCGCTGTATGGCGCCTCCTCATGGGGTAGCGAGGTCAAGGAACTCATCGCCGAAGGCGCCACCAGCATGACCGTGGAGCTGACCTTCACACACGACGGGCACACCTGGCGGATCCGCCGGGTCTACTACGCCGGAAGCCGCCCCAGCAGACACCTCCTGGAGAACCTGGACGCTGGCGATAAGGGCGAGAAGATCGACAACCGGGGTGCGGTGAACCGCCGCGTGGAGAGTCTGCTCAAACTCCGGCGCGATGATTTCCAGGCGGCGGTTCTACTCCCCCAGGGCCGTTTCGATCGGCTGCTGACCGCGCCGGAAGCCAAACGAACCGAACTCCTCAAGGGAATCTTCGGCACACGCTCCCTAGAAGCCACCCGCGATCTGGCCGCTCACCATCGCGAAGTCGTACGCGACCTGCTCGACCAAGTCCGCGATGCGCGCAGTGGCTACCTTCCCGACCCGACCGAGGCCGCCAAGGCCGCAGCTCTCGCCGCGCAAGACGCGCAACAACGCAAGGTCTGGCTCGAGGGGGTTTTCTCAAGGATGAGCGGCCTGCAGGCCACGGCAGCTCGCCACGCACGCCGGCTGGCCGACCTAGATGACGCCTACCGTACGTTGTCCGACAACCGCAGCATGCCCGACACCGCCGTCCTCGCCGATCTTGCGGTGACCGAACAGGAACTCGCGGCAGCCGAAGATCACCTCACCTCCCGGGAAACCAGAGCCGCCGCCCAGCGCGAGCAGACCCAGCAACAGCTCGACACCGCCGCGGCCGAGGGCGTCACGGTCGAGACCGTCGCTGCAGCCACCACCGTCTTGTCTGGCCTTCCCGGCCGCCTCAGCTCGCTACGACAGACCGAGGACCGCCTCACCGCCGAACAGCAGCGCATCGCCGACGCAACCGCACGACTGAACGATGAGGACGATCGCATCGCTGAACTGCAGCGCGGAGCCGAACAACTGTCCGAGCAGGCCACCACCGTCGACACAGACGCAGCCCGGACCGTGAACGCGGCCACAGTCTTGCAGCAGGCGACGCTCGCGGTCATCTCCGCCGCGATCACTGTCGCAGAGGCAGAGGCCGCGCAGGCCACCGCCACCGCCGCGCATCTGGCGGCGCAAGCGGAGCTGCCCAGGCTTCGGGAGACCGCCACCGCCGCCCAGGACAAGGTCCACGAGGCGACGCTCGCGGTCGACGCTGTGACCCGGGCAGAAGCCGCGCACACAGCCGGCCAAGGACTACACCCCGGCGACGCTTGCACCGTCTGCGCACAGGATCTGCCGGAAAACTATTCCCCGCCCGAACCCGCTGACCCCGCGCAGCTCGCCCAGGCCAAGAAGGCCCGTTCCGCCGCGGAACGAGGCGCCAACAAGGCCCTGCATCAACTCGCCCTCGGCGAGGCCGCCGTGCAGGCGGCGCAGCGCGAATTGTCGAAAGCAGACGCCGCACATCAAGCGGCACTACGCCTCGTCGGCGAGGCAACGACCAACGCGAAGACGGCCGCTGCCTCACCCGACCTGCATACACCTTCAGCGCCGACGCCGGCGTTCGACGCGGGAACCTTCAGCCGGAAACTGGACTCGATCGTTCACACGCTTCAGCAGCGCCCTGACACCGTCCAGGTCACCACCAAGCCTGACGCCACAGAACTGACCCAGCGACTATGCGCCCTCGCCCACGAGCAGGCCCGGCGGCTCACTGAGACAGCCGAAGCAGCCAAGCGAAACGCACAGACCGCAGCGAACGAGGCACACACCGCAACCCAGGTCCTGGCAGCCCACCAGACCAACCTCGCCAAAGAAGTGAACGCCCACGAGGCTGCACGTACCGCGCACGGCGCCTCGGCCCAAGCCCTCGCCGAGGACCTGGCTCACCTCCCTCAGGTGATCAGCTCCAGACTGCCTACACCGGTGCTGGCCATCGCTCCCGGCGACATCGACGCCGCGCAACATACGCTTGGCGAACTCAGCAGCCGAATCCAGGCGGCCACGCAAGACCTCCACGCCGCAGCCGACGACCTGCGGGCCGTCGGCGATGCCCGCCTAAAGCTCGCACGGCGCCGCGAGACCGCCGTCCGGACACCGCTGACCACGCTGCTCACCGCCGTTTCCGCACACCTGAGCGAGGCCCAGAGAGCACAAACTCTCCTCGACCCCAACCTGCCGCAGATCCCGTTGCCCGCTCCCCAGCACCTCACCGTCCAGACGGGCCAGGACATCTGCGCTGCCGCCGCGGCCACGACCGCAGACTTGCTCGCCAAGTTCCATGACGCCCGGGCCACAGCAGAATCCAGCCTCGCTGCCGCCCAAGCGCGCCTGGAGCGAGAGGCCGAACTACTCCGCAGCGACGAGGCCGGGCCGCTCGTCAGCCTCGGCGCCGACATTGCGCTCCATGAACCCCAAGCCCTTGCGCCGTTGTCTGAAGCGATCGGTGCAGCACGCGACACCTACACCAAACAAACCGATCTCGCCCGCCAAGCCAGAGACCAGATAGAAGCCGTCCGGACGCTCGACCACGCCATCGCCCAAGGAACGGCCCGCGTCGAGATCCTCACCACCCTGCACCGGCTCCTGGCCGACGGGAAATTCCTGACCTACCTGACCGAGCGCCGCACTCTCGCGCTGCTGGGCGTCGCCGGAGAACTGTTCGCCCGCCTCTCCTCAGGCCGATACGGATTCACTGACAACTTCCGCATCGTCAACCTCGCCACCCGCACTGTCCGGAGCCCCAAGACCCTGTCCGGCGGCGAGACCTTCCTCGCTTCCCTTGCTCTAGCTCTGGCCCTGGTCGAACTCCATAGTCGCAACGGCGCCCGGCTTGGCTCCTTGTTCCTCGACGAGGGCTTCGGCGCCCTGGACTCCACCGCCCTCGCCTCCGCGCTCAGCGTCCTACGCACCGAAAGCGGCGGTGACAAACTCGTTATGGTCATTAGCCACCTTCGCGCCGTCGCCGAAGCCGTCGACGACGTCCTATGGATCCAGCGCACCGCCACCGGATCCCAGACACGCTGGCTGACCGACAACGAACGCGACGCCCTCGTCTACGACCAAGCCCAGTCCGGGCTCCTCGCCCTTGCCGAACACGCGCGATGAGTCGGTTCAACAGGCGACCAAGAGGTGCCGAATTCCTGACTCTAGGGCGAGATCAATGTGCACCTCGGCGATGCCAAGACAGAGCGGCGGCGGCACCGACCACCGCAGCTCACACCGAGCAAGGCGACACGATCGCGACACGAGAGCGTCAGTTCGAGACACGAGCGTCAGTAGAGCGCCGACGTCTATTGCAAGAGGTGTGATATGCGTCATACAGAGCCGCCTCCCGTGCCGGCCCTCGACCGACTGTCGCAGGGCTTTGAGACCCTGCTCACAAGGGCGCCTATTCGTCGCCGATCAGGTGAGGTAAGGCGGATGTCACGGGAGCGAGCGAGGACTGGCGATGGCCGAACTGGACGCTGAGGGGATCTTCCGCGAGTTCGAGGTGAACGCAGCGGCCGATACGGCCATGTCGTTGCTGCGGTCTCCGGATGCGCTGATCCACCTGGCATTGATGTCGGCACATCTCGGCGACGGGCAGAGCGTGGAGGGCCAGACGCTGGCCGCGCATCTGGATCGCGACCTGGCAGGCCTCGCCACTCACAACCCCTATGCCGCCACGCGCGATGCTGAGAAGATCCTGCGGCATTGGAAAAAGCAGCGGTGGGTGCACCGCCGTCTGGACACCGCACGCGGCGTCGAGAGATACCAGCTCACCTCAGGAGCTGCCCAGGCCGTCCGACAGATGCGCGGACTACGCCGCCACACCTCCGTCGCGACCGAGTCGGCCCTGTCCATGGTGATGAACGAGATGAGCCAGATCGCCTCCGACGCAAACCCCGATCCGCAGGCCCGCATGACGGCGCTGACACAACAGATCGACGATCTCAACCTCCAGTTGGAGGAACTGCGCAGCGGACGGCCCGTCGAGGTCGACAGCTCCGCACTGGCTGACAGGGTGATGGCTCTGGTGCACCTGGCGGAGCGGATTCCCGCCGACCTGGCACGTTACGGCGAGCTGATCTACGACAACACCGCCGCGCTGATGCAGCAGAGCATCTCCGGTGGCGCCTCGCAGTATGCCGAGTCGCTGCAGCGCATGTTCGATGGCCACGACGTGATCGCCGAGTCCCCCGAGGGGCAGGCGTTCCGCGCGTTCGCGACCCTGGTCGCGACCCCGACCCAACGCACCCGCCTGGAGGGCGACATCGACGACGTCCTTGCCCATGTCGACGGTCTGCCTGAGCACGTCCGCGACACCCTCACCGGATTCATCGACTCGATGTGGTCGTGTGTCCAGGATGTGGAGGAGCGGCGGGCGACCGCGTTCCGCCGTATCAGTACCTTCGTGCATTCCGGCGACGTGCGTCACTACCAGAGCATGACGGTCCGGCTGAAGGAGGCCGCTGCTGCGGCGAAGGACGCCTTCAACCGGACCCATCCCGGCCGTGACATCGGCTTCCATGTGCCGGCCCGAGGCGTGGACGCCGCGACGGTGGGCCGGTTGCGGGTCAGCGAGGGCCCGCCGGAACGGCCCGCGCCGGTCACCGACTCTACCGACGAGTTCGCCATCGACCCGGCCGCCCTGGCCGCGCGGGAGGCCATCGACTGGGAGGGGTTGCGGGAGGCGATCCACGCAGCGATGCGCCGCCACGGCGGGTACGCCACCCTTCCGGAGGTGCTGGAACAGCTGCCGACGGCCCGTGTCGGCGACATCGTCGGCGTGTGGTCTCTGGCGGCCCGGCACGGCGACATCGACGACGGCGACACCACCACCACCGTCGCCGCCCACACCGGGCGGGGGCTTCGCAGCCTCACTCTTCCGTACATGGTGTTCGCCGAACCGATCCCCGAGCCTGAGGGGTCACGGCCCGGCCACGCGATCAGCCGCCCGCAACTGACCTTGATGGAGAGCCTGGACCATGACTGACTCCCGCGGCCCGACCGTTCCAGCCTCGGGTGATTCCGATTCGGGCGGCACCGATCCGGACGGTCCCAACTTCGAGAACGTATTCGGTGAACTGCTTACTGCGGCTGAGCAGCCGGTGTCAGAGCAGGCCGTGGCTGAGCTGCTGGCAGCCGGCGACGACGATCCGGTGGCAGGTGTCATCGATTCCGGCGATCGGCAGCCGCGCTTCGACGGCGACACTAGTGAGCTGCCGGATGAGGCGTGCTGGGCGCTGCAGGACCTGCTGGTGTCGCCGTTCGTGACGTCCAAGGACGGGCGCCGCTGGGCGGCGATCCGCCAATACGAGGTGCAGCTGCGCAGCCGCCTGTCGGAGCTGAACACGCTGCTGGTGCTCAACCTGGAGCACGGCCACGCACTCACTGTCCCCGCCGGTGATCCCAGCCCGCGCGCCAAGGTGCTGCAACGCACCCGGCCACTGAGCCTGGCCGCCAGCGCCCTACTGCTGTACCTCTATGAGCGGTACATCACCGCGGTCGAGGATCCGGTGGTCGATCAGATGGACATGGTCGACCACATGACAGTGATGTACAAGCGCGCCGACGACACCGACGAGGTCGCCTTCCACAACCGGGTCGTCAAGGCGATCGCCACCCTGACACAGCTGTCGATCCTTAACCGGATCGGCAACTCCAGCAACTACCAAGTCAGCAGCGTCGTGGTGTCCCTGCTGACCGCCGACCAGGTCACCGCCATGACAGAGCGTTTCAAAGGCGCGGGCCTGCACGACAGCGACGAGGGCGGCGAGGGCGCCAGTGAGGGAGAGGAGGAGGCCGAGGATGCCTGACACGACCACGCCGCCACCACCGGCACGGGCGCCAGGTGCCGCCGCCGCGACGGTCGGCCAGTTCCGGCTGGTGCGGCTGCAAGTGATCAACTGGGGCACCTTCCACGGGTACAAGGACCTGCCGGTCGATCGGCGCGGCCTAATGTTCACTGGCGCATCCGGTTCCGGCAAGTCCTCCCTCATGGACGCTCACTCGGTCGGGTCGCTGCCGTTTCACGACTGGAGGTTCAACGCCTCCTCCGACGTGAAGGGGGGCCGCGCAGGTACCCGCACGTTGCAGGATTACGTGCGCGGAGCTTATGAGGAGAACGACGACGACCGCGGCCAGCACGGTACCCGCTACCTGCGGGCCGGGGGCACGACCTGGTCGGCCATTGGCGTCACCTACGACGATGGCGAAGGCAGGAGCGTTACCGGGATTGTCGTCCGTTGGTTTCCCGGCGGAGAGAACGACGCCGGGTCACTGAAAGAGGCGTACCTGGTCGTCGACGGCAGCCAGTCCCTGCAGCCCTTGTTCCGCTGGGCCGAGGCGGCCGAACCTTACAAGGTCAGCGATCTGGCTGCTGCTGTGGGTGCCGCCCCCAAGCCGCTCACCAGCCAGAAGGCCTACGTGCAGGAGCTGTACAAGCGGATGGGACTGGCCTGCTCCAGCGCGGCCCTGACATTGCTGGGCAAGGCCAAGGCGCTCAAGAACGTCGGTGACTTCGACGCCTTCGTCCGCACCGACATGCTCGATACCCCCGGTACTTTCGCCGCGGCCGACAAACTGGTGGAGCAGTTCGTTCCCCTCCATGACGCCTACCAGGTCGCCCGCCGTGCTTGGGAACAGGAGCAGGTGCTCAAGGATGTTCCCGAGCAGTGGGCCGCCTACGTGGAGTACGGCACCGAGGTCGACCGGGTGGAGCGGTTGCGGGGTCCGGTCTGTGAGGCTTACTTGCGAGCGGTTCGGATCCTGGCCCTCGACGGTGAGATTTACGCGCATGGCGTGGAGCTGGACCGCCTGTCCGCCGTCCAGAAGGTCGCCGAAAGGGAGTCCGGGCTCGCGCAGGATGCCTATCTGGATCTCGTCGAGCAGGTGAAAGCCGAAGGCAGCGACCTGGAGCGGCTCGTGCAGCAGGCAGTGGCGGCCGAGGGCGAGGCCAAGACGCGGGAGGTCGCCTATAAGCGTTATCAGCAGCAGTGCGCAATCTTGGAGCGGACCTGCCCGGCCGACCTTGCCGAGTTTGAGGCCCTGCATAGCGCACTGCCCACAATTCTTGCTCAGGCCAAAGACGGCAAGGGAGATCTCGGCGACGGCCTGTACGAGGCGTTCAGCGCCTCCGCGCAGGCTGATCAGGCGCTGCGCGCCAGGAACGCCGAGCTGCAGGCCCTGCAGGGCGCCCGCTCCCTCATCCCGCCCGACCCGCTGCGGATCCGCCGCGAAATCGCTGCCGGCGCCCGCGTTCAGGTCACCGACTTACCGTACGCAGCCGAGCTGATCGACATCGCCTCCGGCCAGGAGCGGTGGCGGCCCGCGGCGGAAAAGGTTCTGCGTGCCTTCGCCATGCGGCTCCTGGTGCCCGAGAAGTACAAGGATGTTGTCCGCGGCTGGATTGACGGCAACAACCTGCGTGGCGTCATCGACTACAGCATCGTCACCGGCGTCTCGGCCCATCAACCCCACCTCAGCCCCGACACGCTCGCCGGCAAGCTAACCGTTGACCTGCAGCATCCGTGCGGGTCGTGGCTGGCCGCTCAGATCAGTCGCCAGTTCCGCCACCACTGCGTGGAAGATGCCCGAGACTTGGACGACCATGACGTGGCGGTAACCGTCAACGGCACCGTGAAATACCCCGGCGGGCGCTATCGCAAGGACGATCGAGCCGAGGTGTCCAAGGCCTCCAGCTACATCCTCGGCTCCAACCCGGCCGCCAAGATCGATGCCCTCACCCTTGAGGTCCAGCATCTGGCCGGACAGGCCGAGCAGGCGCGCAAGACAGCCACCTCCTTCCAGGAGAAGGCCGAGGCGTTCCAGCGGCAAATCGATGCAGCCGAGGACCTTGCTGAACACTACCGCTCCTGGACCGACCTCGACCATTGGGAAGCCGCCGGCCGGGCGGCGCAACTGCGGGAACGCATCCAAGCGACCCGCGACGGCAATCTCACCCTTAAGAAACTCATCGCCGACTGCGATGAGGCCAAGAAGCAGTGGGAGAAGTTGAGCAGGAACCTATCAGGAATCGAAAACGACATCACCAGGGCCGACACGGCAAGCAGCGGCCTCTCCGCCCGACGTGAACGGGAACAGTCGAAACCACACACGGTCACCGACGACTCCGATCGTGCCTACTTGGACACGATTCTCGAAGAACTGGATATGCAGGTCACCTCGGCCTCCTTCACTCAGTTCGGATCGGCTTTCACCACCAAGCTGGACAGCCGGCGGACATCCGCGGACGGCAGGCGCGGCATGGCCCGAACCAAACTGGAGGGTGCCATCGGCACATTCATCGAAAGGTGGCGTGACGCCGCGCCCGATGACAGCGGCGACGTCGACGCCTGCGGGGCGTCCTACGCTGAACTTCACCAGCGGATCCACGAGCGTGCGCTCCCGGAGGCGATGGGCCAGTTCCAGCGACTGCTCGTCAATGAGGCGATTCCGTCGATCAGCATCCTGTACCGGGCGATCGAGAAGACCAGCAAGGACATCGAAGCCCGCATCGACGTCGTCAACTCGGTGCTGAAGAAGGTGGAGTTCTCCGACGGGACCCACCTGAAGATCGATTGGAGCCGCCAGCACTTCGACGAGGCCCGCGAGTTCAAAGACCTCGTCGACCGGCTGCTCAAGCAATCCGCCGGAGCGCGCAAGGACCCCGGCACGCACTTGAGGCAGTTCCCGACCGTGAACAAAATCATGGCGCGGTTCACCAGCACCTCCAGCGAAGACCACCTGTGGCGCACCCGGGTCCTGGACATTCGCGAGTCATACACCTTCTACGCCCGCGAACTTCACTTCGGCGGCGACACCGCTCGCACCTACCGCAACACCTCCAGCCAGTCAGGTGGCGAGCAGGAGAAACTCGTCGCGTTCTGCCTGGCCGCCGCCCTGTCTTACCACCTCGCCGAATCCGGCAGCGGCGGCAGGCCCCGCTTCGCGGCGATCATGCTAGACGAGGCGTTCTGTAAGTCCGACGAGCGTTTCGCCACCCGCGGCCTGGCCGCCTTCGACGGGTTCGGGTTCCAGCTGATGGTCGCCGCTCCGGCGCGGATGGCGGGAGTGCTGGAGCCGTTCATCGGGCAGCTGATGCTGGTAGACAAGCGGCCCACTCCCTCCGGGCCGCACTCGCACGCCCAGGCAGGCACCTTCGGAGAGTTGCTGGCGAGCGCACCGGAGGGGGACGATCGTGCGTCAGCCTGACCTGGTCCGCGCCGACCTGCGGCGTCGGTTCGAGAAGTCCTTCCCCGAGTGGGCGCTCGGCCAAGGGTCCTGGCCGCTGCGGATCCCGCTGCATCCTCCCGCGGTCGTTGACCGCGCCAGCGACCCGCTCGCGTGCCTGCAGTGGGCGCAGCAATGGAAGGAATGGGATCTGGGCGGGGTCGTCGAGTTCGAATCCGCCCAGTTCCCGACCGGGCGCCACGAGCTGCCACGTCGGCTGACTCTCGACACCCCCGGGCAGGTCGCGGCACTCTCTCCGGACACCGACGCGCGGTGGCGGCTGTGCGGGCAGCGGCTCATCACATTGAAGAACAACTTCCCCGGCGCGTTCTACACCGGCGTGATCCGCAAGATCACCGACCTTGAGGACGTCGACTTCCGGAGGCTGGTAGACGCCGTCGCCTGGCTGCGCGCGAATCCGACATCTGGACTGCTGGTGCGACAGCTGCCGATCGAAGGCCTGGACACCAAATGGCTGGAACGCCATGCCCATCTGGTGCTGTCGATGCTCGGCGACCACTCAGCTCCCGACCTCGGTGTAGAGGCAGGACCGGGCCACGGACCAGGAGCGCAGGATCCGCACGGGCACAACGGCGACAGCTCCGGGACAGATGGGGATGCCGGGAGGCAAGGATCACGGCGCAAGCAGCTACTGCGCAGGCTCGGGCTGCGGATACAGCCAGAGGAGATCAGGGTCGCCGTCCTCGACCCCATGCTGCGCGAGCAGGTCTGCGGAATGCGGCACTTCGCCGCCCCCGTCGCAGATCTCAACCAGTGGCAACTGCGCCCCGACACGGTCATCATCTGCGAGAACAAGGAAACCGGGTACGCCTTCACTCAGGACCTTCCCCGCACGGTCGTCCTGCACGGCCAAGGCTTCAGCGTCGCCAGCTACGCCGACATCACCTGGGTGGCCAGCGCGTCTACTGTCGTGTACTGGGGCGACATCGACAACCCAGGTCTGGAGTTCGTCAACGACCTGCGCAAACACGGCGTCGACGCTCAGACGGCACTCATGGACATCGCCACCTTGAACCGGTTCCGGCACCTGGCCGTAGCCGGATCCGGACCAGGCAGGGCTGCGGTGAGCCATCTAACGCCGGTCGAATTGAGCCTGTACGACCTTCTGACCGACCACGCTGCGCAAAACGGGCAGGGGCTGCTGTTGGAGCAGGAACGAATCTCCTGGCCTTACGCCTACGACCAGATCCTCAACGTGCTGTCCACGAGCAGCACGTTCAACGACGTCGGCCGACAAGTGAGTTGATGGTCCTTGATCGGGCGATTCAAACAGGGACGGGGCATGCGCATCGGCGGCTGTGGGTGCCTCTTAATCCGCTGTTCGGCGGCGAGACCGACGAAGGCGGCCGTGGTCTACTCCTGGTCGAAGCCCTCGCCGAGCGCTGGGGCTACCGCTGGCCGGTGACCGGGGGCAAGGTCGTGTGGTGCGGACTGAAGTGACGAAGCGGTTGGCATGGTTGGGCCGGCTACGCGCATGCTCTTCATTGGCATCGTCGACTCTCAGCAGCGTCCCTATCCACGGTCGCCAAGCGGTAGGCAGGTGGACGCTTTGGGTAGTAAAGATCGTTTAGCATAACCGCCGAGTTCTGTCCCCGGCCCTAGGTATGTTGACCCGCATGCCTGCACGGTCGAACGACTTCCAAGCCGTGGTCTTCTTCGTGAAGACCCATCTTGCTCCTGATGCGTGCGTCACAGAGTCCGCGATGCTGATCGACCGGCGGACAGGTGAAGAGCGCGAAGTCGACGTGCTCATCGAGGCGGACGTCGCCGGCCATACGCTTCGCATCGGCATAGAGTGCTCCGATCGCAAACGGCCAGCTGACGTCACCTGGGTGGAGACGAT
>JBJMIW010000094.1:0-5970 GCA_045806665.1 Actinoallomurus sp.
CCGCTGGGGCTCGGCGATGCGCTGCGGGTGGGGGACGCGCTGACCGGCCCGGGCGCTCCGGCCTTCGTCCAGCCCTGCGCGAGGAAGCCGAACGCGTCCGGAAGGACGCTGCGCACGTAGTCCCAGTCGTGGCCGCCGGCGCGTACCTCGAGCACGGCCGGCACTCCCGCCGCGTCGAGTAGCTTCTTGAACCGCTGCGGCTCGCCCTTGATGACGTCGTTGTCCTCGCCGTCGGCGGCCGACAGGAAGATCCGCACGCGGCGTGCGGCGGCGACGTTGTGGTCCGGCCGGTTGGCGTTGACGACGGCGTCCTGGTCGCCGAACATGTGCGACGGGTCGTCGACGTGGAAGTAACCGGAGATCGAGGTCACCGAGCCGAAGACGTCGGGGTGGCGCAGCGCGAGGTTCATCGAGCCGTAGCCGCCCATCGAGAAGCCGCCGATCGCGCGGTGCGCCGCGTCGCGGCGGTGCCGGCCCTCGACGGCCGGGATGACCTCGTGGAGCAGCCGGTCCTCGACCCGGTCGGATCCGTCCGCCGCGTTCGCCCACTCGGTGTCGTCGTGATGGCTGCCGTTCCCGTCAGGAACCGTCAGCATGAACGGCGTGCCTCCCTTCGCGACGTACGCCGCGACCTGCCGGGCGAGACCCTCGTCGTCGACCAGCGTCTTGGGATCGCTCGGCACGCCGTGCAGGAAGTACAGGACCGGCAGCGTCCGTGTCTCCGGCACGTCGGGACGCCACACGTACACGCCGTAGGTCTTGTGGTCGGTCGGGTCGGTGACCGTGATGTGGAAAAGTCCCGGACGCGCCGGGGACGGCGTGTCGACGTCCCCCGGCCGGCGGGTGTCGGCCGAGCCGTGGTGCAGGCCGAGGTTGACGGTCACGTACGCGATGCCGAGCGCCGCGGCGAGTGTTCCGGCCCACACGGAAAGGCCCGCCAGCGGCGGGCGACGAGGCTTCTTCCTTCGGTGTTTGGACACGGTGCCGGTTCAGGCTAGGGGAGGGGACAAGCGGGACCAGACTTGCACATCGCTGGCGGACCAGCCGTTATTCCGCGCGACATGGACCACTCTTTACCCTCCGCCACGATTCGGAAACCGAGCGGTATTCGGCTACCGTCCCGGCGAACCCGACCTGCCTGATCGCGGACCGCGACGCTCCGGCTAGGCTGCTGGGTATGCGATCGTGGCCCGCCCCCAAGGTCCCCAGCCTGGCCGAACACGGCCTCCCCTTCCCGAATGACGTCCGGTTGAGCGTGCATGACTCCGCCGCCGGTACCGTGCGCGCCACCGACCCCGGCCCGACCGCGCGGATGTACGTCTGCGGGATCACCCCCTATGACGCGACCCACCTGGGTCACGCCGCAACCTACCTGGCGTTCGATCTGGCGAACCGGGTCTGGCGCGACGCCGGGCACGACGTCCACTACGTGCAGAACGCCACCGACGTCGACGATCCGCTGCTCGAGCGCGCGAGCCAGACGGGAGAGGACTGGCGCGCGCTGGCCGAGCGGGAGATCTCGCTGTTCCGCGACGACATGACCGCCCTGCGTATGCTCCCGCCCCGTGACTACGTCGGCGCGGTGGAGTCGATCCCCCTGATCATCGAGTTCATCGAGCTGCTCCGGGTCAAGGGCGCGACCTACGAACTGGACGGCGACCTGTACTTCCCGATCTCCGCCGATCCGGCGTTCGGCGCGGTCAGCGGCCTGTCGCCGAAGGCGATGCTGCCGCTGTTCGCCGAGCGCGGCGGTGACCCGCAGCGGAAGGGCAAGAAGGACCCCCTCGACGCGCTGCTGTGGCAGGCCGAACGCCCCGGCGAGCCGTCATGGGACTCCCCGTTCGGACGAGGACGCCCGGGCTGGCACGTCGAGTGCTCGGCGATCTCCGTCCGTACCCTCGGCATGTCCGTCGACATCGAGGGCGGCGGCTCGGACCTCGTCTTCCCGCACCACGAGATGGGCGCCTCGCACGCCCAGATCGCCACCGGTGAGCGTCCGCACGCCCAGGCGTACGTCCACGCGGGCATGGTCGGCCTGGACGGCGAGAAGATGTCCAAGTCGCGCGGCAACCTGGTCTTCGTGTCCCGCCTGCGCGCCGCGGGCGTCGACCCGATGGCGATCCGGCTGGCGCTGCTGGAGCACCACTACCGGTCCGACTGGGAGTGGACCGACGACGACCTGTCCCGTGCCGAGGCGCGCCTGGCCCGCTGGCGCGAGGCGGTCCTGCTGCCGGCGGCGCCCCCGGCGGGCGATGTCGTCGACCGGATCCGCCGGCACCTCGCCGACGACCTCGACGCGCCCTCGGCACTCCTGGCCGTCGACCGGTGGGCGGACCGCGCCCTCAGCGTCACCGACGAGGACCGGGAGGCCGACAACGCCGCGCCCGACCTGGTCCGCGTCGCCGTCGACGCGCTGCTCGGCGTCGAGCTCTAGCGGCAGGGGCGCGCGCCTCAGGCCGGAGACCCCGGACGTGGAAGGGGCCGCGGCCCCGTCACGGCCTCACTGGGAGTCGCGGCGGCGCAGGTAGCGTTCGAACTCCCGCGCGATCGCGTCGCCGCTCGCCTCCGGAAGCTCCGTGGCGTCCTTCTGCTCCTCCAGGGCGCGGACGTACTCCGCCACCTCGGTGTCCTGCTCGGCCAGCTCGTTGACGCCGTGCTCCCAGGCGCGCGCCTGCTCGGGCAGCTCCCCGAGGGACACCGAGATGTCGAGGACGTCCTCGACCCAGCGCAGCAGCGCCAAGGTCGCCTTGGGAGACGGCGGCTGCGCCACGTAGTGCGGCACCGCGGCCCACAGGGACACCGTCTCCAGGTCCGCCGTCGCGCAGGCGTCCTGCAGCACGCCCAGGATGCCCGTCGGCCCTTCGTAGCGCGCCGGCTCCAGCGGCAGGCGCGTCGTCAGTCCGGCGTCGGAGGAGGCCGCGGTCACCGGGACCGGCCGGGTGTGCGGGGCGTCGGCCAGCAGCGCCCCGAGCAGCACGACCGTACGGGCGCCCAGCTCCAGCGTGATGCCGACCAGGTCGCGGCAGAACGCACGCCAGCGCATGTTCGGCTCGATGCCGTGGACGAGCACGACGTCACGGTCGGAGCCGGGCAGCTTGGCCACCGACAGGCGGGTCGTCGGCCAGCTGATCCGCCGGGTCTCGCCATCGACCATCTCGACGGTGGGACGCGTGACCTGGAAGTCGTAGTAGTCGTCCGGGTCGAGGGCGGCCAGTGGGGTGGCGCCCCAGATCTCCTCCAGGTGGCGTATCACACCGCTCGCCGCTTCACCGGCGTCGTTCCACCCCTCGAAGGCGGCGATCACCACCGGGTCGACGAGCTCGGGCACATCGTCGAGCTCGACCACGCGCTGCCTCCCAATCGACGTCCGATAAACGACATCTCCAGCCTATGTCCTGTACGCCCCCTGGCGTCCCCTTGAGAGCACAGTGCAATCGCGCCCGCCCGTCACCGGCCGTCGGTGGTGCGGACGATCAGCACGTCGCAGGGGGAGCGGTGGGACAGGTTGGCCGGTACCGAGCCCAGCAGCCGGCCCGCGAGGCTGTTCAGCCCGCGGTTGCCGACGACCATGAGGTCGGCGCTGCGGTTCTCGGCGAGCTCGACCAGGGAGTCGACCGCGTCGCCTTCGACGGCGACCTCGTCGATGTCACGGGCCCCGGCGGCGACGGCGCGCTCCCGGGCGGCGCGCAGCGCGTCGTCGGCGGGTGTGGAGCCCTCGACCTTGTAGGCGAGGTCCCCGAGACGGTCGGCGGCGTGCTGACGCTCACGGGCGGGCATCGGCTGGTAGGCGCAGGCGAGGATCAACGTGCCGCCGGCGTCGGCCGCGATCCGCGCCGCGGCCTCGACCGCCCGGAACGAGGATGTCGAGCCGTCGGTGCCGACGAGGACGGTGCTGTACGAACCCACGGGTCCTCCTTGGGGAGACCTGACCAGGCAGGTGCTGGCGATGGACGATCAGGACCGGCATGCGATGCCGCTATTGGACAACGCGTCTCGACCGTAACGGTTACGGAACGCGCGCGGGTCGAGATGTCGATCACGCTGACGGGGCCTGGCGGCTCGGGCCGCGTACGGGCCGGGCCCGGATGGCCGCCGATAGGCTGGGGGCCCATGAGCGCGACGCCAGAGAGCCTCCGCCAGGCCCTCCGTGACCGTGTCGTCGTCGCCGACGGGGGCATGGGGACGATGCTCCAGGCGGCCGGCCCGACCCTCGAGGACTTCGAGGGCCACGAGGGCTGCAACGAGATCCTCAACGTCACCCGCCCGGACATCGTGCGCCGGGTGCACGCGGAGTACTTCGCCGCCGGCGTCGACTGCGTCGAGACGAACACCTTCGGCGCCAACCTCGGCAACCTCGGTGAGTACGGCATCACCGAGCGCATCGAGGAGCTGTCGGAGGCGGGCGCGCGGATCGCCTGCGAGGTCGCCGCGGAGCTGTCGACGCCCGACCGCCCGCGCTGGGTGCTGGGCTCGATGGGTCCGGGCACCAAGCTCCCCACTCTGGGCCACGTGTCGTTCGCCGAGCTGCGCGACGCGTACGAGCGCAACGCCGCCGGTCTCATCGCCGGCGGCGCGCACGCGCTCATCATCGAGACCTGCCAGGACCTCCTGCAGGCGAAGGCCGCCATCATCGGTTCCAAACGCGCCATCGCCACGGCCGGTACCGACACGGTCCTCATCGGGCAGGTCACGATCGAGCAGAACGGCGCGATGCTGCTCGGCTCGGAGATCGGTGCCGCTCTGACCGCCCTGGAGCCGCTCGAGCTCGACGTCATCGGCCTGAACTGCGCGACCGGGCCGGCCGAGATGAGCGAGCACCTGCGCTACCTGGCCCGGCACGCGACCAGCGCGCTGTCCTGCATGCCCAACGCCGGGCTGCCGGAGCTGACCGCCGACGGCGCCCACTACCCGCTGACGCCGGACGAGCTGGCCGACGCGCACGACACCTTCACCCGGGAGTTCGGCCTGTCGCTGGTCGGCGGCTGCTGCGGCACCACTCCGGAGCACCTCCGCCGGGTCGTCGAGCGCCTGGGGGCGGTGGGGCGTGGCCAAGGGGGTGAGACACGCCGGGGGCGCGAGGTCGCCGCGCGCCGGCCGCGGCCGGAGGCCGGCGCGGCCTCGCTGTACCAGCACGTGCCGTTCCGGCAGGACGTCTCCTACCTGGCGATCGGCGAGCGCACCAACGCCAACGGTTCGAAGGCGTTCCGCGAGGCGATGCTGGAGGGCCGCTGGGACGACTGCGTCAAGATCGCCCGGGACCAGGCCCGCGACGGCGCCCACATGCTCGACCTGTGCGTCGACTACGTCGGCCGCGACGGCGTCGCCGACATGAAGGAGCTGGCCTTCCGGTTCGCCACGGCCTCGACCCTGCCGATCGTGCTGGACTCCACGGAGCCCCCGGTGATCCAGGCCGGGCTGGAGATGATCGGCGGCCGCGCCGTCATCAACTCGGTGAACTACGAGGACGGCGACGGCCCGCGGTCCCGTACCGCCCGGCTCATGCCGGTCGTGAAGGAGCACGGCGCCGCGGTGATCGCCCTCACCATCGACGAGGAGGGTCAGGCCCGTACCGCCGAGTGGAAGGTCCGGGTCGCCACCCGGCTGATCGAGGACCTCACCACCACGTGGGGCATGCGGCCCGAGGACATCATCCTCGACTGCCTCACCTTCACGATCGGCACGGGCCAGGAGGAGTCCCGGCGCGACGCCGTCGAGACGATCGAGGCGATCCGAGAGATCAAGCGGCGCTACCCGAACGTCCAGACCACTTTGGGCCTGTCCAACGTCTCGTTCGGGCTCAATCCGGCCGCCCGGATCGTGCTGAACTCCGTCTTCCTGAACGAATGCGTGAACGCCGGCCTGGACTCCGCCATCGTGCACGCCTCCAAGATCCTGCCGATGGCGCGCATCCCGGACGAGCAGCGGCAGGTCGCGCTCGACCTGATCTATGACCGGAGGCGTCCCGCGTCC
>JBJMIW010000095.1:0-10875 GCA_045806665.1 Actinoallomurus sp.
GGCCGCGCGGCCAACCTGGCGTTCGCGGCGCTGCCCGGCTGCACGCTGCCGGGCGACGTCTCCGCCTCCGACCGCTACTACGCGCGTGACGTCACCGAGCCGTTCCGGCTGGTCGACGGGCTGATGACCGTGCCGTCCGGGCCGGGCCTGGGGGTCGAGCCGATCATGGACGTGCTGGAGGAGATGACCGAGTCCACGCGGCTGATCCGGCTGGAACCCTGAGCCGTCAGTCGCGTACGGGCAGGTCGTACACCCGGCGCACGCTGGAGTCGATGCGCGAGATGTCGGTGCCGTAGATGTGGACCGAGAGCGCCGTGGTGTCGCCGGAGTTGCGGACCCGGTGAATGTCGCCGGGCGGGGCGAAGCCGCTGACGTCACCCGGCCGGTTGTCGTTCACGCCGACGCTCAGCAGGTGGTCGCCCTCGTGCACGAACAACTCCTCGTGCCCGATCCCCTGGAGCACGCCGAAGACACACCAGGTCACGTGGTCGTGGATGGGGGTGACCTGGCCGGGGCGCCAGACCAGCCCGACCACCGAGAAGGCCCCGCCTGGCTCGACGTACAGCGTGTGGCTGACGTACCGGTCGGGATCGCCCAGCCGCTCCTCGGCGGTCAGGACGTCGGGGGTCGGCAGGTGCCGCCGCAGCTCGCCTGCGACGAGCCGGGCGGTCTCCCGCCAGTCGGCGTGGCGGCCCACGACGGAGCGCACTCCCGTCACCAGGTCCTCCAGGCCAGGGCGTACGGTCCCGAGCACGAGTGTCATGGGCTACCTCCTCCGTCCCCTCAAGGGTGACGGAGCATGGACTCATCGGTCCAATGCCAATGCCCGGCGTATTTCATAGACTCCATCGATATATTGGCCTCATGCTGGACGTCTCCCGGCTCCGGGTGCTCGTCGCCGTCGCCCGTACGGGCTCGGTGACCGCCGCCGCGAAGGAGCTCCACTACTCCCAGCCGTCGGTAAGCCACCACCTCGCGCGGCTGGAGGCGGAGACCGGTGCCAAGCTCATGCAGCGCGTCGGACGCGGCATTCGCCTCACCGAGGCGGGCCGGACGCTCGCCGAGCGGGGCGCGGAGATCCTCGGCCGGCTCGATGCGGCCGAGGCCGAACTGACCGCCCATGTGGGTCTCGACCAGGGCCGCGTACGGCTGGCGGCCTTCCCGTCGGCGCTCGGCACGTTCGTGCCCCGGGCCGCGTCCCTGCTGGCCGAGCGCCATCCCGGCCTCCGGGTCAGACTGACCGAGGCCGAGCCGCCCGAGGCCGTCCGCATGCTCCGGGCCGGCTACGTCGACGTCGCGGTGATCTTCCGGTACGACCCCGGCGCCGAGGAGGACGACATCCGCACGCTGCGGCTGCTGGATGAGCCGAGCCACCTGGTCACCGCCGAGGACGCCGATCCGGACCTGGCGGCCTACGCCGGCGCCGAGTGGATCGCCGGCTGCGACCGCTGCCGCCTTCACCTGCTCGAGATGTGCGAGCGGGCCGGGTTCAGCCCCCGGGTCTCCTTCACCACCGACGACTTCGTCGCCGTCCAGGCCCTCGTCGCGGCCGGCCTCGGCGTGACCGCGCTGCCCGCCCTGGCACTGCAGGCGGCCCGCAACCCGGGCGTGCGCACCGTCGCGCTACCCGGTTCAACCCGATACGTCCTTGCCGCCACGTACGGCGAGCCGCCCGAGCCCCCGGCCACCGCCGCCCTCCTCGACGCCCTGTGCGAGAGCACCGGCACGGAGATCCTTCGTCCGGTGAGGTGAACAGCGGCGTGCGCCGGGTGCGGTCAGCCGAGCTGTTTGACCCGCTCGATGACGTCGGGCGAGATGTCGTTGTTCCGGCTGAGGTAGCGCAGCAGGACCCGCAGGTCCTCGTCGCTGTAGCCGGCCAGCACCTTCTCGTACATCTCAGCCACCGGCATGAACCGCCTGCCGAGCTCCACGATCGGGCCCTCCTCCAGCGCCTCGACGATGACGCGTCGCCGGTCCTCGTCGTCACGGCGGCGCCGCACCATGCCGGCCCGCTCCAGCCGGTCGATCACGGCCGTGATGGCCCCTCCGGTGGTGAGGAACATGGCGTCCGCAAGCTGTCCCGGCGTCATCGGCCCGCGCAGTTGCAGCAGGTTGATGCACTGCATGTCGGTGACATTGATGCCCGACCGGCTGGCGATGGCGTTGTGCAGCAGCACCGTCCACATGGTGCTCACCCGGGCCTGGTGGCTCAGCTCCGCGATGAGCTCCGCGCGCTCGGACGACGCCATCGACCCCACCTTCGGACGGTTCCCGGAAACGCTCTGAAGACGAGCTTCTCCAACCATCGTATCCACCGCCCACCGGCAGAATCCCCGGCCGCCACCTCACTCCAGGAAGATGGCCGTGTCCAGCGTGAAGTCGACCGGCTCCGGGACGTGGAGCTTCTCCCCCATCGTGACTTCGGTCTCCTCGGTGTACGCCCCGTCCTTCAGTCGGCTGAAGACCGTCACCGTCGGCGGATCGCAGACCGGATCGACGAGCAGCGTGACCGGCACCCGCCCGCGGGAGTAGATGCGGGGTTTCTTCACCCGGTCGTCCTCGATGCTCGCCGGGGAAACGATCTCTCCGACCATGACGAGGCCGTCGGTGAACACCTCTCGCTCACCCCAGCGGGGCGCGTCCTTGGGCGCCATCGCGAAGTCCGGTTCAAACGGCTCCCGCGTCCCAGGCAGGCATACGTCGAGGCCCGGATACACCCGCCAACCCCGTTCCCGCGCCGGCGGAGCCAGCGCCTCCCCCAGCACCACGGTCATCCAGCGCTCGCCGGGAGTACCCCGTGGCCCGATGATGAGCCGCCCATCGATGATCTCCGCCCGCCACCGACCAAGGTTTGGGACCAGGCGGTCGTACAGATCACGAAGCCGCAGATCACTGAATGGCGGCCCCGCCGTCGCCCCTTCTTCCGCCTGCGCCGTCATAAGCCTTGTGTACCACAATGATCACTCAGTGCAATCGACGTTTTCATGGACGGCGGCACGCTCGGCGATGCGTTTGGCCCAGCGGTAGTCGGCCTTGCCGGCCGGGGAGCGCTGGATCTCCGCGACGAAGGCGTACGTACGCGGGACCTTGTAGCCCGACAGGGAGCCGCGGCAGTGCGCGTCGAGGTCCTCGGCGGATGGCGGCTCGCCGTACGGCTGGACGACGGCGGCGACACGGCTGCCGAACCGCTCGTCGGGGATGCCCGTGACCACTGCGTCGAAGACGGCGGGGTGGCGCTTCAGGACCGCCTCGATCTCCTCGGGGTAGACCTTCTCCCCGCCGGTGTTGATGCACTGCGAGCCCCGGCCGAAGATCGCGATGGTGCCGTCCGCCTCCACGGTCGCGATGTCCCCGGTCAGCAGCCAGCGCACGCCGTCCACCTCGACGAACGTCTTCGCCGTCTTCTCCGGGTCGTTGTAGTAGCCGAAGGCGATGTGCCCGCTCTTGGCGACCTGTCCGATCACCCCGGATCCCGGCAGGACCTCCTTCAGCCGGTCGTCCAGCACGCGCAACCGCGGGTTGTTCGGCCGGTAGCGCATGCGCGACTCCGGTGACGAGCCCTCGACGCCCGACGCGGTGAAGCCCGACTCCGACGAGCCGAAGTTGTCGAGGATCATCACGTGGGGCAGGAGTTCCTGCAGCCGGTCCCGTACGGCTCCCGAGAGGATCGCCCCGGTGGAGCTGATCACGCCGAGGCAGCCCAGGTCGTACGAGCCGGTTGCGATGGCGTCGGCGAGCGGCCGGGCCATCGCGTCGCCGGTGACGTTCATCGTGAAGACCTTCTCGGCCTCGATCGCCCGCAGCACCTCGACGGCGTCGAACCGGCGGGTGTAGACGACCGTCGCGCCCATCCACCAGCCGATGAACGTGGCCATCTGCGCGGCGCCGTGCATCAGCGGCGCGGCCGCCATCATCACGAGCGGCCCGGCGCCTTTGGCGGCCTCGATCACCTCGTCGGGCGTCCGCCGCGGGTCGCCGTACGGGTTGCCGCCGCCGAACGCCATGAACAGGTCCTCGCTCCGCCACATCACCCCCTTCGGCATGCCGGTCGTGCCGCCCGTGTAGATGATGTAGACGTCGTCGCCGGACCGCTCCGGGAGCCCGCGCGTGGCCGGGGCGGCCGCCAGGGCGTCGGGATAGGCGACGGCGTGCGGAGATGTGCCGCCGACGACGATCCGGTGCCGCAGCGCCGGGACCCGGGCAGCGGCGGCCGTCACGCGGTCCTCGAACTCCGCGTCGTACACCACCGCGACCAGGTCGGCGTCGGCGTAGAGGTATTCCAGCTCCGCCTCGACGTACCGGTAGTTGACGTTCACCGGCACTGCGCGGATCTTCAGCGCGGCCAGCAGCGCCGTCACGTACTCCACGCCGTTGTACAACTGGATCCCGACGTGCCGCCCGGCCTGGACGCCCGCGTCCCGCAGGTGGTGGGCCAGCCGGTTCGCCTCGGCGTCCAGCTCGGCGTACGTCCGCCGCTCCGTGCCGCGGGCCGAGTCGAAGACCACGATGGCGGTCCGCTCCCCGATCGCGTCCGCGAGTCCTTCGAACAGGTCGGCGTGGTTGAACTCCATCGGATCCTCCGGAGGCCGGCCGGCGGTTTCAGGGTTTTTCGGAGCCGACGATCCACATCGCGTAGAACTGCGCGCCGCCGCCGTACGCGTGCCCGAGGGCCCTGCGCGCGCCCTCGACCTGGTGCTCGCCGGCCAGCCCGCGGACCTGCAGGGCCGCCTCGGCGAAGCGGATGAGCCCGGACGCGCCGATCGGGTTGGACGACAGCACGCCGCCCGAGGCGTTCCAGGGGATGTCGCCGTCCAGGGCGGTGGCTCCGCTCTCGGTGAGCTTCCAGCCCTCGCCCTCGCCGCAGAAGCCGAGGTTCTCCAGCCACATCGGCTCGTACCAGGAGAACGGGACGTAGACCTCCGCGCAGTCCAGCTCGCGGCGCGGGTCGGTGATGCCCGCCTGCCGGTACACGTCGGCGGCGCAGTCCTTGCCCGCCTGCGGGTTCACGGTGTCGCGGCCGGCGAAGAAGATGGGTTCGGAGCGCATCGCCGTGCCGTGCACCCAGGCGGCCGGACTCGGGGCCCGCCGGGCGGCGTCCTCGGAGGCCAGCACCATGGCGGCGGCGCCGTCGCTGGACGGGCAGGTCTCCAGGTAGCGGATCGGCTCCCACAGCATCGGCGTGGACTCGACCATCTCCCGCGAGATTCCGGGGATGCGCAGGTGGGCGTAGGGGTTCTTCAGCGCGTTCTGCCGGTCCTTGACCGCGACGAGGGTGCCGACGTGGTCGGGAGCGCCGGTGCGCCGCATGTACGCGCGGATGTGCGGGGCGAAGTAGCCGCCCGCACCGACGACGATCGTCGGCGACAGCGGGGGGTGCGTGGACAGCGCCCAGGTCGCGTTCGACTCGGACTGCTTCTCCCACGCCACGACCAGCACCCGGTCGTGCACGCCGGCCTGGACCAGGCTCGCCGCGACGAGCGCCGTCGACCCGCCGACCGACCCGGCCGTGTGCACCCGCATCATCGGCTTGCCCCGGGCGCCGAGCGCGTCCGCGAGGTACGCCTCCGGCATCATCACGCCCTCGAACAGGTCGGGGGCCTTGCCGATGACGACCGCGTCGATGTCCTTGAACGTCAGCCCGGCGTCTTCGAGGGCCCGCAGCGCCGCCTCGCGCACGAGCCCCGCGATCGACACGTCGGTCCGCTTCGTGCGGTACTCGGTCTGGCCGACCCCGATCACCGCGCAGGGGTTTCCCATCGTCAGGCCTCCAGGACGCAGACGAGGTTGTGCTGCAGGCACGGCCCGGACGCCGCGTGCCCGAGCGTGCGGCGCGCCTCGCCGCGGTGGATCCACGACGCGGCCTCGCCGATGCGGATCAGGCCGGTGGCCATGACCGGGTTCGCGGCGAGCGGCCCACCGGACGGGTTGACGCGGACGTCGTCGGGCAGGCCGATCGCCTCCCGCAGGATCAGCTCCTCGTGGCTGAACTGCGCGTGCAGCTCGGCGACCTCGACGTCGCGCGCGCCCGCCCTCTCGGCCGCCAGCGCGGCCGACTCCGAGCGGCTCAGCTCGCGGGCGCCGAGGGAGTGCGCCTCGATCCGGTGGTCGATGCCGCGGATCCACGCCGGGTGCTCGCTCAGCTCCCGGGCGCGGTCGCCGGCGGCCAGCACGACCGCCGTGGCGCCGTCGGTGATCGGCGCGCAGTCGTACGGCCGGAGCGGAGCGACCTCGTAGCCCTCGTCGCCCGGGTCGGGCAGGTCGAGGGCGTACGGGTGGGCGCGCCCGGCCGCACGGGACCGGGCGGCCACGGCCCGCAGGTCGTCCTCCTTGTGCCCGGCGTCGAGGAACGCGCGGGCCTGCAGCGCGGCCAGGGACACCTGGTCGGGGCCGAGCGGCGCCAGGTAGTACGGGTCGAGCTGCAACGTCATGATCTCCCGGAACGACCCTTGGCAGGACTTGCCGAAGCCGTACACCAGCGCGGTGTCCACATCGCCGTGCTGCAGGCGGACCCACGCCTCGTACAGCGCCCACGCGCCGTCCATCTCGACGTGGCTCTCCGAGATCGGCGGCCACGCGCCGACCGTGTCCAGCCCGGACACGAACGAGAACGGCGCCCCGGCCAGGTAGTCGAGCGATCCCGAGCAGGTGAATCCGAAGCGGCTCAACCCGGTGGTCTGCTTGATCTCGGTGATGACCGGGGCGAGCAGCTCGACCTCGGTCAGCCCGGCGTCCTCACCCGTGTGCTTCGTCTGCGCGAACCCGACGACCGCGACATCCCTTCTCACAGATAGTCCTTGATCGCGTCGAAGGGGACGTCGGGCTCGCCGGTGGGTTCGAACCACTTGATGTTCTCCATGGTCCGGCCCCACTCCTCGCGCGGCTTCCAGGCCGCCCGGACCCGCATGCCCATCCGCACCTGATCGGCCGGGATACCGGCGACCAGCGCGAGCAGGGAGATGTCGGAGCCGTCCAGCAGGATGTACGCCGAGACGAACGGCACCTGCGGGGCGCGCGGGTCCGGGATGTTGTTCACCGCGAACGTCGTGACCGTGCCGGTGTCGGGGACCTCCACCTCCTCGGTCGTGGGCACGCCGTCGACCGGGCACAGCCCCCTCATCGGCACGTAGACCTTGCCGCAGACGTCACAGCGGTGGCCGAGGAGGCGGCCCTCGGAGACCCCGTCGAGGAACCTCGTCAGCGCCCGGCCCGCGTTGAGGCGGTACTCCGCCCGGCTCGGCACCATGATCATCGTGACGTCGGGCCGGAAGCACTCGATGTCCCGGATCGAGCCGGTGCGCTCGGCCCGGAACTTCGGCCGTACGCGCATGCCGGTGCGCAGGGTCTTCGGCGGGTCGGCGCCCGGCTCAAACGTCCCCACGTCGAGGGCGTGCAGGAGGGCGGTGTCGGCGCCGTCGGGCCGGATCAGCGCCCACGCGAACGGCCGGTCCAGCGGGTGCACCCCGCGCGGTCGCGACACCCAGGACCAGGACGTCACCGTCCCACCAGGTCCGACCTCGACGTACTCGTCCGTGACCGCCTCGCCGTCGGCGTCGTACTCGGCCGGTGGGAACAGCACCCCACCGGCCGCCGTACGGACCCCGACGAGGCGTCCGTCGCGCAGTTCGGTGAGGAAGCGGCCGATCACCGGGCCGACCGACCGCGTGTACCCGCCGGGGAACTCCAGGGCATGGTCGGCGACGAGCGGCTCCATCTCGTCAGCGCTCATGGTCGCGCTCCCCTCCTCACTCGCTCCGCGGCCGGCTCGTCCCTCACCGGCCACTCCGCTCGCTCGTCGGCTCGCCGCTCAGATGGCATTCTGGCGGTCCTTCCAGTACGGGTCCCGCAGCTTGCGTTTGAGGAGCTTTCCGTTCGGCTCGCGCGGCATCCGCTCGATGAAGTCGAACGACCTCGGCCACTTCATCCGGGCCAGCCGGCCGTCCAGAGAGGCGAGGATCTCCTCGGCCAGTTCCGGACCCGGCGCCACGCCCTCGGCGGGCTCCACGACGGCCTTGATCTGCTCGCCCCACTCCTCGTCCGGGATGCCGAACACGGCGACGTCGGCGACCTTGGGATGGACGATGATCTCGTTCTCGATCTCGGCCGGATAGATGTTGGCCCCGCCGGAGATGATCACGTCGGCCTTGCGGTCGGACAGGAACAGGAAGCCGTCCTCGGTGAGGTAGCCGACGTCGCCGACGGTGAAATAGTCCTTGAGCCGGTTCGCCTGCGTCTTCGCGGGATCGCCCTTGTACTCGAACGAGGCGCTCATCATCTTCATGTAGATCGTGCCGGGCGTGCCCGGGGGGACCTCATTGCCGTCGTCGTCGACGATCAGCAGCTCGCTGATCGGCCAGGCCTTGCCGACGGTCCCGGGGTGCTCCCGCCAGTCCTGCGGGCTCGCGATCGTGCCGCCGCCCTCGGTCGCCGCGTAGTACTCCCAGACGCAGTCGCCCCACCAGTCGAGCATCGCCTGCTTGAGCGGCACCGGGCAGGGCGCGGCGGCGTGGATCGCCCACCGCATCGACGAGACGTCGTACCGCTTGCGCACCTCCTCCGGCAGCGACAGGAGGCGCTTGAAGTGGGTCGGCACCATGTGCGTGTTCGTGACGCGATACCGCTCGATGAGGCGCAGCGCTTCCTCGGCGTCCCACCGGTCCATGTAGACGAGCGTGTGGCCCATGTGCAGCGCCGACCCGCCGAACTGGGTGACCGCCGTGTGGTAGTTCGGCGAGGTGACCAGGTGCGCGTTCGGCGGGCCCGGCGTGACGCCGAAGAACGTCAGCAGGAAGGTCATCAGCTCCGCGCTGTCGTCCGGGTCGATCCCGGCCAGCGCGCGGCGCACGCCCTTGGGTCGCCCGGTCGTCCCCGACGTGTAGTGCATGGTCGCGCCGTTCGTACGGTTGTCCGGAAGCGTGTCCGGCCGCCCGTCGACGAGCTCGTCGAAGCTCCGGAACCCCGGCACCTCGCCGAACGAGAACCGCCGACGCGGGTCCAGCCTTGCCTCCTCCGCCCCCCGGGCGCCCTCGGCCGCGTACCGCTCGTGCACGAAGAAGGCCTTGGCCTCGCTGTCCGCGACGATGTAGGCGGCCTCCGGGCCGGTCAGGTGCCAGTTGATCGGCGTGTAGTACCAGCCGGCCTGCAGTGCGGCGAGGTAGAGCACGAGGCCGTCGACGCCGTTGGGCACCAGGCCGCAGACGCCGTCACCCGGTTTAAGCCCGAGGTCGCGCAGCCCGTGGACGACACGGTTGCAGCGGGCGAGCAGGTCCGCAGCGCGGTACTCCGTCCCGTCCGGATCCACGGCCGCGACCCAGTCCGGATCCTTGCGCGCCAGCCGCCAAAAGCCCAACGAGCCCATGGATTACTCCCTGTACGTCCGGTCGTACGGAGGTGTTCCGCTCGCAGTAGATCACGTTCTCGTTTTGCCAGGCAAGCCCTGTTGAGACGTGACGAGTATAACTAGAATCCGTTCTTGTTTTTAGCGTAGCGTGACCTCGTGCGCGGCCGCGAGCAGGGAGGAAGGCCATGGCGGAACGACTGCCCATCAGCACCCCGCACTGCACGGTCGAGCGCGACGGCCACGTCGTCATCGTGACCATGAACCGGCCCGAGGCCCGCAACGCCCTCAGCACCGACATGCTCGTCGGCATGGCCGACGCGTGGGCCTACGTCTCCGATACCCCGGACGTCCGGGTCGCGATCCTCACCGGTGCGGACGGCCAGTTCTGCGCGGGCGCCGATCTCAAGGCCATGGGCCGCCCCTCGGAGGACGAGCGGGTACGGCGGCGCGCGGCCGAGATCGAGAACTTCCACTGGAAGGGCCTGCTCCGCGACGCACAGCCGAAGAAGCCGCTGATCAGCGCGATCGAGGGCTACGCGGTGGCCGGCGGTACCGAACTGCTCGTCGGCACCGACATCCGCATCGTGGCGGAGGGTGCGACGCTCGGCCTGTACGAGGCCAGGCGCGGCCTTTTCCCGATGGGCGGCAGCGCGATCCGGCTCCCCCGCCAGATCCCGTACGCCTTCGCGATGGACATCCTGCTCACCGGCCGCTCCGTGACCCCGGACGAGGCGCTCCGAATGGGTCTGATCAACCGGATCGTCCCGGACGGCCAGGCGCTCAAGACCGCCCGCGAGATCGCCGCCGAGATCGCCTCGTGCGGCCCGCTCGCCGTCCAGGCGATCCTGGAGACCTACCGGAAGACCCAGGGCCTGCCGGAAGACGAGGCGTTGCAGATCTCCGATGATCTCGGCTGGCCGGTGATCGGCTCGAACGACGCCAAGGAAGGCGCCCGAGCGTTCAAGGAGAAGCGCCCCGCCACCTTCCGCGGCGAGTGACCGCGACGGCGGATCCGATCACGGACAACGGCAAGCCGGTTGACGCAGCGCCCCGGAGGCGGCACACTAAGTGACAAGGCCGCCGCTTTGCGGAGCGGTTGGAAGTGGGCCCGGGAAGTTCCCGCTGGACGGTGGGGTCCCGGGCTTGCGTCTTTTATGAGGTGATCGACAGGATCGTCGTCACCGGTGTTATCTGCTCCAGATATGAGCGGTTCCCGCATCGGGCGGCGACCACCGTTCCGGCGATTACGTCTGGAAGCCAGAGCAGAGGCTCCTCCGGGCCCGGCAAATGATCGACCCGCAGGTTGCCGACAAGGCCACCGCAAGCACGAAGCACATCAACCAGGTGCATATCACTCAGATTCTGTTTCGGCGCTCGCGCCTCCATGATCACCTCGGCAACTCCCATCCCGGCGAGTTCGCGGATCAGGTACTCCATGCATTTACGGCGACGACGCTCTGAAGGTTCCGTCGGATGACAGGCCCGTACGACTACGAGGTGTAGCACTTCGAGACGGACGATCGCCTCAAGCAGCGCCA
>JBJMIW010000096.1:0-13031 GCA_045806665.1 Actinoallomurus sp.
GCGGGTCAGCCCGCGCGCCCGTTCCCGCGTCGAAGAAGCCGTGCAGCGGCTCGGCTACGTGCGACACCGCGCCGCCCCCGCGGATCGCCGTAGCGGGTCGATCGCGGCGGTGGTCTGCGAGGACGACGCCCGGGTCTTCACCGACCACTTCTTCGCCCGGTTGTTCGCCGGTGTCCGACGGGAGCTCGGTGACGAACGTGAGCTCGTCGTCCTGGTCGTCGGCCGGGCCGGACGCTGGGGCACCGTCGCGGAGTACCTGCGCGGTGGCCGCGCCGACGGCGTGCTGCTGATCAGCGCGCACGGCGCCCCCGCGATGGCTCTCCGGCAGACGGGCGTTCCGGTGCTGCTGGCCGGGCGGCCCCTGTGGAGCACACCGCTGCCGTACGTCGACGCCGACAACCGCGGTGGAGCCCGTACGGCGGTGGACTACCTGCTCAAGTGCGGACGCCAGACGATCGGGACGATCGCCGGGCCGCCGGACCGGGCCGTGGGAGTGGACCGCCTGGCCGGCTACCGCGCCGCGATCGGCGACGCGGGCCTGCCCACCTCCGGATTGATCACCTACGGCGACCTGCATCAGGCGTCGGGCGAGCACGCCATGAACCGCCTGCTGGACCGCAGACCCGACATCGACGCCGTGCTGGCCGCCTCCGACCAGATGGCCGTAGGGGCGCTGCGCGCCCTGCAGCGCACCGGACGCCGGGTACCCGACGACGTCGCCGTCGTCGGCTTCGACGACTCGCCGATCGCCGGCCGGGTCCGTCCGCGGCTGACGACCGTACGTCGGCCGATCGAGGACATGGGCGTCCGGATGGCCCGCGAGCTGCTCGGCCGCATCGCCGGGGAAGCGTCCTCCGGCCAGGGCGTCGTCTTGAACACCAAGTTGATCATCCGCGACTCCGCGTGACCTACCGGCCGCGTACGGCCGACCCCTCAGCAGCCGGCCCCGCAGGCCGGTGGTGCTCCCCGTCAGGAGGAACCTGCCCATGAAGAGACGGCAAAGGTGGCGACCGTTCATGGTCGTCCTGTCGCTCCTGGCCGGCGCGCTCGTCGCCGGTCCCGGTGCGCACGCCGCCGACGTGCAGTGCAAGGTCGACTACTCGGTCAACGACTGGGGCTCGGGCTTCACCGCGAACATCACGATCACCAACCTCGGACCGGCGCTCAACGGCTGGACCCTGAAGTACTCCTACACCGGAAACCAGAAGCTGACCCAGGGCTGGAGCGGTAACTGGACGCAGTCCGGCCAGGACGTCACGGTCACCAATCTGAGCTACAACGGCGCGATCGGCACCAACGCCGGCCTCAGCATCGGCGGGAACTTCAGCATGATCTAGCGAGGAACCCCGCCCCTTCAGGGGCGGGAGGAATCGCTTCCCTCGTGTGCGGCGCGCTAGCGCCGCCTAGACCGATCGTTTCTGGTTCTCGATGTAGTCCTTGATGGCCTTGAGGGGTGCTCCGCCGCAGGATGCGGCGAAGTAGGACGGCGACCAGAAGTGCTCGCCCCACAGGTATCGGCGTATGTGGGCGGGGAACTCTTGGCGTAGGCGGCGGGCGGACACGCCCTTGAGGGAGCCGACCAGCCGGGACAGGGCGACCTTGGGCGGGTAGTGGACGAGTAGGTGGACGTGGTCGGTTTCGCCGTTGAACTCCCGCAGTTCGGCGCCGAAGTCTGCGCACACGTCGCGCATGATCTGTTCGCAGCGTCGAAGGATCTCATCGGTGAACGGTCCGCGCCGATATTTGGGTGTGAAGACCAAGTGTGCGTGCAGGGTATAGACGACGCTGCGACCCCTGCGTATATCGGGGTTTGGTTCCCATCGAGGTGACATAGATCAATGTTACGATCAGATCCGTGAAGATCGTCGTGCAGGTCAAACTCATGCCGGATGCCGGGCAGGCACTGGCGTTTGAACACACCCTGCACACGGTCAACGAGGCGGCGAATTGGGTATCGGCCGTGGCGTTCGCGCGGGGTGTGCCGCGTGAGTACGAGTTGCGCAAGCACACCTATGCCGAGCTGAAGTCGCGGGGATTGGGGGCGCAGGCCGCCCAGCACGTCATCAAGAAGGTCCGTGACGCCTACACCACGTTGAAGGCGAACATCCGCGCCGGGAACCTCGGCAAGCCGGGCTCTGGGCGTCGCGTCAAGGCCGAGGCGAAGCCGATCGTGTTCCGCCCCGAGGCCGCGCAGCCGTATGACGACCGGTGCTTGTCGTGGCAGTACGACGCCGGGACCGTGTCGGTGTGGACCGTGGACGGCCGGGTGAAGAACGTTGCCTTCGCCTGCTCCCCGGATGCGCTCAAGACGCTGCGGGAGTACCGGCAGGGCGAATCGGACCTGATCCAGCGTGACGGCGTGTTCTATCTGATCGCCACGTGCGAGGTGCCCGAGGCCGAGCGGTACGAGCCCGAGCGGTTCATCGGCGTGGACCTCGGCATCGCCGCCATCGCCACCACCTCCACCGGCTATAAGGCCGCCGGGCGGGGACTTAACCGGCACCGCAAGCGACAACTTGAACTACGCCGCAAGCTTCAGAAGAAGGGCACCAAGTCCGCCAAGCGGCTGCTGAAGAAGCGCAACCGGAGGGAAAAGCGTCACGCCGCCAACCAGAACCACATCATCGCCAAGACGATCGTGACCGAGGCTGAACGCACCTCGTCCGGGATCTCCCTGGAAGAACTCAAGGGAATCCGGCAGAGGGTACGGCTCCGCAAGCCCCAACGGGTCGCCCTGCACTCCTGGGCCTTCGCCCAGCTCGCAAACTTCATCGTCTACAAGGCCAAGCGGGTCGGCGTGCCCGTGGTCTTCGTCGATCCGGCCTACACCTCACAGCAGTGCTCCGAATGCGGCCACATCGGCAACAAGAACCGGGCAAGCCGATCGGTTTTCATCTGCCGGAACTGCGGGGTCGTTGCCCACGCAGACCGGAACGCTTCCCGCAACATCGCCCGCAAGGGCGAGGCTGTGTGGACTGCGGGGCGTGAGTCACGCGTCTCTGCCACCCCATAGGGGTGCCTGGACGGAGGAGCCCACCCAGCAGCCAGTTGGGCGCTACCTCCAAGCCCGGTCCTTCAGGGCCGGGTCAAGTTGACTTACAGCGGCACGAACGCCAAGCCGACGTCCTTCTCGATCAACGGGACCGACTGCACCGGTGCGCACAAGGCCCCGACTGTCGCGCTGACCAGCCCGGCCGCCGGCTCGACGTACAGTTCGGGCGCGACCATCCCCCTCGCCGCCACGGCCGGCGCCAACGACGGCGCGACGATCAGCAAGGTCGAGTTCTACGACGACACCACGCTGCTCGGGACCGACACCTCCTCGCCGTACTCCTTCACCTGGACGAACGTGCCGGCCGGGACTACTCGCTGTACGCCAAGGTCTATGACAGCCAGGGCGCCACCGCCGAGTCCACGCCGGTCGGCGTGCACGTCGCCAGCGGCCCCGCCGTCGTCGCGAGCCCGACGGCCCTCACCGTCCAGCAGGGCGGTACCGGGACGTTCGGCGTGAAGCTCTCGAGCCAGCCGTCCGGCAACGTGACCGTCACGGTCGCGCGGGACAGCGGGAACACCGGCCTCACGGTCTCCGGGGGCGGCACGCTGACCTTCACCTCCGCCAACTGGTCGACCGCGCAGAACGTCACCATCAGCGCGGACGCGGCCGGCACCGGCGCGGCGACCTTCAGCGCCAAGGCGACCGGGTACGACACGGCGAGCGTCACCGTGACGGAGACCAAGTCCAACGGCGCGTACGAGGACCGCTTCCTCACCCTCTACAACAAGATCACCGACCCGGCCAACGGCTACTTCAGCAAGGAGGGCATCCCCTACCACTCGGTCGAGACGCTGATGGTCGAGGCGCCGGACCAGGGCCACGAGACCACCTCCGAGGCGTACAGCTACCTGATCTGGATGCAGGCGGTGTACGGCAAGGTCACCGGCGACTGGAGCAAGTTCAACAACGCGTGGGCGATCATGGAGAAGTACATGATCCCCACCCGCGCGGATCAGCCGACCAACAGCTTCTACAACCCGAGCAAGCCGGCGACGTACGCGGCCGAGCACGACCTGCCGGAGCAGTACCCCTCGCAGATCGACTCCGGCGTCTCCGTGGGCCAGGACCCGATCGCGGCCGAGCTCAAGCCCGCCTACGGCACCGACGACATCTACGGCATGCACTGGCTGCAGGACGTCGACAACGTCTACGGCTACGGCGACACCCCCGGCGGCGGCTGCGAGAACGGCCCGAGCAGCAAGGCCCCGTCCTACATCAACAGCTACCAGCGCGGCCCGCAGGAGTCGGTGTGGGAGACGATCCCGCAGCCCACCTGCGACAAGATGGCCTACGGCGGCAAGAACGGCTACCTGGACCTGTTCATCAAGGACTCCGCCTACGCCAAGCAGTGGAAGTTCACCGACGCCCCGGACGCCGACGCGCGCGCCATCCAGGCCGCGTACTGGGCCGACACCTGGGCCAAGCAGCAGGGCAAGGCCTCGGACGTGTCCGCCACGGTGGCCAAGGCGGGCAAGATGGGCGACTACCTGCGGTACTCCTTCTTCGACAAGTACTTCAAGAAGGTCGGTAACTGCACCAGCCCGAGCTGCCCCGCCGGCACCGGCAAGGACAGCGCGCACTACCTGCTGTCGTGGTACTACGCCTGGGGCGGCGCGACCGACTCCAGCGCCGGCTGGGCGTGGCGGATCGGCGACGGCGCCTCGCACTCGGGCTACCAGAACCCCATGGCGGCGTACGCCCTCACCAACGACACGGCGATGCAGCCGAAGTCCGCGACGGGCGTCGACGACTGGAAGAAGAGCCTGCAGCGGCAGCTCGAGTTCTACCGCTGGCTGCAGTCCTCAGAAGGCGCCATCGCCGGTGGCGCGACCAACAGCTGGGCCGGTGCGTACGCCACGCCCCCGGCCGGCAGCTCCACGCCTGGTCGAAGGTCCAGTCGTACCTGAACGGGGGAGCGGCGCCGGTCTTCAACTACCACCGGTTCTGGGCGCAGGCGGACATCGCGATGGCGATGGCGACCTACGGCCAGCTGTTCAACCAGTGATCAAGCACCCCGGGGGGACCGGTCGGCGCCCCCAGGGCCGCCACCCGATTTCCCCTCGATGCCGGAGGTGAGACCGCAATGAGATCTCCGCGAAGGCGCTCCTTCGCCCCCTGGGCCGCCCTCGTCATGGGCGCCGCGCTAGCGCTCGTGTCGCAGGTGCACCTGGCGGCGTCGGCGCACGCGGCAACGCAACTTTGCGGCGCGACCGACACCGCTGCGGTGAACGGCGGCGAGATCTGGCAAGGCGGCGCCGGGCTGGCCACCGGCTCCTTCTCCGTCACGGTCGGCGGGAGCGGCGGCGACCCGACCCCGACGCCGACCCCCACTCCCACCCCGCCGCCCGGCGGCAAGGCGTGCGCCGCGACCCTACACGTCGACAACTCCTGGTCCGACGGATTCGTCGCCACGGTCACGGTGACCAACTCCGGGACCACCCCGCTGACCGGGTGGTCGGCGGACTGGTCCTTCGCCGGTGATCAGTCGGTCCGCAACGCGTGGAACGCCACGGTCACCCAGAGCGGGCGCTCGGTGCACGCCGCCAATGCCGCCTACAACGGCGCGCTGGCCGCGAACGCCTCGACCACCTTCGGGTTCCAGGGCGCCGGCGCAGGCCCGGGAGCCGTCGCGCCGACCTGTACCCCCTCCTGAACTTCGCCTCTCCGCCCCGATGGAGCGACTCCGACCCTGGAAGTGCTCCCGAACCGTCCGAGGAGGACACACCCTGATGAAAGTCAACCCCCGCCGCGGCGTCACGCTGCGGATGGACCGGGCAGGCGTGGCGATCGCCGCGCTGGTGCTCGGCCTCGACTCTGTGCTGTTCGGCATGGGCCGGGCCCACGCGGCGGTCGGCTGCAAGGTCACCTACTCGGTGAACCAGTGGAACAACGGATTTAGTGCCAGCATCGGGATCACGAATCTCGGCGATCCGCTGACCTCCTGGTCCCTCGAGTGGGACTTCGCCGGGAACCAGCAGGTCACCCAGGGCTGGAGCGGAACGTTCTCCCAGTCCGGCAAGCACGTGACGGTGAAGAGCCTGTCCTACAACGGCAGCCTGGCCACCAACGCGTCGACGTCGCTGGGTTTCAACGCCTCCTACTCCGGGACCAACGACGCCCCGACGTCCTTCAGCGTCAACGGGACGACCTGCAACGGGTCCTCCGGCGGTAATCCGACGCCCACCCCGACCCCGACCCCCACTCCCACGCCGCCCGGACCGGGTGGACCGCACGCCGACAACCCGTACGGCGGCAAGGGCTACGTGAACCCCGAGTGGTCCGCCCAGGCCAAGGCCGACGGCGGAACCGCGATCGCGGGCCAGCCGACCGCCGTGTGGCTGGACCGCATCGCGGCGATCAACGGTGTGAACGGCGGGATGGGCCTGCGGGCCCACCTGGACGCCGCCCTCTCGCAGGGCGCGGCGTACGCCCAGTTCGTCATCTACGACCTGCCCGGCCGCGACTGCGCCGCGCTCGCGTCCAACGGTGAGCTCGGCCCGACGGACCTCGACAAGTACGAGCACCAGTACATCGACCCGATCGCCACGATCATGGCCGACTCCAAGTACGCCAACCTGAAGATCATCAACGTCATCGAGCCGGACTCCCTGCCGAACCTGGTCACCAACACCGGCGGCCAGGCCGGCGGCACCGCCCAGTGCGACACGATGAAGCAGAACGGCAACTACGTGAAGGGCGTCCAGTACGCCCTGAACAAGCTGCACGCGATCTCGAACGCCTACAACTACATCGACGCCGGGCACCACGGCTGGCTCGGCTGGGACAGCAACTTCGCCCCCGCGGCGCAGCTGTTCGCCGACACGGCGAAGGGCACCACGGCCGGCGTCGCCAGCGTCGACGGCTTCATCGTCAACACCGCCAACTACTCGACCCTGAAGGAGCCGTTCCTCACGGTCAACGACCAGACCCGCCAGTCCAAGTGGATCGACTGGAACCGGTACGTCGACGAGCAGTCCTTCGCGACGGCGTTCCGCAACCAGCTGGTCACCGACGGGTTCAACTCGAACATCGGCATGCTGATCGACACGTCCCGCAACGGCTGGGGCGGTCCGAACCGGCCCACCAAGGCCAGCACGGCGACCGACATCAACCAGATGGTGAACGAGTCGCGCGTCGACCGCCGCCCGCACGCGGGCGGCGATCGACCAGTCCGGCTCCGGTCTGGGCGAGCGTCCGACCGCGGCCCCGACCGCCGGGATCGACGCGTACGTCTGGATCAAGCCGCCGGGTGAGTCCGACGGGTCGAGCTCCAGCATCCCGAACGACGAGGGCAAGGGCTTCGACCAGATGTGCGACCCGACCTACGGCGGGAACGCCCGCAACGGCAACAGCCCGACCGGCGCACTGGCGAACGCCCCGCTGTCCGGTCACTGGTTCTCCGCCATGTTCCACCAGCTCCTGCAGAACGCCTACCCGCCGGTGCAGTAGGGCACCGGCGGCTTGACGCGGGCCTGACCCGCGCCACCGACGCCGGGCGGAGGCGATGCCTCATATCGCCTCCGCCCGGCCCACCACCGGGGACCGACGGGACCTGGCTCAAGGCGCTGACCGGGGGCTCCTCAACGACGACTGGACCACGGTGAACCAGACAAGCAGGCCTATCTCGCCCCCTACCTGATCCCCGTGACCTGACCGGAGATCCGGAATTCGCCTCGGGATCCCGAGGCGATCGATGGACGGGGCGCCGGGGTCGACCCAACGGTGGGAGCGCCGTGACCCCGGTGCCCTTTCGTCGTGCCCGTCGAGCAGACGGCAACCTTTCACCGCCCCGGAACGACTGGACGGGTGAACGCCGGGGTCGCCACCGAACGGTGTGGGAGCGCCGGGCGACCCCGGCGTCTCTCTGCAGGTCATTCGCCCGGGTTCAGCGCCCCGGCTCCGGCCATGCAGTTCGGTAGAGGCTCACGGGTGGGCGCCGAACGCGTCGCCCACGGAGAGTCCCGCGAGGGAGTCCAGAACGGTCATCGTCCGCCACGGTAGTGGACGCTGTCCGCCGTCAGGGCTCGTCAGGGCTTGCGGGCGACGCCGCCGAGCGTCGCGACCTCCCGCGGCGGGCCGAAGGGGTCCGGCTCGGGATGCCACTGCTGGATCGGTACGATGCCCGGCTCGACCGGCTCCAGACCCGCGAAGAAGCCGGTGATCTGCTCCGGCGTCCGCAGGCGGTACGGGATCGCGCCGCTGTCCTCGTAGCGCCGGCTCGCCTCCCGATGCGCCGTTCCGACGTCGATGCTGTCGGCGAGCGCCAGGAAGCTGCCGGAGGGCAGCGCGTCCATCAGTCGCCGCACGATCGACCGGGCCTCGTCGTAGTCGTCGAGGTGGCCCAGGACGCCCATGAACATCAGCGCGACGGGACGGGTCAGGTCCAGCGTGCCGGCCGCCGCACGGACGATCTTCTCGGGTTCGCGCATGTCGGCGTCGACGTAGTCGGTCCTGCCCTCGGAGGAGCTCGTCAGGAGCGCCCGGGCGTGCGCGAGGACCAGCGGGTCATTGTCGACGTAGACGATCCGGCAGCCGGGTGCGACGCGCTCCGCCACCTCGTGGGTGTTGTCGACCGTCGGCAGGCCGGTGCCCACGTCGAGGAACTGCCGGATGCCCTCGTCGCCGGCCAGGTACCGGACGGCGCGGGCGAGGAAATGGCGGGTGGCGCGGGCGGTGTCGACGATGCCGGGAAAGATCTCGCGATACTCGTCCCCGGCGGCCCGGTCGACCGGATAGTTGTCCTTTCCACCCAGCCAGTAGTTCCAGACGCGCGCGGAGTGCGGCACGGTTGTGTCGATCTCGGGGGTCGGTGCCGGTCCGGGGCTGCGGGAGCTTTCGGTCACGGGTGCCTCCTCGCTGCGGTTCGATGGGCGGATCCCTATCCTGCCGGTTCCTCCCTGTTCACCGCGATCACCGGCTTCAGCCGCCGGGCGGTGGCCGTACGAGATGCTCGGTAAAGGCCTCGCGGTCCCGGAGATCCGTCATGCCAAAGGCTGACTTGTCGCCCGGATGGGGCGGTGTTCACCGAGCTTTTCGCACACTCCGACAGGCGGCGGCGATCGGCGAGCGGGGGCCAGGAGGAGGTCGACGCGCTGCTCGGCGCGGTGCTGAACCGGCATCGGCCGCTGACCGGGCCATCCTGGGCGGTCTCGGGGCCTCACCTGCGCGGCGACCTCGTCGACCGGGGTTCGGCCGGGCGTGCAGGGGCGGACGTCGATGGGCGGGCGGAGGCAGCCGTTGGGTAGCGTGCGGCCATGAGACTCGGTGTCCTGGACGTCGGATCGAACACCGTCCACCTGCTGGTGGTCGACGCCCACCACGGCGCCGCGCCGCTGCCCGCCTTCTCCCACAAGGACGAGATGCGGCTCGCCGCGCACCTCGAGGGGGGCGACCGGCTGTCCGCGGAGGGGGCGGCGTTGCTCGGGCGCTTCGTCGTGGACGCCGTCCGGATCGCCGAGGACAAAGGGGCGGAGCGGCTGATCGGGTTCGCCACCTCGGCCGTACGCGAGGCGGCCAACGGTGAGGACGTCCTGGCCAAGGTGCGCGCCGAGAGCGGCGTGGATCTTCAGGTGCTTCCCGGGGAGGAGGAGGCGCGGCTGACCTTTCTGGCGGCCCGGCGGTGGTTCGGCTGGTCGGCCGGGCGCCTGCTCATCCTGGACATCGGAGGCGGTTCCCTGGAGATCGCCGCCGGTCCCGACGAGGACCCGGACTTCTCGGCGTCCGTGCCTCTCGGAGCGGGGCGGCTGACCCGGGACTGGTTCACCGCGGATCCGCCCCCGGCCGAGGAGGTCCGGGCGCTGCGCAAGTACGTGCGGGCCACGATCGCCCGCGAGGTCTCCGGGGTGACCCGACGCGGGACGCCGGACCACGCCGTGGCGACGTCCAAGACGTTCAAGCAACTGGCGCGGATCGCCGGTGCCGCCCCGACCGGCCAGGGTCCGATGGTCCAGCGGGTGCTGAGCCACGCGGACCTCACCGAGTGGGCCGGGCGGCTGGCCGAGATGTCCGTCGCCGAGCGCGCTGAACTGCCCGGCGTGTCACCGGGCCGGGCGCCGCAACTCGTTGCCGGGGCGATCGTCGCGGACGCCGCGATGGACCTGTTCGAGTTGCCCGAGGTCATGATCTGCCCGTGGGCGCTGCGGGAGGGCGTCATCCTGCGTCATCTCGACGCGCTGCCCGTGTCGGGCTGACGCGCCGCCGGTGCTGTGGACGGCGAGCGGCGTTGACATGTGCGCGTTTGCGGCCAACTATGAGCAGAAAAAATCATGACCATGCACGGGCCGGATTCGGGGTGCCAGCCCGCTGACCCCTCTCGGGAGGTAACACGTGCTGTCATGGCATCGCCGACCGGCCGCGATCGTCGTCTCTCTCGCCTCGCTGACGCTGGGCGCCCTCGTCTCCGTGCCTGCCGCAGTGGCGGCCACGGGGCCCTCCGGTGGTCCGCGCGTCACTCACGACGCCGACTCGGTGACCGTGCGGGTGCCCGCCTCCGCAGGGGCGCCGGGGTACTCCATCGACGTCGCCACCCGATCCCTCGCGATCACCACCGCGCGCGGCGGCCACACCGTGCTCGCCACCGCGGGCGGCGGCACCGGCGGTCTTCGCTTCCGCTCGGGCGGGGCATGGCAGCGGGCCACCAAGGTGACCGGCTGGGCCTGGAAGAACGGCGTGCTGCGCGTCGACGCCGCCACCACGTTGGCGGGCGTCACCGTCGAGGCGCTGCTCACGCCGAAGGTCGACCGCTACTCCCTGTCCTGGAGCGTCAAGGGCGGCAGCCCCGACCGGTTGGGCCTGGCCTTCGCCCTGAAGTCCGCGGGCCACTGGTACGGCCACGGCGAGACGGCGACCCCGAAGGGCGGTCCGAGCTTCGACCAGCCGTGGCCGCTCGATGCCGGCAACGTGCACGACAGCGCCTTCGGGCCGGCGTCGTACGAGGTGGTCGACCCGTTCTGGTACACCTCCAGCGCCACGGGCCTGCTCGTCGACACCGGCGAGGTCATGGACGTCGCCATCAACGACGGGAACGACGGCCTCGGCCGCTTCACCATCGACTCGGGCGCAACCTACAAGGCGACGGTCTTCGTGGAGGCGAACCCCTTCGAGGTCTACCGCGATCACACCGGCATCGTCGGCAAGCCCGCCAAGAGCGACGCCACCTACACGCAGTTCGAGAAGCCGTTGTGGAACTCCTGGGCGCAGTTCTACACCAGGGTCGATCAGACCAAGCTTCTCGACTACGCCCAGAAGCTGCATGACAACCGCATCCCCGGTCACACCATCCAGCTCGACGACCGGTGGGAGTCGAACTACGGCAACCTGACCTTCAACACGAAGACGTTCCCCGACGCCCGCGCGATGTCGGACAAGATCCACGCGATGGGCTACGACTTCGGCATCTGGGTCACGCTCTGGATCAACCTGGACTCTACGAACTACCGGTACGCCGCCGACCACGGCTACCTGCTGAAGGACAAGGCCGACACCGCGAAGCCCTGCACGGTGACCTGGTGGAACGGCACGGCCGGCATCGTCGACCTGGCCAACCCTGACGCCAAGGCGTGGTACGTCGCGAACCTCAAGAAGCTGATGAGCACCTACCGGGTGGACGGCTTCAAGTTCGACACCCGCTTCTTCGACGACAAGTGCGCGCCCGACAAGGGCTACCAGCGCGCCGACTATCAGCGGCTCGGCGCACAGCTGGCCGACCAGTTCGACCTGCAGGGGGCCGGGATCCGGGTCCACTGGAGCGGGTCGCAGCAGACCGGCTTCGTCATCCGCCAGGTCGACAAGGGCACCGGCTGGAACTCCCTCGCCGCCTCGGTGACGCAGAACCTCGCGATCTCGACCATCGGCTATCCGTTCGTCGAGACCGACATGATCGGCGGCTCGATGAGCCAGCCCGCTCCGACGAAGGAGGTCCTCATCCGGTGGGCGCAGTCGGCGGCGCTCATGCCGTTGATGTACTCCTCCACGTCACCGGCCGGAACCAACGACCCGAAGACCGGCAAGCCGGTGTCCTACGACCAGGAGACCGTCGACCGCTACCGCGACGCCGTCCAGGCGCACGGCCGGCTCGCGCCCTACATCTGGGACCAGGTGAAGCACAGCGTCGGCACCGGCGACCCGATCATGCGTCCGTTGTTCTTCGACTTCCCGAAGGACACCAGGGCCTACACGGTGAACGACGAGTGGATGCTCGGCCCGGCGATCCTGGCCGCGCCGAAGCTGAGCAGCGGCGTGACCCGTGACGTCTTCCTGCCGTCCGGGGCCTGGTTCGACGTGAACCGCGGCACCGTCATCCATGGTCCGAAGACCCTGCGCGGCTATCGCGCCCCGCTCGATGCCGCCCCGGCGTTCGTCGACCTGAAGGCCGCGGGCGCGGCCAAGGCGATCCGCGCGCTGGCCCGTACGCACACCCCACCGGCGGCGGGCTGACCGCGACGGCGACCGTCCGGGCCGCGCGAGCGGATCAGTCCGGCGTCGAGCTTCGTGTGCGGGTAGATATTGGCAGGGTCGCCGCCCGCGTGGCTCTCGTAGCCGGCGGACTCCTTCGGGCGACGCCGATGCTCACGGAGAGCCGTACGGCAGGGCGTCCGTGAAGCGGGCCGGCGAGGTTCGCCGGCCCGCCCCGGTCGTCAGTGGCGGTGGTGCACCACGACGTGGTGGTGCACGACGTGGTGGTGAACGACGTGGTGATGTACCACGCGGTGGTGAGAGTGCCCGCAGGCCGACAGCGTCAGCAACGCGGGAGTGAGCGCCACGATCGCCGCCGTCGCCAGCCGGATCCGCCGAACCATCACGTCTTCCTCCGATAGTCGATCTTTCAGGATTCATCCGGCTTTCCCGGAGAAAACCGTGATGCACCAGAAGACAGACGTGATGCGGCGCCGATCGGTTCCAGCGGCCTGGCCGGCATCCCGTACGGGCGAGGCCCCGCACGGACCGCCTGAGCTCCGCCCCGACGCGCTCGAGGAGC
>JBJMIW010000097.1:0-9360 GCA_045806665.1 Actinoallomurus sp.
CCGGGCGGCCGGGTCGAGGCCGGCGAGAGCGACGCCGACGCCGTCGTCCGTGAGGTCGCCGAGGAGACGAGTCTGCGCGTGACACCGGGGCCGCTGGTCGGCTCGGTGGACCGTCCCGGCCCTGGCGGAGTGATCTACGACATCCACGACTACCGCGCCACCGTAACGGGCGGGGAACTGCACGCCGGCGACGACGCCCGGGACGCCCGCTGGGTCGACGCCGATGAGCTGGCCGCCCTCCCGACCACGACCGGCCTCATCGAGACCCTCACCTCCTGGGGCGTCCTCACCCCGCCGGGACCGCCGGCCTGACGGAAGACCGCAAAGGGGCGGACGCAATACTCGGGCGCGAACTGGGTCGCGCCGATGATGAAGGGCTTGCCGAGGGCGGCGGCGCGCCGCCCCACCCGGTAAAGCCCGTCAGTATCCGCCATGCCTCTCTAACCGCCGGTTCCATCGGTGACGGCTGGAGTGTGATCGTCGATCATGGCGCCACGGTGGCGCGCACCAGGTGGGGACGCGAATGCTCGGTGAAGGCGCCCGCTCGCGGTCCGCTCGCGCGGTCGCCTTCACCGAACCTTTCGCACGCCGGCCTTCACGCGTAGGCGGCGTCCTCGGTGAGGTCCACGCGGCTGCGGTCCGGCAGGAGGGCGGTGGCCGCCAGGGTCAGGACGGCCGCCACGACCATGGCGAACGAGATGGCCCACCAGCCGTAGTCGTGCAGGAGCCAGGTCGCCAGCAGGGGCGCCGGGCCGCCGGCGATGACCGAGGCGAGCTGGTAGCCGATGCCCGCGCCGCCGTACCGGAGCTTGGTCGGGAAGACCTCGGCGATCAGTGACGCCTGCGGGCCGTACTGCATGGAGTGCGGCACCTGCGCCAGGACGACGGTGAGGAAGACGACGGCCGGGATGGCGGTATTGATCAGCGCGAAGTACGGGAAGGCGATGACAGCGAGGAGCAGTGCCCCCATCGCGTACACGCGTTTGCGGGACATGGTGTCGCTGAGGTGGCCGAACGTCGGGATCAGCACGAGTTCCAGGGCGGCTGCCACGGCGACCGCGTTCAGCGCGAAGGTCTTCGACAGCTTCGCGTGGTCGACGATGTAGGTCAGCGCGAAGGAGGTGAAGATGTAGAACGGCATCTGCTCCGAGCAGCGCAGCAGGGCGCTGAGGAGGATCTCCTTCGGGTGCCGGCGGATCACTTCGAGGACCGGGACCTTCGCCACCTCGCGGCGTTCGACCACCTTGGCGAACATCGGCGTCTCCATGACGCGGAGCCGCACCCAGAGGCCGATCGCCACCAGCACCAGGCTGAACAGGAACGGGATGCGCCAGCCCCACTGTTTGAACGCGTCCCCGCTCGCCGTGGCCACCGACGACATCGCGACGGTGCCGAGGATGAGGCCGATCGGCACGCCGATCTGCGGCCAGCTCGCCATCAGGCCGCGCCGCCGGGGGTTGCCCCATTCCATGGACAGCAGCACCGAGCCGCTCCACTCGCCACCGACCGCGATCCCCTGGAGGACGCGCAGGGCGACGAGGAGGATCGGCGCGGCGACGCCGATCGTGCCGGTCCCCGGCAGGACGCCGATGAGGGCGCTGGACACGCCCATGAGGAGGAGCGTGACGATCAGGGTGGCCTTACGGCCGAGCCGATCGCCCCAGTGGCCGAAGATCGCCGCACCGATCGGCCGGGCGGCGAAGCCGACGGCGTACGTCGCGAAGGACGAGAGCGTGCCGACGTAGTCGGTCGACTTGGGGAAGAAGACGTCCTTGAAGACCACCGCCGCGGCCGTGTTGTAGAGGAAGAAGTCGTACCACTCGATCGAGGTGCCGACGATGGCTGCGAGGGCCGCCTTGCGTACCTGCGATCCGCGTTCCGTCTCTGCCGCGGATCGGGCGTCATGTGCCTCTTCTGGGCCCAGGACCATTGCGTCCTCCTGTCGTCCCCGATCTCCTGTGAGCAACGCAGGACGATACCCGGGCTCCGGACGGACGGAAACGGGCGATATGTGACGAAAAAATGGAGCGCATCCTCGGCGGGGGCGACGCGCCGCCTCCCCGGGCGGAGACGATCCTCGGGCGAGGCGGCGCGGCCGGGCTCAGCGCAACGGTTCGGGCAGGTCCCGGGAGTGGAGGACGGTCAGCCGGGACACCGCCCGGGTCAGCACGACGTACAGTCGGCGCAGTCCGGGCGAGCGCTCGCCGTCCGGCTCGGCCTCCACGATGGCCGCCGGTTCGACGACGATGACCTGGTCGAACTCCAGGCCCTTCGCCTGCGTCGCCGGAGTGACGACGAGCCGTGCCGCCGCCATCCCATCCGCGAGCCGTACGTGCTCGACCGCCCGTGCGGCGAGGTGCTCGGCCAGCCCCGCGACATCGGCCTCGGCGGCGATCAGGCCGATCGACCCCTCGCCGCGCAGCGCCTCGCGGCAGGCGTCCTCCACCGCGGCGGTCAGGTCGGCGACCCGGTGCACCCGGAGCGACCCCGGCCCGGATCGTACGGACGTCGGCGGCGCCAGCTCCGGGGCGACGTGCGGGAGCAGGCGGCTGGCGTAGTCGATGATCTGGCGCGGCACGCGGTAGCCCCGGTCGAGCACGGTCAGGTCCGCGTCCGGCTTGCCCAGGTGCCGCAGGAGCGTCGGCCAGTCGCCGACCGCCCACGGCGTCGTGCCCTGTGCGATGTCCCCCAGGACCGTGATCGACCCGGTCTCGCAGCGCCGGCCGACCGCGCGGCACTGCATCGCCGACAGGTCCTGCGCCTCGTCGAGGACGACGTGGCTGAGGCTGAACGTGCGGCTGATCAGGTCGCCGGCCTCGTCGATCAGGACAGCGTCGGCAGGCGTCCAGCGCGCCGACTTGGGGCCCCGCGGCGCCCGGTCCCACAGCAGCGCGGCCTGCTCGGCGGGGTCCAGGAGGCCGTCGGCGGCCTCGGCGAGGAACGCCGCGTCGGAGAGCAGGCGCATCACCACCCGGACCGGGTCCAGGGCCGGCCAGACGTCGTCGACCATGGCCTTCACCGGACGGGTCTTGCGGACGGCCTCGTGGGTCCGGTCGTCACAGACCTCGCCCGCCGTCTCCATCCGCAGCAGGATAGCGTGCGCGATCCGGTGCCCGAGGAGGTCCCGGCCGGCGCCGTACCGGACGCCACGTTCTCGCAGACCCTCCGCCAGCTCGGTGATCTCGTACGCCGGGATCCGCCAGCGGCGCGTGCCGCGCGGCAGCACCAGCGCCTCGGACGGCTCGCGCAGGTGGCTCCACACCGCGCGGCGCAGCACTTCGGCCATCCGTGCGTCGCCCTTGATCCGCCCGACCTCCGGCTCGTCCTGGGCCTGCACCGGTACGGCCGCCACGACCTGATCGAGGGTGCGCTGCTGGACGTTCACCTCACCGAGGGCCGGCAGCACCCCGCGGATGTAGTCGAGGAACGACGTGCTGGGGCCGACGACGAGGACGCCGCCCCGGCGCATCCGCTCGCGGTGGGCGTACAGCAGGTAGGCGACCCGGTGCAGGCCGACGGCGGTCTTGCCCGTGCCCGGCGCGCCCTGGACGCACAGCGTGTGGTCGGCGTCGGCACGGACGATGTCGTCCTGCTCGGGCTGGATGGTGGCGACGATGTCGCGCATCGGGCCGACACGGGGGCGCTCGATCTCCCGGATCAGCAGCCGGGACTCGACCGGCGCGGAGAAGTCCTCGTCCTCGTACGCGGTCAGCTCGCCGCCGGAGTACCCGAACCGGCGGCGCAGCACGAGGCCCATCGGGTCGGCCGTGCTCGCCTTGTAGAACGGCCGCGCCATCGGCGCCCGCCAGTCGATGACGAGGGCCCGGCCGCCGCCGTCGTGGACGTGCCGCCGGCCGACGTACAGCCGCTCCTCCGGGTGATCGAGACGCCCGAAGAACAGGGCGGTCGTCGGATCGTCCCGCAGGGCCTCGGCGCGCTTGGCGAGATCGGCGCCGAGCACCTTGGCCGACACCCAGTCGCCGGCCGCGGAGGCGTCCAGGGACAGCACGTTCTCCCGCATTCGGCGCAGGGCCTCCCGCGAGAGGGTGAGGTGCCCGCGTTCGGCGGATATCTCGGGGTCGGTGTCCTCCGCCTCTTGAGTGGGCATGACGAAAGCCTTTCGGTCGTTGGGAAGCGCGAAGTTCCGAACCTAGTACGTGGGCGCGTTGTCCTCAGCCCGTTTTTCCGCGCCCGGACCTGCGCGCTAACGTCCAATGAGAGTCGAACATGAGGGAGGTCGTAATGCGCGCGATCCTGATGACCGAGCACGGCGGTCCGGACGTCCTGAAACTCGCCGACGTAGAGGACCCGCAGCCCGGGCCGGGAGAGGTCGTCATCGAACTCGCAGCCGCGGGGGTCAACTTCCGGGACGTGTACGAGCGCGAGGGCGTCTACCCGAAGGACCTCCCGGCCATCCCCGGCGCCGAGGGCGCGGGCCGGGTCATGGCTGTCGGCGAGGGGGTGACGGACGTAGAGGTCGGCGACCTGGTCGCCTCCGCCGAGCTGCGGGGGGCGTACGCCGAGCGCGCCGTCGCGCCCGCCGACCGGGTCGTTCCGGTGCCGGACGGGGTGGCTCCCGAGCTGGCCGCCGCGGTGCTGCTGCAGGGTCTCACCGCGCACTACCTGGCGCACTCGACGTACGAGATCAAGCCGGGCGACACCGCCCTCGTGCACGCCGCGGCCGGCGGGGTCGGGCTGCTGCTCACCCAGATCATCAAGCTGCGGGGCGGCCGGGTCATCGGCACGGTCTCCACCGACGAGAAGGAGAAGCTCGCGCGCGACGCGGGCGCCGACGAGGTCATCCGCTACGACGACTTCGTCGAGCAGGTCCGGAGCACCACCGGTGGGGTGCCGGTCGTGTACGACGGCGTCGGCAGGACCACCTTCGACGGCAGCCTCGCCTCGCTGCGTCCCCGCGGACTGCTCGCGCTGTACGGGGCCGCGAGCGGACCGGTGCCGCCGGTCGACCCCCAGCGGCTCAACGCGGGAGGCTCGCTCTACCTGACGAGGCCCACGCTGGTGCACTACGTCGCCACCCGCGAGGAGCTCCTGCGGCGAGCCGACGACATCTTCGGCTGGATGGCCTCCGGGGAGCTGTCGGTGCACGTCGGCGGGCGCTACCCGCTCGGGGAGGCCCGCCGGGCGCACGAGGACCTGGAGGCACGCCGGACGACCGGCAAACTGCTCCTGATGCCGTGACTCCGGGACCAGGGGAACCGCCGGACTGATCGCGCGAGTCCGCGATCCGCTGGCCGGCCCGCCGCGCCGGACCTCAGATCTCGAACCAGAAGGTCAGGCCGTCGTCGTTCCTGCGGATGCCGCAGGCCGTCGAGAGCTCCTCGATGAGGAACACCCCGCGCCTGCCCTCGCGCAGCTCGTAGCCGTCGTACATGGTCGGGAGCGTGTCACCGCCCTCGTCGGTGACCTCGATCCGCGCGCCGGTGGACGTCTCGCGCACCACGACCGTCACCATCGCGCTCTCGGTATGGACGACGGCGTTGGTGACCGCCTCGCTGGTCAGGAGCACGGCCGTGTCCGCCTGCGGATGGTCGGCGAGCGTCTTGGCGATGAACCGCCGCGCCGCCGCCACCTCGCCGGGGTGCCCCGGGATGGTGATCGCCCCCAGCACCGACCCGCCCATCAAGCCGTCACCGGAGCGTGACGGAATGTGGCGGACTTGTCGGCAACTGCCCCACCGTGGGCTTCCCCTGTAGCAAGATGGGCAGGGTGATCGAGACGAACACGCATGGATCCAAGCCCTCTCAACGGCGGCCTTTAGGGGGCCTAAACGAGGTAGAGTGTGAGCATACGGCCACTATGCGTAGTCGTGCAACAGGAGGGCTGAAGCTCGTCTCGAAGAGCGGAGCCGCGACGCCGTGAGCCACAGCCGACTGCGAGAGATCGCCGCTCTCGCCGATCCGATCGAGCGCGCCCGGGCCCTCGGCGCGGTGATGGCGGAGCAGCAGGCCCTGGTCGAAGAGGCGGCCCGAATGCGCCGCCAGGCGATCGCCGAGGCCAGGGACGGCGGCCACCGCCTCGAGGACATCGCCAATGTGCTCGGGCTGTCGCCCGGTCGCATCTCCCAGATGCGCAAGGGCTCGGCCGCACGGGCGCCGGAGCCGCCCGCCGCGCGGGTGCCCGCGGTGATCCTGGAGCGACCGCTACCGATCGAGCCGTCGACGTCCGGCGCCGGATACAGCTTCCTGAGCACGGCCGAACGGCAAGGCGTCCGTTCCCGGCTGCGCGTCCTCGACGTCGGCCTGGAGCCCGCCCGCGAGCACATCGCGACCTGCCTGCGGATCCGGCCCGGCGAGGACGTCATCGCCCGGCGCCGGTTGGTGCTCGCCGACGAGGTGCCGGTACGGATCGCCGTCTCCTACTTCCGCGCCGACCTGTTCGCCGACACCGCCGTGATGGAACCGGAGCGGCTGAAGCCCACCTTGCACGAGGCGATCGCCGCCCACGGTCACGCGTTCGGGCACGCCGAGGAGACGCTGATGGCGCGGCCGGCCACCCTGCCCGAGACCGACCTGCTGGACCTCGACCCCGGCGACTGGGTCGTTCAGGTCCTCCGAGCGTCGTACGCCACGGACGACACGCCGATCCACGTGCTCGAGACCGTCTGCGCCGCCACCCGCCACGTGTTCAGCGTCAACCAGGCGGGCGGGTGCGACCAGTTCTGAGCCCGCCTGCTCACACGTAGGCGGTCAGCCAGCGATCGAGCTGGTCGAAGACCTTGGCCCGTACGGGCTCGGCGGACAGCACCAGATCGTGCAGCCCACCCTCGACGCGCACGCACGTCACGTGCGGGCCGAGCCGCGTCGACCAGCGGGCGATGTCGTCGGCGTTCAGCACGCCGTCGCCGGTCGAGTAGTCGGCCTTCTAGCCGCGCACCGTCTTCGCGGAGGCCATCACGAGGATCGGCACGTCGATGGCCAGCCCGGCGTGGACCTGCCGTTGCGCCTCGAGGATCGCCGCGAGCCACCCGACCCGTACGCCGAAGCCCTCCACCGGCTTCCAGGCCAGGTCGAACTCCCACTCTCCGCCGTGATCCCGATGGATGCTCCGGACGTACGCCCGGTTCACCCCGGCCGGGAACGTCATGGTCGGGCGCCCCTTGGCCAGCGCGCGGACGACCGGCCCGAGCGTGCGCCGGGCCCCGGCGGGGACGTTCACCTCCAGGAACGGGCTGTTGAGGAACAGCCCGTCGACCAGCCCCTGACCGCGTACGCGATCGGCCCACAGGGCGGCGATCAACCCACCCGTCGAGTGGCCGTTCACCAGGAGCGTGTCGTTGTCCTTCCGGATGAGGCGCACCGCCTCGTCGATCTCCGGGAAGTAGTCGGACATGCTGTGGGCGAAGTTGGGCGTCTGATGGTCGAGCAGCGAACGCCCGTACTTGCGCAGGTCCAGCGCGTAGAAGGCGTACCCGCGCTCGACGTAGAAGTCGGCGAGGTGGGTCTGGAAGAAGTAGTCGACGAACCCGTGGATGTACAGCACGGCCTTCCGGCTGCCGGGGCAGGGACGCCGGACGAGCGTCGCCACCACCTCGCCCTCGGCGTCGTCGTCCAGCGTCAGCCGGATGGCCTCGTAGTCCGCCCCGAGCACATCGTGGTCCATGGCAGATCAGCGTAAAGCGCCGTCCCGGACCCGCGCCAGGCGTGGAACGTCACTGAACACCAGCTGGCAGTGGCAACTGATCTCGGTGCCGTCCGCGCCGTACCTCGACGTCGCCATGTACGACATCGACGGGTTCAACGCCACCGCCAACGACCGTTGCCTATTCGCCGGCCTCGAGGTCGCCTTCGAGGTCGAGGTACGTCCGGCGGAGGCGGTCCAGCGTCTCGGGGTCAGGTTCGGCCCATAGTTCGCGGTCGGCGGCCTCCAGGAGGCGTTCGGTGATGCCGCGCAGCGCCCAGGGGTTCGACCGCTCCATGAACGCGCGGTTCTCGGCGTCGAAGACGTACTCCTGGGCCAGCTTCTCGTACATCCAGTCGTCCACCACCCCGGCCGTCGCGTCGTAGCCGAAGAGGTAGTCGACGGTGGCGGCGAGCTCGAAGGCGCCCTTGTAGCCGTGGCGGCGCATCGCGGCGATCCAGCGCGGGTTGACGACACGGGCGCGGAACACCCGGTGGGTCTCCTCGCCGAGCGTCCGCGTCTTCACCTGGTCGGGCAGGGCGGAGTCACCGACGTACGCGGCCGGGTTCTTCCCGGTCAGCGTCCGGACCATGGCGACCATGCCGCCGTGGTACTGGAAGTAGTCGTCGGAGTCCATGATGTCGTGCTCACGGGTGTCCTGGTTCTTGGCCGCGACCGAGATCCGGCGGAACGCCGCCTCCATGTCGGTGCGCGCCTCCCGCCCGTCCAGGCCGCGGCCGTACGCGTAGCCGCCCCACACGGCGTACACCTCGGCGAGGTCCCGGTCGTCCCGCCAGTTACGGGCGTCGATCAGCGGCAGCAGGCCAGCGCCGTACGCTCCCGGCTTGGACCCGAAGATCCGGCTGGTCGCGCGGCGCCAGTCCCCGTGCCCGGCCAGGTCCTCCAGCGCGTGGGCGCGGACGTGGTTGCCGGCCTCGTCGAGCCGCGCGACCGCGTCGATCGCGTCGTCCAGTAGCGCGATGACGTGCGGGAATGCGTCCCGGAAGAAGCCGGAGATCCGCAGCGTGACGTCGACGCGGGGCCGGCCCAGCTCCTCCCGTGGGATGATCTCGAAGCCGGTGACGCGGCGCGACGCCTCGTCCCAGACCGGGCGGACGCCGATCAGCGCGAGCACCTCGGCGATGTCGTCGCCCTGCGTGCGCATCGCGGACGTGCCCCACACCGTGAGGCCGACGCTGCGCGGATACTCGCCGGTGTCGTCCAGGTGCCGCCGGACCAGCGACTCGGCGAGGGACACCCCGACGTCCCACGACGTACGCGACGGAATCGCCTTCGGGTCGACGGAGTAGAAGTTGCGGCCGGTCGGCAGCACGTTGACCAGCCCGCGGGTCGGCGACCCGGACGGACCGGCGGGGACGTACCCGCCGTCCAGCGCGTGCAGGACCGCGCCGATCTCTCCGGAGGTGGCATCCAGCCGCGGCACGACCTCCCGCGCGCCGAACTCCAGCAGGCGTACGACGTCGGGGACCTCACGGCCGAGCACCTCGGCGCAGACGGCCGCCGCCCGGCAGGCGTCCCAGCCGAGCGTCTCCATGCCGACGACGAGCCGGCGCGCCACCGCCTCGAGGAGGTCGATGACGTCCGAGGCCGTCCGCGCGGGCCCGTCCGCCAGCTCGGTCAGCGCCGTGGCCTCCACCCGCGCCCCGGGGACGGCGAGGAGCTCCCGCTCGTCGAGCCCGTGGGCCTCTGCGATGGCGGCGC
>JBJMIW010000098.1:0-4943 GCA_045806665.1 Actinoallomurus sp.
CCCTGCGTCACCTGCTCGCCGACATGGGCGGGTCGGCCGAGTACGCCGCCGGCGACCTCACCGTGCGCGGCAGCGGCACGATCCACGGTATCGACGTCGACCTGGGTGACGTCAGCGAGCTGACCTGCGTGATCGCCGCGCTCGCCACCCTGGCCGACGGCCCGTCCCGGCTGCGCGGCATCGCCCACATGCGGGGGCACGAGACCGATCGGCTGGCCGCATTGACCAAGGAGATCAACGGGTTGGGCGGCGACGTGCGGGAGCTGCCCGACGGCCTGGAGATCCGGCCGAGGCCGCTGCGCGGCGGCGTCTTCCACACCTACGACGATCACCGGATGGTGATGGCCGGCGCCGTCCTCGGCCTGGCCGTGCCCGGCGTCGAGGTGGAGAATCTCCCGACGGTCGGCAAGACGCTGCCCGAATTCGGCGAGCTGTGGACGGAGATGCTTCGGTAACCCATGGCGAACGACTGGGGCAGGCTCGACGAGGACGACGTTCGGGTGCGCCCGGGACGCGGCTCCCGGCCGCGTACCCGCCGGCGCCCGGCGCATGACGACGCCGTCGGAGGCTTCGTCGTCGCGGTCGACCGTGGCCGCTACACCTGCCTCGTCGGCGGCGACGGCACGGGACGCGCCGGGCGGAAGAAGGGCGACCGCTCCCGTATGGTGACCGCGATGCGCGCCCGGGAGCTCGGCCGCAAGAGCGTCGTCGTGGGCGATCGCGTCCATCTGGTCGGTGACACCTCCGGCCGCGCCGACACGCTGGCGCGGGTGGTGCGCATCGAGCCCCGCACGGCCACGCTCCGCCGTACCGCCGACGACACCGATCCGGTCGAACGCGTGATCGTCGCCAACGCCGACCAGCTCGTCATCGTCACCGCGCTGGCCGATCCGCCGCCGCGCCCGGGGATGATCGACCGCTGCCTCGTCGCCGCGTACGCCGCGGGCGTGGATCCGCTGCTGTGCCTCACCAAGGCCGACCTGGGGTCGCCGGAGGCCCTGCTGGAGACGTACGCACCGCTCGGCGTGCCGTACATCGTGACGCGCAAGGATGAGCCGGTCGACCACCTGGCCGAGCGGCTCGCCGGACGGCTGAGCGTGCTCATGGGGCACTCCGGCGTCGGCAAGTCCACACTGGTGAACGCCCTGGTCCCGGACGCCGAGCGCGCCGTGAGCGAGGTCAACCCGGTCACCGGGCGGGGCCGGCACACCTCCTCGTCGGCGATCGCGCTGGAGCTGCCCTCCGGAGACGGCTGGATCATCGACACCCCGGGCGTACGCAGCTTCGGCCTGGCCCACGTCACGCCCGACGACATCCTGGGCGCCTTCCCCGACCTCCTGGAAGGCGCCGCGGAGTGCCCGCCACACTGCACGCACCTGCAGCGCGACTGCGCGCTCGACGCGTGGGTCGCCGCCCGTGACGCCGGCGCGTCCCGCCTCGAGTCGCTACGCCGCCTGCTGGCGGCCCGCGAGGGCGACGAGGCGGACTGACACCACCGTTCGCCTCGATCTTGCTCGCCGGCTCGGCCGGCCGCTCCCTGCGGCGCGCCAGCAGTGCGACCCGTACGCCCTGGTCGCGAGGCCGCGAGCGATGCCGCGCCGATCCCGCTCGCGGCTCCGGTGACACCCGACCAGATCCTCGTGACCTACACCGTCGAGGCGGGCTCCCCGTCGGAGGCGAACCTGCGCCTGCCGGCCTCCTGGAACGCCGAGGCACCGATCCGCTGAGCCCCTCGCGCCGACGCGGCCGGGCACGCCGCTCCTCCATCGTGTCCGTGGCGGTGCCCGGATCCCTGCCGCGTGCGTGTCCGGTCACGCACGTCAGCCGGTCGTCCCGCTGACGCCCGTCTGCCGTAGCCCGGACCGGTCGATGCCGGGCCGGCATGTCGGCCGGTCGGCGCGCTCAGGTCGTCTGCCGTAGGCCGAGTTCGTCGATGCGGGCCAGCATGTCGGCCGGATCGGCGTACACGCGGAAGGCACCCGTCCGCTCCAGCTCCTCGCGGCCGTACCCGCCGGACTGCAGGCCGATGCCGAGTGCGCCGGCACGGCGTGCCGCCAGCAGGTCCCACACGCTGTCGCCGACGACCATGGCGTGGTCGGGCTCCACACCGACCAGGGCCGCCGCGGCCAGGAACAGGTCCGGATCGGGCTTGGCGAACCGCACCATGTCCCGGGTGATCAGCGGGGTGTCCTCGGGCAGCCCCAGCATCCCCAGCGCCGAATGCGCCGTCTCCATCCGGCCGCTCGTCGCGATGGCCCACGGCACCCCCCGCTCGGTGAGGAAGCCCAGGAGCTCGGCCGCGCCGGGCAGCGCCCGTACGGAGCCGACCTGCTCCAGGTAGGCACGCGCGTGCAGCCTCTGCAGCTCCTCGACCTCCGCGGGGGTCAGCGACACCCCCGTCTCCCGCAGCAACGCCGTGACGAACAGGCCGCCGCTCATGCCGATCCGCCGATGAATCCGCCACACCGACAGGTCGATCCCCACGACCGCCAGCGCGTTCCGCCAGGCGATCACGTGCTGGTACACGCTGTCGATCAGCGTTCCGTCCAGATCGAACAGCAGCGCCGGTGTCGGAGGATCGGGCATGGGCCAAGACTCGGAAGATATTAGGGTGTTCACGGCCCTAGTGTGTCTGTGGCGGGTGGTGTCGCGATACCGTTGCCCTTCGTGGCGGACTATTCGGATGACCTGCGGCTGGCACACGTCATGGCGGACGCGGCCGACGACGTCGCCACGCGAAGGTTCAGGGCCCTGGACCTTCGCGTCGAGACCAAGCCCGACCTCACCCCGGTGAGCGACGCCGACCAGACGGTCGAGGAGTCGCTGCGCAACACGCTGAGGCGGGCGCGGCCGCGGGACGCCATCCACGGCGAGGAGTACGGCCGGACCGGCTACGGTCCCCGCTGCTGGGTCATCGACCCGATCGACGCGACGAAGAACTACGTCCGCGGTGTTCCCGTGTGGGCGACGCTCATCGCCCTGATGGAAGGCGACGAGGTCGTCGTCGGCCTGGTGTCCGCCCCGGCGCTGAACCGCCGCTGGTGGGCCGCTCGCGGCGGTGGCGCCTGGACCGGCCGCAGCCTCGCCAAGGCCACCCGCTGCCGTGTCTCAGGCGTCACGGAGCTGCAGGACGCGTCGTTCTCCTACTCCAGCCTCGACGGCTGGGAGCAGCAGGGCCGCCTCGACAACTTCCTCGACCTGAGCCGTAAGGTCTGGCGCACCCGGGCGTACGGCGACTTCTGGTCGCACGTCATGGTCGCCGAAGGCACCGTCGACGTCTCCGCCGAGCCCGAGGTGTCCCTGTGGGACGTCGCGGCACTGCAGATCATCGTCGAGGAGGCGGGCGGGATCTTCACCGACCTGTCCGGCGTCCCGAGCCCCGACGGCGGCAGCGTCATCTGCAGCAACGGCCTCCTGCACGCTGCGGCCCTGGAGCAACTGGGCGGCGGCCCGCTCACCCTGCACGTCTGAACCAGGCGCTCCTCACCTGAGCTTGCGATCGTGAAGGTGACCATTTCGGGGTTCAGGAGGTTGGTCGCGCGACCGTTGAGGGCCTGACGGGCGGAGATCGCCCGGCCCAGGCCGGCCGCATCGCCCGGATCCGCGTTCCGGTGCCGAATCGTCTGCACGCCGAGGTAGATCAGGTACGCGGCGCCGACGATCCGTACGACGGCGAAGGCGAGGGGAACCCCCGTGAACAGGGCTGCGAGGCCCGCAGCCGCGACGGCGACGCTCGCCGCCACACCGGGCCGTGGCCGGCTCACGCTCTCTGGAGGCGTCGGCTGGGCGAAAGGCTCGGTAAAGCAGAGCAGAGATCCAGCGAACCACCACAGAACGCGAGTGGTCAGCGGCTTTCACCGAGCCCCCGGCACGCCCCGGCGTGCGCAGCGGCCCTGAGCCGCAGAGGCGGCAGCGGATCGACGGGCGACCACGGAGATCTCGGCACGCTGTGGCGCCAGAGCCAGAAGATATATCGCGATCGACGGAACACCGGTCACGGTGCCGCGCGTTCTCCTAGCGAACTCCTTCGAATGGAGGCTCGTCATGGGACGCACCGGATACGTCGTCGGCGGAGTGGCCGTCGCTCTCATCGCCTGGTGGCTGCTGCCCGGTTGGGTGACGCTCCTGATCGTGCTCGGTCTCATCGCCGCGCCGATCGTCGGCTACCTCATGCTCGACCCGTCCCAGCGACGGCGGGTCCGCGGGCAGGCTCGCAAGCGGATCGGGAGCTGAGAGACGACCCCGGCACGTCGGCGGAGCGGATCCCGCCGGCGCCACTGCTGCGTGGGAGAAGTGGTCGAGCGCACGATCGGTCAGCGTGCGAAGCGCTCGTCCAGGCCCTCGCGCATGTCCTCCGGCAGGTCGTGCTTGCCCGCCTTGATGCGATCGAGAAGGTCCCGCCAGGCGCTCACGCTGAAGAACAGCTTCGGGCCGTCAGGATCCTTGCTGTCGCGAACCGCGATAACGCGCTCGCCCTGGTCTTCGTTGGACACCGCGCACCTCAGTTCCCCGGGCGGTCTGATGACCGCGGACGCGCCGCCTGCTGAACGGCACACCATAAACGTAGCAGGCACCGCCCGCAGGGACCCGGCTCTTTCGCGTTCCGGACCAGCCCGAACCGGCGAATGCAGCAGGCCACCAGCCGTGCATATGCGGCAGGTCGGGGCATTCCGGCCGGCCCGGCGCCATATCCGAACCGAAGTCGTGACCACTTAGGCTGACTCGGAGAAATGGCGCCGCACTGTGGCCTGAACGCAGGAAGGCCCGCCAGAGATGCTCTGGCGGGCCTTCCTCACTATATGTTTATGTCCGGCGGCGTCCTACTCTCCCACACCGTCTCCAGTGCAGTACCATCGGCGCTGAAGGGCTTAACTACCGGGTTCGGAATGGGACCGGGTGTTTCCCCTTCGCCATGACCACCGAAACGATCATAAGGACCGGAC
>JBJMIW010000099.1:0-4339 GCA_045806665.1 Actinoallomurus sp.
CACATTGCGGGCGGCGGGCGGGCGGCCGGAGGACCTCGTCAGCGTCACGCTGTACCTCACCGATATCCCCGACTACCAGAAGCACGGCAAGGAGATCGGCCGCGTCTGGCGCGAACTCGCCGGGCCCGTCTATCCCGCCATGGCCGGCATCGGCTGCACCGCCCTGTGGCAGCCGGAGGCGATGATCGAGATCTTGGGGGTCGCCGTCATCCCCGAGGACCGGCTCATCACGCTGTGACCGATCTGCGAAAAGGCCGGACTTCGCGGTGACCGCGGCATGCCGGGGGGCGGCACGGTCTCGCCGGCCCGCCCGCCGTTGTGCATGTGAAGGCGGTGTGGCTACCGCAGCCCGGCCGCCGCGGCCCTGCCGCTGTCGTCCTCGATCAACGAGCCGGCAAAGCGATATGCGGGCTCGGTCAGCCTGTCCTTCAGTTCATCGAACAGGGCCGCCGCCCGGACGCCGTTCCAATCGGGCGGCAAGAGCTCCGGCGGCAGCCCCGGGTCGAGGTAAGGCAACCGGCGCCAGGCGGTCAACGCCCGCACATAGTCCTCGAACGCCTCCGCGTCTTCCCCCGTATCGCCCTGCAGCCAGCGTTCCAGCACCGGGTCGAAAGAGCCCAGGAACTCGGCGTAGAGCCGCTGTAGCCCTTCCAGGTCCCACCATCGGCCCACCAGGTCGGCGACGTCTCCGAAGGCCAGGTAGTCGGCTTCGAACAGATCCACGTACTCCGAAAGCTCGTAGCGCTCCAGGACTTTGCGGGTCTCCTCGTACAGGTACCGAGGGGCGATCCACACTCCCGACGCGGTCATGCCGAAACCCAGCCAGCTCAGCCGCGAGCGAAGCAGGTGCCGTTGCTGCCGCTGCGACTCGGGAACGCTGAAGACCGCCAGCAACCACCCGTCCGCCAGCTCGGCGCGCTGCCGGCCGAAAATCCGCCGATCCCCCTCGTCCAGGATCCCCCGGGCCTGCTCAGACAGGGTGTACCCGGCCGAACCGTTCACCTTCCACGCCTCCAGCAGACCCCGGCGCTTCAACCGGGAGATGGCCGAGCGCACCGACGAGGCGTCGATCCCGAACCGCCCCATGAGCTGGATCAGCGCGGAGACGCTGATCCAGCCGCCGACGTCGCGCGCGTACAACCCGTAGATCGTGACAATGAAGGCCCGGGGTGGCGTCGACCTCGGCTCCGCCTCTTCGGTCGCGCTGCTCAGCGTCGTCACGTAAGCACGATAGTGCCGCCCCGCCCAGGACTGTTCGGGCCTGCGCGAAGCCACGGCGATCGCGGGCGGTCGGCGGCCGACGCGACGATCGCGCCGACCCAGGGGCAGCTCCGCCTTCCAGGAAGCACCTCCCCGCCCAGCCCGCCGATTCCACGGCCAAGGACCGGCGTGCAACACCAAAGCGCAGAAATGGCCAATAGTGCACCACCCTCGTCCAGGGGGGACTTCGTGGCGTCACTCGCCGCGGGGTTGCAGGTTCTGGCCGCCTTCACAGCGGACCGGCCCGAGCTGGGGGTAGGGGAGCTTGCGCGAGCGCTCGAGATGGACAAGCGCCGCACGCAGCGGCTGGTCTCGACGTTGTACGAGCTCGGGTACCTCGACCAGGACCCGCAGTCTCGGCGCTACCGGCCGGGGGTGGCTGTCCTGAGGCTCGGTTATGCCGCGTTGCAGAACCTCGATATCCGGCAGATCGCCAGACCACATATGCACGTACTGGTGGAGCGCTTCGGGCAGAGCGTCAACCTTGCCGTGCGTGACGGCGCCGATGTGATGCTCGTGGAATGCCTGCGGGGGAACGCTACCGACTCGGCCTGCGCGTCCATGTCGGTGAGCGGTTGCCGATCCATCTGTCGTCGCTGGGCAAGGCGATCATGTCCCGGCTCCCGAGCTCGGAGGTGGCGGAGCTCGCCGAGCGGATCACGTTCGGCCGGCCCACCGAGCACTCGGTCGGATCGCTCCCGGAGCTGCTGGCTCAGGTCGAACGGGCCCGTAAGCGCGGATATGCGGTGATGGAGCAGGAGACCACGCTCGGGGTGCGGTCGATCTCGGTGCCGTTGCTGACCGGGGACGGTCATGCCGTCGCTGCGATCAACGTCGCCATGCCCACGCCACTGATGTCGATGGCGGAGATCGAAGAGACCATCGCCCCGGTGCTGGTGGCGACCGGGGCCCGGATATCGGCACTGCTGGCCAGTGACGGTCGTGCTCGCTGGGAACCGCCCGATGCGGCGCCGACGGACTCGTGAGAACACAACTCACCCCGACCACGAAGGAAGCCCTGCCGGACGGCAGCCGTGTCGTCCAACACTCGAAGGAGGGCCATGTCCACCACGACCCCGCAGCCGGAAGCCCGAGATCGTCTAACTGCTGATGCTCACAAGATCGACGGCGACGCGGAGTACGCCGCGCTACGTCGCCGGTCCAGGATTTTCACCGCAGTCGTCGGTGGTCTGGTCATGGCGTGGTTTCTGCTGCTGCTATGGGCCGTCGGTTACGAGCGCAACCTCATGGCGCGCACCGTCGGCGGCCACGTCACCGTCGGGCTGCTGCTGGCCTGGGCCCAGGTGGTGACCACGTTGCTGGTCGCCGTGGTGTTCAGGCGCCACTCGCGGAAGAACCGGCTGGTCGTCGCCCGGGTACTGGCACGGACCGAAAAGGACGGGGCGGCATGAACATGACGGTTCGGGTTCTCGCGGACGGCACAGCCGGCGCCGTCGCCAGCAATCGTTCGCTGACACTGGCCCTGTTCGCCGCAGTGGTACTGATCAGCCTGGGCATCACGGCCTGGGCGGCGCGGCACCGCAAGACCCGCGAGGAGTTCTTCACCGCCAGCCGCGGGTTGAGCGGACGGCAGAACGGCCTCGCCATCGCCGGGGATTCGCTGTCCGCGTCCGCCGTGATGGGCAGCGTCGGCCTGGTTTCGCTGTTCGGCTTCGACGGGTTCCTCTTTGGCATCGCCAACGTCGTCGCATTCGCATTGCTGCTGCTCCTCGCCGGATTTCTCCGCAACAGCGGCCGGTTCACCGTCGCCGACGTGCTGTCGTTCCGGATGCGGCAACGCCAGGTCCGGGTGGCGGGGGCGGTGTCCGCCCTGAGCATCTCCGCCTTCTATCTCGTCGCCCAAATGGTCGGTGCCGGAGCGCTCCTCGCGCTGCTGATCGGCACGCAGAGCCAGACGGTGAAGAATTCGGCGATCGCGATCGTGGGCGTCCTGATGATCGTGTACGTGGTGTTCGGCGGCATGCGCGGCGGGGATGCAGATCATCAAGGTCGTCGTACTGATGGTCATCATCACCGTGATGTCGGTGATGATGTTGGCCCGGTTCGGGTTCAACCCCAGCGAGCTGATCGCGGCCACCGGGAAGGGCAGCGGCAAGGGTCAGGCGTTCCTGGCACCCGGCGGGCAGTACAAGAGCCCGATCGACCTGATCAGTCTCGGCATCGGCGTGTCGCTGGCCTTCATCGGCCTGCCGCACGTCTTCCAGCACTTCTACACCGTTCGTGACGATCAGGCGGCCGAGTCCTCCGCGATCTGGCTGCTGGGAATCGAGGCGGTCTTCACCGTGATGGTGGTGCTCATTCTCGGGCTCGGCGCGACGGCACTGCTGGGCACGGCCGCGATCGCCGCGTCCGACAGGGGTGGGAACACCGCGGCGCTGCTGCTCGCGCAGAAACTCGGCGGCGGTGCCGGCTCGGTAGGCGGCGATGTGTTCCTGGCGATCTTCGGCGCGGTCGCTTTCGCCACGGTACTCGCCGTGGTCGCCGGACTGATGGTCGCCGCCACCACGACGTTCGCCCACGACCTGTACGCCAACGTGTCCCGCTCGGAAACTCGGTTTCGTGCTGTGAGCTGGTGTTTTGCTGCGGGATCAGCGTCGAGGCTGGGACCATCTCGAGGTGCTGTTGTCGCTCGTCTACCGGTTGGTGAGGTTCCTGTTCGGGCTGCTGGCGGTGTTGGTCCGGTCTGAACTGTCCAAGGACGTCGAGTTACTCGTGCTCCGTCACGAGAACCAGGTGCTGCGTCGCCAGGTTGGGCGTAGACCGCGGTGGGATCACGCCGACCGTGTGGGGTGCGGATACGCGATTACGGCTGCTGACCAGGGCTTTCTTCCTGCAGCTACGCCGCGGGGCTGTACTCGTTGATCAGGCCGCCGAGGACCTCCCCACGCCTCAGCCGGGCGTCGTGACGATCGGCGGGAGCTGCCGCCCAGGTCGGTTGCGGTGGGCGCCGGTCTCGTGCCCGATGAGGGCGATGGTCGTTATAGTGCCGCTCGTACTCGGCGAGTACGCGACGTAGGTGGCGCTCGTTGTAGATGAGGAGCCGGTCGGTGCATTCGCG